>JBCBKQ010000088.1:0-21303 GCA_038521595.1 Cyanobacteria bacterium J06627_28 | reverse complement strand
AGGGCTGCGATCGCATTCGCCCGCAAAATTCTAGCCATGCCCGTCAGGCGCTCAGACTTAATCGGATTGCGCTTGTGGGGCATCGCAGACGAGCCCTTTTGACCCTTGGCAAAAAATTCCTCCACTTCGAGCACGTCGGTGCGCTGCAGGTTGCGAATCTCTACCGCAAAACGCTCGATAGACGCGCCCACGCCAGCCAAGGTCATGATGAACTCGGCATGGACATCGCGGGAGACCACCTGAGTTGACGCTGTATCTGGCTTTAACCCCAGCAGCTGACAGGTGATTTCTTCGACTTCGGGATCGATGTTTGCATAGGTGCCCACTGCGCCAGATACCTGGCCGACGGCAATTTCGTCGCCGATGCGGGTGAGGCGTTCGCGGTGGCGCTGCATTTCAGCTAGCCAGCCGGCCAGCTTAAAGCCAAAGGTCATAGGTTCGGCATGAATACCGTGGGAGCGACCAATCATCACGGTGTCGCGATGCTCCTGGGCCTTGTAGCGAATAGCCTGAATCAGGTTTTCGGTATGGGTGAGAATCAGCTTATGACTGGCGACAATTTGTAAGGACAGTGCGGTGTCTAGCACATCTGAGCTAGTCATGCCGACGTGGATGTAGCGCCCAGCATCACCGACGTATTCATTTACATTGGTAAGGAAGGCAATGACGTCGTGGCGCACTTCGGCTTCGATTTCCAGAATGCGGGCGACGTCGAAGTTGGCTTTGGCCTTGATAGTGTCAACAGCGTCCTGAGGAATACGGCCTAGTTTTGCCTGTGCTTCGCAAACGGCAATTTCTACCTGCAGCCAAGTTTGAAACTTATATTCGTCAGTCCAAAGGTCGCCCATCTCGGGCAAGGTGTAGCGTTCTATCAAGGGGTGCGATCGCCTAATGCAACCGGATCATTTTATCGGCTCGCGTGCAAGAGCGCCTAACTCTATTTATGAGTTTGATGATAAACAAAGCCGTCATAGCTGAAATAGAAGCCTGTAAACAACCCTTACAGCAATCAATCTAGCGAATATGACGATTAATAATCATCTCAGCAGAGAGTTTTTGGTTATCTTGCCTTTCAAAAAATACAAAAAAGCGACCCGATTAAAAGAGTCGCTTTTTTATGTTTGTATTTTTAGGTCTATGTTTTTAGGTCTATGTTTTTAGGTCTATACAGACTAAAGCTGGATTGTCTGCAGCACTGGGCTTTGCTTGCTAGGCGCTCTATCAAAATCCCGTTTGAGACTTGACTGTAGACTGTGAAAACGATTGCAGTACAGACCAAAATACCTTGACCGTGAGGATAGACAAGCAGGCAATAATGCCGACAGGAATAATCACACTGGGCACATGCAAAAGGCTGAGGGCAATGCCGAATGCAATCAGGCAAAAGATAGTCTTATTCATAAAAGTGCTCCTCGGATGTACCGATGGGCTACCTTTAAATAGTAACGATTGATAAAAGGTGTGATCCCCGACAGCCCTAAAGCTTATTAACGCTTAATCTCTTTTGTGACAATGTAACAATCGGACGCTTTGTCCATTAAGCTTTGTGGCTTTTTGATAGCTGCCCCAAAAGCAGCCTTACAGATCTTCTGGCTGCATTCCTGATACGACAGGCGCTGTGTTGCTCAGCTTGAGCTCAGGGTGATCCCCCTCAGTTTGGCGACAGTTCCATTCATTTTTAAATAGCAGCACCGGGCGACCGTAGCTGTCTTTTACGGTGGCCGTATTGAAAATGCGACCCGCTTTTTCGAGGGCAGGCCAGCCACCTGTCACCCAGCGAGCCACGCTGTAGCCAATGGGTTCTAGTAGCGTATCGACGTTGTACTCATTTTTTAGTCGAAACTGCACGACTTCAAACTGGAGCTGACCCACAGCAGCCAAAATCGGATCGCGGCGAGACTCGTCAGCAGAGTACATAATCTGTACTGCGCCCTCTTCGCGTAGTTCAGAGACGCCCTTGCGAAACTGCTTAAATTTGGACGGATTGGGATTTTTTAGATAGGCAAACATCTCTGGGGAGAAGAAGGGAATGCCTTCGTATTCCAGCTTTTCACCTTGGTAAATGGTGTCACCGATGGCAAAAACGCCGGGGTTGTTCAGGCCGATGACGTCACCAGGATAGGCCACTTCTAAAGATTCTCGGCCTTGACCAAAGAGCTTTTGGGGATGAGAGAGGCGGACATTTTTACCCGTGCGGGCATGGCTGACCACCATGTCTTTTTCAAATTTGCCGGAGCAGACGCGAATGAAGGCCACGCGATCGCGATGACGCGGATCCATATTGGCCTGCAGCTTAAAGATAAACCCAGAAAAATCTTCTCTCTCGGGCTCGACTTCTCCAATGGTGCTGTCGTGGGCGCCTGGCTTGAGCGCATAGTCCAAAAAGGCCTCTAAAAATAGCTCGACGCCAAAATTTGTCATGGCGCTGCCAAAAAATACGGGGGTCATCTGCCCGGCGTGCACCATTTCTAAATCTAGCTCTGGCCCAATTTCATTGAGCATCTCCAGCTCTTCGGTAAATTCGTCAAACAGCTCTTCGCCAACGAGTTCTTTGATGCGCGGATCGCCCCAGTCGAGCACGATGTCTTTAGCTTCTTTGCTGCCGTGGGCCGTGCGTTCAAAGAGATGCACCTGCTGCTTGCGACGGTCAAAGACGCCTTTAAAGCGATCGCCCATGCCAATGGGCCAGTTCACCGCATAGGTCGCCAAATTTAGCTCCTGCTCAATTTCGTCTAGCAGCTCTAGCGGCTCGCGGCCGGGGCGATCTAGCTTGTTAAAGAAGGTGAAAATCGGCATGTCACGCATCCGACATACCTCAAAGAGCTTGCGGGTCTGGGGCTCAAGGCCTTTGGCCGCATCTTCTAGCATGACCGCATTGTCGGCGGCAGCTAGGGTGCGATAGGTGTCTTCACTAAAGTCTTGGTGACCAGGCGTGTCGAGTAAGTTGATCCAGTAGTCGTCATAGCTAAACTGCAGCACGGTGGAGGTGATGGAGATACCTCGCTGCTGCTCCAGGGTCATCCAGTCCGAGACGGCATGGCGCTCTGCGCGGCGAGCCTTGACCGATCCGGCCTCGTGAATGGCACCTCCGTACAGCAAGAGTTTCTCGGTGAGCGTCGTTTTACCCGCGTCTGGGTGAGAAATAATGGCAAAATTTCGTCGCTGTTCGACGGCGTCTGCAATTTCGCTGCTGTTTTCGCTGCTATTGATGAGAGTTGAGGTCATAGAGGTTACGACGGCTGATGGAATGAGGCCGGATAAGCAATCTGCACTAAGCTTTATCGCTGTTGCTGATGTTAGTGAGTAGGGGTGTCTCTACATGATTGTAGTTCTTTGCGATCGCACCCGAGACAACGCAACAGGACGATACCTCTCAAGCAACTGCGTGGTAAGTGTGCACGGTAGGTAAAGTAGGCCGATGTGTTCTGAAAGTATGTAATCGTCGTTTGACGTACGAAACTTATCGAGAAATCTACAGAAGAAAAAGCACATTGACGTCACAATACAAGCCTGTAGAGGGTAATGTGCTAACTGAACTGTGCTGGATTATCGGATGAGCCTGATGATAGTTTGAGCGCTGCTTTAATGAGCTAATTTGTGGCGGAAGTAAAGGGTGTTAGGGCACTATGAAAAAGTGTAGGTAAGGCATCGTAACTGATTTAGGTTTTTGGATAGATCGGGTTGAATGTTGCTTTGCAACAGGTATACAAGTATTTAGTTGCGTGGGGTGGTTTTGATGAATCGTTTAATGATCACATTGCCGGATGCTGTTTTTGAACAGCTGCAGGTGCTCGCGAAACAAGAGGGCGTTTCAGTTAGTCAGTATGTGACATATGCGGTGGCCAAACAGATAGAGCGTGTGGACGATCAGCCACCTGCGGGCAACGTGGGCAATGAGATTCCTGGCGGTCGCAACTCGACCCATGAGGTGTCTTTAGACACTGCAATGGGTGCTGAGTCTCAGGCCATTTTTGGATTAGATTCGCTGTAGGCTTGATGGCAGCTCCTGTGATGGCAGCTGATGGCAGGCGCTATGAATTGTTTTGTGGCGGAGCGTTGTTGGCTGTGGCGCTGCGGGCAGATTTTTGCTGGAGTGTATTCATTTGCTTTGTACTCATTTGCTTGAGAGCATTCAGCCTATCGACAGCAAACAAAAATAGATAGGGACAGGCCATGAGCACCAGCAGTCCGGCAATATAGATGGCGGCTTCTAGCCCAGTTGGAAGCGTGATGAAGTCAGTAGCAGTGGTGTAGGCCAGCATAGAAAACCTGTGGATGAGGACTTTTATCTACTGTTTGTGATAACACCGCTCGCTGGGTGCGATCGCTTGCTGTGCACGCTTCTTTGTGATTCGTAGCGATCTTTAACCTGATGGGTTTCTTTGTATAGCTAGCCAAGCACCAAGTTTGATAGAACAAGGGTTGCCCCTGTACTAAGTGCGAACAAGCTTAGTAGTGCAGATTGCTATGGATGCCTACAGCAGGGTGACGAGGATGGACAGGCCGATGAGGATAGCGACCGCCAGCCAGAACTGATTGATTTTTCGCCACCAGGGCAGTGGATAAATCTCTTGGGGAGAAAGCTTGGCAGGGGTGTCGATAGCCTGATAGAGCGTGCAGGTTTTGGCCTGGGGCCGCTGGGGAAAGTTGCAGGTATCGTCGGCATGGTATATGCAGCTGTCACACAGAAAGTCTGTGCCAGTGGCACGATGAAGTGGAATGCCAGGGTGGCCGTGGGCCTTTAGCTGGAGATTACAGTGGGGACAGCTGACGGCGGTGGAAGATAGGGTGCGATCGCACTGAGGACAAGCGGCCATAATTTCCTCCTGAGAGAGCCTGCCAAACTGATAGCACCCGCCTACGGTAAACCGCCCGCTATGGCAGAAATAGTTTGCCAAAATACAAGAGTAACCTGCGCGTTTAAAGCTTGCCCTCAACTGGCTGATGATACAACCGTCAGAGGGTTAGGCTATCTAAAATTTGTAGATGTGCTTACCTTGAGGAGATTGTAATGGATAGCTCTAACATGCTGCGCCAGCTGTTAATGTTTGGCATTGGCACTACGTCTTTGGTCGCGGAGCGAGTCAAGCAGATGAGCGAGGAACTCGTCCGTGATGGCAAGCTAGATCCTGATCAGGCAAAAGGCTTTGTCGATGACTTTATGGCGCAGTTTAATATCAACCAGGGTGATATTGAAAAGCAGATGCAGCGGCAGGTACGTAACATTATGCAAGATTTGGGCGTTCCTCGACAGTCTGAAATGGATGAGCTGCGGGGCCGACTAGATCGCCTAGAGCGGCAGCTGCGCGATCTGGAAAACAAGCAGTGGCGATAAGTTTTTAGACGAAGGAAAACGTCGTACACTAGGCCCGTTGTCGAGTAGTGATGGTTAATGCTCATTAATGCAGAGCGAAAAGCCTATCTATATAAAAACTATGCGAGAAATACTAATTAGCTTTGGGGTGGTGGTGGCCTGCTGTGCGGTGCTGCTAGTTGCCCAGTTTACTGGTGGCGATAGTGAGCAAGCCGTGGCAGATGGTGCGGCCAATGCGCCTGCGGCAGTCACGCAGACTGAGACGCTAGTTGCCCAGAGCGCCAGTGATTTAATGGAAGATGATGCACCTGAAGGGGACGCAATGGCTGACGAAAATGTAGTAACGACCGATTCTGGCTTGCAGTACGTGGTGATCAATGAAGGTGATGGTGCACAGCCTCAGTCCGGTCAGCGCGTGTTTGTGCACTATGTTGGCACGTTAGAAGATGGCACCAAGTTTGATAGCTCACGCGATCGTGGTCGTCCATTTGACTTCACCGTTGGCCAAGGCCAAGTGATCAAAGGCTGGGATGAAGGCGTCGGCATGATGAGAGTCGGTGATCGCCGCAAGCTGATTATTCCTCCTGACTTGGGTTACGGCGCTCGCGGTGCAGGCGGTGTCATTCCACCAAATGCAACGCTGATCTTTGACGTGGAGTTACTGCGCATTGGCAGTTAATGCTCAGGTAGTAACCTAAATTTTTGAAAATCCTGCTTTGTTGCCGAAAGGCAAGAGCAGGATTTTTTTAGTGTGCAGCATAACGAATAGCGTTTAACGGCTTGCGTTATACTTGTGTGTGAAATAGCGAGCTTCGCTAGAGTGTGATTAAAAGCTTCAAAGACAAAGAGACGCAGAAAATTTTTGAGCGTCAGCGATCACGAAAACTGCCTTCGGACATACAGCATGTTGCGTTGCGAAAATTGAGAATGCTCAATCGTTCAGAAACCCTACAAGATCTTCGCGTGCCGCCTGCTAATCGACTGGAGAGGTTATCGGGAGATCGAAAAGGGCAATACAGTATTCGTATAAACGACCAGTGGCGGATTTGTTTTAACTGGTTCGAAAGCCATGCATTCAATGTCGAAATAGTTGACTATCACTGAGGAGGTTTGAGGAATGAGGGAAGAGAAGCTGAAACCAGTACATCCTGGTGAAGTCTTACTGGAAGAGTTTTTGAAACCGATGGCGCTTAGTCAAAATCAAGTAGCTCTTGCTTTACGCGTCCCAGCTCGGCGTATTAATGAGGTCGTGCATGGCAAGCGTCGTGTCACTGCCGACACGGCACTGCGACTCGCTCGTTACTTTAATATGTCGCCACGATTTTGGCTTGGTTTACAAATGGATTATGACTTAGATGTTGCTGAAGATAAGCTCGGAGACCAGCTCAATAAAGAGGTCAATGTTTTAATAAAACGCTAAAACATGGTGGCTTGCTAGGGGCTGCTTTTATCTTGTTTTGAGTCATTTCCCAGAGCTGGATATTTCGGTTGTTTCAGTCTTTTTGAGAATTTGCTTGTTGTTGCAATGGACTCTCTGTTGAGGGTGCGACTCATCATTGTGCTTTCAGTGAAACAACGGAATTTAATCTTAAGTCCGACGCTGGTGCTTATATTGGGCAAATTGAGTCAATACAGACTCATTTGACGAGAATGATAACTCAGCAGGCGATATTGGCCCAGGCAAAGCAGGGTGAACCGGATGCGATCGCAGCCCTAATGAACCGTACGCTACAGCCACAGGGTGCTCAGGTACAGATAAAGCGCCGAGGCAATGACTACAAAATTTTGATCTCATCAGCACAGGTGCCAGACCAGGCCCAGCAGGTGAAATGGATTGTGCAGGGGCTGAATAAGCTGGCGATTCCAGACATTCAAACGGTGACCATTTATGGAAAGGCACAGCAGAGCCCTCAGCCTAATTGGCAACAGCAAGTGCATTTTCCTCTGGTTCAAGCACAAGCCAATGCATCTCCAGAGCAAGCTGATGCCGATGGTGCCAAAGAGATGGCTGAGCCAAAATCGGAGGCTGCTGAACCTTCGGTACAGCCAGTAGACCCTAGCGTAGATTTGAGTGAGTATTGCTTTACTCGCAACAAGTCTTTGGTGTCTGTGAGTTTAGATCCGCCCGCAGATGCGGTGTGCCAAGTTATCTTTGCATTTGCGGCTCTACCCGATGAGCAAAAGTTGGTGCTGCTGCCCCATTGTCAAAAGCTTTTCCGTCGGCCAGAGCCTATTGAAGATGAGGCACTGTCTGAAGAGAGTCAGACGGTGGCTGCCACGATGGCGGCGGTGGAAGGCAATGACTTACGCAAGCTCTCGATTTGGCTGAGTCGATACTGCGCGCACCCAGCCAAAACGGTTGATGAGCTGACGCCCAGAGTCTTTGAGCCTGATCCCGAACCGGAGATATCTGAGCCTGAGGACTTAACTGAGCCAGCAGGGGGCTCTAGCCATCGTTCGGTGGGTGGCGCAGGCGCTTCTCCTCAGCAGTTTGCGGCCTCTTCGTCTCAGCGTTTACCGGCTGAAGAGCCTGTTATGTTTGCCGCTGGGCGGTTTCCTGTGTGGTTGGTTCCGACTATTTGGGCGGTGGGCTTGGCGATTGCGATCGCGCTAGGTATTCGCTCAATTGATACGACGGCGTACGCCTATCCACTGTGTGATATCTCTCCAGCCTCAGGCGAAATCTGTACCCTGGCGGTTCAAGTGCTGGGAGGAGATGAGGATGAGCTAAGCTACGCTGCCTCGGTCTCAACATTTTTAGAGGTGACAGAAGAGATGTCTGCGCAAGCTACAGAAGAATGTAGCTATCTAGGTTATCTGCAAACTGCCGATTTTGAGCGCTGGGACGATCCAACGCTGAGAGAGAATTTTAAATCGATAGAAATTACGGATAGTCAGATACATACCTTGTTTAAGGGGGTTGTATTAACAGATCTGAGCCAGCGAAATTTAGAGGCTCCTGCGGCATCGCCCGTCAGGGTAGCCTGTGTTTCTCGGGCCTATTTTGAAAGTGATACGCCGATTTCTGCCGATCACTATGATGCGCTTTATGGCCCCACTTCTGATTGGGATTTGCCACCGACGGGGCTGGGCCTAGTCGCCCTAGATACTATTCCGTCGGATTGGCCCGAGACAGTTTACAAAGAACTGCCGGACGATGTGAGAGTGCCCGCACAGGCGTTGGGGATATATGACGTATTCATCACGTTTGGTGCAGGGACGATATTTTCCGCAGTGGGCATTTTCGTGGCGGTGTTGCTGTGCCCTTGCTACCGCTGTCGCACTATCAGCGGTGTGTATCAGATGGCCGGGGTCTTAGGCTTTGTCGAGGCGCTAATGCGTATGGTGCCGGGGTTTGGCTTTCTTACATCTTTGCCGATGGATGTGATTGCTATTGGTCTGGCCAGTCGCTTCGTCAAAGATTTTCACGTGGACTGGCAGCAGGGATTTTACGGGTCGATGCGGCTCAGGGGAGGCTTAGCGATTCTCAATACACCTGTAGGGCGAGGTGCTTTTTTGATTATTGCCATTCGTCAGGTGCTGTCTTGGGGGCTATACGGTGTAATTTTGCATCTGCTTACGTGAGCAATGGCAAGGTAAGCGGGCAACTTATAAATAGAGTCAGAAATAGGGTCATCAAGGCGAGTTTGGGTAGAAAATGGAAGCGAAGGCGTTACTGGCGAGGGCAAGACAAGGTGACCCCAGTGCGATCGCATCTTTAATGAACCGCACCCTTGCTGCACGTGGTATGAGAGCCTGGGTCAAGGCCGATGCGGGCCATTACAAGTTTTTGATAGAAGCTGATGAGGTTCCGCCCCAGGCGGCGACGGTGAACTGGATCGGGCAGGGCATTGCCCGGTTGGCAGTTGCTCAGCTGCAGAGTGTGGCAGTGTATGGAAAGGCGCGATCGCACCCTCACCCTGACTGGCAAGGGACGCTAATTTTTTCTCATGCGGTGAATGCACAATCAGCCTCGGCGGCTGATCACTCAGAAGACGACTTTGTTCGTGTGTGCTCTTCTACCATTAAGTCAGAATCCACCCTTAACCTAACTGAGTATTGCTTCGTTCAAAACAGAGCTTTACTGACTCAAAAAATGAGCCCACCTGCGGCAACTGTGTCCGAGCTAATTCTCTCTTTTTCGGCGCTGCATCCTGGGCAAAAGATGGCAATCGTTTTTCATCTCAACCGACTTTTTCGTGAGCCTGCCGCTGTCAAAGATGATTCCCTATCTCGTGATGGCCAAGCCTGGATAGAGGCTATGAATGCTTTGGATGACAAATCCCGATGTTGTTTATCTATTTGGCTGAGTCGATATTGTTCGCAGCCATCTCAGACGGTGGAAACGCTGACAGCTAGCTTGAAAGCGGCCTGATTTTGAGCAGTCCGTTGGCAGCTGCGGTGCCGAGTAAAATGCAACAGCATCCGCTCACCATAGCGAGAGTGATGGTTTCCTTGAGAAAGAGTGCGCCCCACATAACGGCAAAAATAGGGACGAGATAAGTCACAGTCAGGGCTTTTGATGCGCCAATGTTTTGAATGAGTCGAAAATACAGCAGATAGGCCAACGACGTAGAAAGAAGAGCCAGCGCTAATACCGTGAGTAAAACGGTCGCAGAGGGAATGACCTGAGGCGCTGTAAAGGGAAGCAGTGGAATTAGCGCCGCAGCAGCACTCAGCAGGCTTATGGTGGTAATGACTAAAGGTGACATGCCAGAGAGTTGTTGTCTGGCATAGGGCGCTGCGATCGCATACATGATGGCTGCGAGCAAACCAGCTGCGATCGCGCCTATCGTCATCGGCGTCATCGCTATTGGCTGTAGCCCAATTAGCAGTACAACACCCGTAAAGCCCAATAGCAGCCCCATCATTCGAGGCAGCGTCAGCCCCTCTTGAAACCAAATAGCCGCAACTAACGTGCCAAACAAAGGCGTCGTCGCATTGACGATAGAGGTGTAGCCTGCCGGTAGCGATAGCGACGCAAACGCCAAAAGGAGAAACGGCAGTGCTGAATTAATGCAGCCGACAATAAATAAAGACTTGAGCTTGGGGCGAATAATCGACCAAGCCTGCAATCGTATGAGCAGTGGCAACAGTGCGAGGCCGGCAAACAAGACTCGGCATTCGATTAACCACACTGGCCCCAACACAGGCGCAGCAACGCGCATGAATAAAAAAGAGCCACCCCATAAAGCAGATAAGAGAAGCAGCTCAAATACGCTCAATATTCCCATCAGCGGTTACTCCGCTGGCTGTTTGCGTCATGGTTGGTGGCGAGAAAATCTGAGAACATAGCTCCGTGTGTTCGGCTGCGTTATTTCAGTGCGATCGCTGCGCTACTCACGGTTTGATAGATCGGATGCACGATTTAAGAACTGGGTATATTCTGGCTGAAACAACAGTTTTACGGTGCCAGTGGGGCCGTTGCGATGCTTTGTGAGAATCACTTCCGCAATGCCGCGATCAGGAGTATCGGGGTCGTAGTATTCTTCGCGATAGAGCATCATGATCAAATCTGCATCCTGCTCGATGGCTCCTGATTCACGCAGGTCAGACATCATGGGTCGTTTGTTGGTGCGTGATTCTACGCCGCGACTGAGCTGTGATAGGCAGATGATAGGGACGTTGAGTTCGCGGGCGAGTCCTTTGAGCGATCGCGTCATTTTTGATAGTTCTTGGACTCGGTTATCACCTGTACCTTCCATGAGCTGTAAGTAATCGATCAAAATCAGACCTAACGCACCACCATTTTCGGCCTGAAGCCGTCTTGCTTTTGAGCGAATTTCCGTGACGCCAATGCCGGGCGTATCGTCAATAAAAATCGGCAGCTCCGACAGCGTATTAATCGCGTGACCCATGGGGCCCCATTCATGCTGAGCAATGCGCCCTGTGCGCAGGCGACCACTTTCAATCTTGGCCTCAGAAGAGAGCAAACGATAAATCAGCTGCTGCTTTGACATCTCCAGGCTAAAGATAGCGACCGGCTGCTTGTGTTCTGCTGCGATATTGCGAGCTACGTTGAGGACAAAGCTCGTTTTCCCCATTGCCGGCCTAGCAGCCGTGATTATCAGGTCAGAGCGTTGAAAACCCTGGGTCATAGCGTCTAGATCGTAGAAGCCACAGGATAGGCCGGGGAGCACCATGCCGAGCGATCGCTGCTCAATGTCGGTAAAGGTGTCGGTGAGGATGTCGGAGGTTTTGGTGAGGCCTTGGGTGGGGCGCTCTTGGGTGATGCCAAAGAGGGACTGTTCTGACTGGTCAAGGATGTTTTCTAGGGGCGTTTCGGTTTCGTAGCCCAGCTGGATAATTTCGCCGCCGGACTGGATGAGCTTGCGACGGGTGTACTTGTCCATCACCAGCTTGGCGTACTGGTCAATGTTGGCCGCGCTGATGGTGCGATCTACTAGCTGAGCGAGGCGGCTTTGACCGCCAATATTTTCTAGAACCTCTTTGTCCTTTAGCCAGCTGGCAAGGCCCATAAGGTCTGTGGGCAGGCCCCTAGATTGCAGTTCGAGGGCGGCCTGATAGATGGTGCGATGAGCACCGATGTAAAAGCCTTCTGGAATGAGGACTTCGGTAACGCGGCCAAGGGCTTCAGGGTCGATGAGGATGCCGCCGAGGATAGCTTCTTCTGCCTCAATGTTTTGAGGGGGGAGGCGGTCGAATGCGGGCTTGAATTTGGGTTCTGAAACCATTGGGAGCAAAGGAGGAATTCCTCCCTAATATAAAAGGGTAGGGAGCAACTGAGGCTCTCTACCCTAATAAGTTAACGAATAGTACAAATGTTTGTATCAATTCGCCCTATCTTGTCAGCGGCTTAGTCAGGGGCAACGCGGAGGTTGATAGTTGCAGTGACTTCGCTGTGCAGCTTGATGTCTACTTTGTATTCGCCGAGCTTATTGATTTCGGGGAGGGTGATGTCGCGGCGGTCAACTTCTTTGCCAGCATTAGCTTGGATAAGTTCGGCAACTTCTGCTGTGGTGACGGTACCAAAGATAGCGTCGTCTTCACCGACGGCTTTTTTGACGACGAACATGCCGATGGTGTTGAGCGCGGTCTTCGTCGCTTCTGCTTCCTGCTTGATGGCCGCTAGGCGCTCGCGTTCGCGCTCACGGCGAATTTCTACCTGCTTGAGGACGCCGGGGGTGACGCGGTATGCCAAGCTGCGAGGAATCAGGTAGTTACGAGCGTAGCCAGAAGCTACTTCTACCAAGTCGCCAGCATTGCCTAGTTTAGGAATGTCCTGGCTGAGGACCATTTGAGTTCTTTTTTTCGCCATTTTTCTAGAATGAGTGCCGTGTGAATGCGTTCCGTCGCAGCGCAGTCTTCTAGGTTACTGAATTGTTGGCGGGGTTGCAAGGTCTATTTTTAAACGCTGCGGGAAATGCCTAAGGTGGAAATGCCTAAGATGACAGAGGCTGCGGTTTTTAAAAACTATCCTTTAGCTTCCGAATATGTGCAAAGACGGCGATAGGCTCTTGACTATTTGCGGTGGACTGCAGGGCAGGACTATCCCAGCGAAGGAAAGGATTGGTTGCTTTTTCGATGGCTAAATCGGTGGGAATGGTGGGTTGGTTTTGTTGGCGGGCGGTGGTGACTTGGGTAAAGCGCGATCGCAGCTTTTCATTATCTGGATCGACCGTCAGCGCAAACTTCAAATTACTGAGGGTGTACTCATGGGCGCACCAAACGCGCGTTTTGTCTGGTAGGCTGCGCAGCTTGGCCAGAGAAGGCTGCATTTGAGCGGGGGTGCCTTCAAAGAGTCGGCCACAGCCACCGGCAAACAGAGTATCGCCACAGAAGAGGTCGCCTGTGGATTTAGTTGCTGCATCTGGTGCCGCTAAATCCAGTGCTTTCTCAACTGGCGGAAAATAGTAGGCGATGTGTCCTCGGGTGTGGCCCGGTACAAAGAAAACCTGGCCTGTTCGATCTGCAAAGGTGACAGTATCGCCATCGGTTAAGTAGTGCTGCTGCCCTGGAATGCGGCCTTTGTCCTCAGCGCCTCCGTAGACCTGTGCCTGTGGAAACCGTTTGAGCAGAGCGCGGTTACCCCCTACATGATCGTTGTGATGATGAGTATTGAAGATGGCGACGAGGCTGGCGTTGAGGTCGGTAAGTAGGCTTAAGACGGGTGGCGCATCGGCTGGGTCGACCACAGCGGCAGTATTGTCAGCAGGGTTGTGGAGAACAAATATATAGTTGTCTGCGCGGGTGGGTAGTCGATGGATTTGCATGGAATAGGGCGAGGGTGGTGTGAGTTCGGCGTGAGGTCGGTGTGAGTCCGGTGTGAGTCCGGTGTGAGAATGGTGAAACCGGGGTGATGTGATGGTGAATTTAGCCTATGGGCCTCATTTTAAGGGTTTTTACTGAAAGATCGGATGAGCTAATCGGCGTTTTGTTCACTTACTTTCCGAAATGTATCTATTTCGGTCTGTTGGGGGTAAAATCGGCCTGATTTCTCTGGTGAACCTATGACTGATACTCCAGTGGTTAGTATTTCTCAGCTCACAAAGCAGTTTGAGGATTATTCTGCTGTAAATGCGGTGGATTTAGATATTCACGCGGGTGAGGTCTACGGACTGATTGGCCCCAACGGTGCCGGAAAAACGACGCTGATTCGCCTGCTGGCAATGGCAGATTCGCCCACTGCGGGCGACATTTATATCGATGGTGTACAGCTCATGCGCGGTCAGGCCAATGCGGCGCTCAAGCAGCGAATTGGGTTTTTGCCAGATGATTTTCCGCTGTATGACGATTTGAGCGTGAATGATTATCTAGAATATTTTGGGCAGCTGTATTATCTCAATCCGGTGGAGCTGCGATCGCGCGTCACAGAAGTTTTAGATCTTGTCAATCTAGAAAATAAACGACACAGTATCATCAGCGGTCTATCGCGCGGCATGAAGCAGCGCCTAAGCTTGGCTCGTACGGTCATTCACCGGCCGCTGTTATTACTGCTAGATGAACCCGTCTCTGGCTTAGATCCGATTGCTCGCATTGACTACTGCAAAACGATTAAGCGCCTGCAGCGCGAAGGCATCACTATTTTGATTTCGTCTCATATCCTCAGCGACCTAGAGGACTTTTGTACGACGATTGGCATCATGGAGCAGGGCCGACTGGTCGAAAGTAGCCAGCTACAGTCTCTGTATCGCCGCGAAGGGCAGCAGCTACTAATGACTGTCTTAGAAAGACCCGATCATTTAGAGGTGTATCTGCAAGAGCATCCGCTGGTGCAGGGATATGAACAGCTATCGCCCGAAGAGATTGGGGATGAAAAACTAGCAGCGCAGGGCGGCAAGTTTGTTGTTTCGTTTTCGGGGTCAGAAGATGATGGGGCTAATCTGTTGCGTGTACTGATCACGCAAGGGCTGCGAATTAGTGAGTTTCACTACAAGCCAGAAACGCTCGAAGATATCTTCATTCGGCTGGGCTATCAAAGGACGGCATAGCCCGGGGGCTTTGTCTTTCTTCTTACTTTCCTTCTTTCTTACAACGGCCACTTTCGTTTTTTCTATAATTTTTTCGGTTATCACTATGGCTTCATGGGTAGAGCAGCTGGGGACGTTTAATCCTCAATTTTTACGAGAGTGCCGTGGGCGATTGAAGCCGCGCAGTGTCTTGGCGACGGTGGGGCTGTCGCTGATTGCTCAGATATTGCTGTACTTGGCCATCATGGACAATTCCTATCAAAGTAGAGAGCAGTCTTGGCTAAATCTTGCGCAGACACTGTCTTGGCTAATGCCCTACGCCTTGTTTGTGATTGGCGGGTTTTTTATTGTTGATGATTTAGCCAGAGAAGAGAAACGCGGCACGCTAAATTTTATTCGGTTGAGTCCACGCCCAGCCCGTGAGATTCTCTCTGGGAAGTTGATGGGTGCGCCGCTTTTGCCAATACTTTTGGTGGTAACAGCGGTGCCGCTGCATGTGTATGCCAGCATAGCGACTAACAGGGTGAGTCCTCTATGGCTGGTGAGCTATTACGCGTTGCTGATAGTGGGGTCTGGTCTCGTTTTTTCTCTCGCACTATTGTTTGGTTTGGTGGGGAGTGGCTCTTCATTGGCCAAGCAGCAAACTTTGGCGGCAGTTGCCTTTGCCGGATTGGCCTTGGTGGTGATTACGCCGTTGTTTATGTGGTTAAACAGTGACGTTACTTGGAATGGATTTGGGCAGCTGTCTCCTTTTTTTAATCCGTATGGTTTGGCCTCGGCACAATACGACCAGCAAATCTATTGGTTAGGCTTGCCGCTCTCAACCAATGCGTTGGTGGGTAGTCTCTTTGCGATTGGTAATTTGTTAATTGGCACGGTGCTCACTTGGCAGGTGCTGTTGCGTAAGTTTCGCATTCCTTCGGCGACGCTGCTGAGTAAGCGGGTGAGCTACGTTCTAGTGGCCTATGTCAATGTTGTAATCTGGGGATTTTTGCAGACCACGAAGACAGGTTCGCTTAATGATCGGCTATCTGGAGCGGCGGGCTGGTACGTCATAAATGCCGGTTTATTTTTGGCGTTGGTGTTTGCTTTGGCACCGTCGCGTCAGATGTTGCTAGACTGGCTGCGCTACAGACGCACAAGCCTATCGGATTGGATATGGAATGATAGCAGTCCGTCGATTTTGGCGGTGGCGATTAATTTTATTATTGCGATCGCACTCATCGTGCCTTGGGCCTTAATTGTAGATTTTGGCGATGAGCCACTACCCATAGGCCGTTTGCTGTTAGCGACTTTGAGCGTCGCTACCCTAAGTCTGATATACGCCACGCTAGTGCAGCTTATCTATAGTATGCGCTTACGGATGGCCAGTATTTGGGCCGTTGGTATTGTAGCGACCATTATCTTTGTGCCTTGGATTGTGATTGGGATTCTCAATCCGTCAGGCAGTCGCGCGCCTATCGAAATTGCGATTTGGACATTTATAGGAGCTCCCATTTGGAGCGATATCGATACAAACATAACCCTAGGCATTGCCATGGGCCTGATGATGCAGGTGGTTGTGCTACTGCTGTTGCTGACGCGACTGGCGAGAAACCTACAGCAGCTATCAAAGCGGCAGGCAACGAGCCTGACTCGGGTCTGAGTTATTCAAGGTCTCTATCTAAGGACTCCATCTAAAGTCTCTAGAATACGCGCGGCAGTATGCTCGGCTAGCGTGTGGCAAGAAAGACATGATTTTTGTATCGCAGGCTACCTTAGAGGATGCTGAGTGTAGCCTGTGAAGCTTGTCTGACATCTATTCACATACTCTCAGCATTCCATTAATGGCTACTCAGTGAGTGACGTTTTGCAGGTGTCATTCTTAAATCACTGAAGACAACCCACCGGGTTATAAGGAGCCAAAGATTATGAAACGCCAACTACTGTCTGCTTTTGTTTTGACTGCTGCTACATTTGCTGCGATCGCACCTGTTGCCCGCGCCGCCGAGTCAAAAGCCATTACTAACATCCAACAAACTCGCCTGGAGTTTCTAGAGAACCAGACCAAGGCTGTTGAAAACGTTCATCAGTTTCGCCTAGAAGGTTTGGACACTCGCGATAAAGCTATTACCAACATCCAACAAACTCGCCTAGCGTTTCTAGAAAACCAAACTAAGGCTGTTGAAGACGTTCACCAGTTTCGTCTAGAAGGTTTGGATGCCCGTGACAAGGCCATTACCAACATCCAGCAAACTCGCCTAGCGTTTCTAGAAAATCAAACTAAGGCAGTTCGCTAGATTCTTATTTTCGAGAAGCTTCTGTTACGTGTTGAAGAATGGGCTGTATCTGTTGATTCTATGGCCGTTCGCACTTAGCTTACGCCACTACGAATAGCCAGACCTCTTGTTCTATAAAGCTAAGTCCATAGCAAAGCGCGGTATGCATTCCGCGCTTTGCTATGGGTGCGGCCTTTTTTGTGTCAATCACCTAACGTTCAATCAAGGCCACTGGTGGCAATTTGGGTATTCTAGGTCTGGTTTCAAGCACCTACCATGGCTTCTTCCACTGCTCTCCCTCCCTCGTCTTCTCAGTCTTTTCATCCACCCTCTACGGCCTCGACAGACCTGTCTGGTCAGGAAATTTACCAGCGCCTAGTCAATAACATTCAGCAAGTGGTAAAGGGCCAATCTACCGCCATTCGCAGGCTGCTGGCGGCCTTTGCCAGCGGTGGCCACGTGCTGTTAGAAGACCATCCGGGGACGGGTAAAACTACCCTGGCAAAAGCACTCGCTTTTTCTGTCGATATCGAGTTTAAGCGCATTCAGTTTACGCCCGACTTACTGCCGTCCGATATTTTGGGCGTCTCTATTCTCGACCCAGAAGAGCGTACGTTTCACTTTCATGAAGGGCCGATTTTCGCCAATATTGTCCTTGCAGACGAAATTAATCGTGCGTCGCCGCGTACCCAGTCTGCTCTACTAGAAGCGATGGCTGAGTCGCAGGTGAGTGTAGATGGCAGGCTCAATCAGCTGAGCGATCCATTTTTTGTAATTGCCACTCAAAATCCGATTGATGCGCGGGGCACGTATCCATTGCCAGAAGCCCAGATGGATCGCTTTGCTCTACAGTTTCGTCTCGGGTATCTCTCGGCTGAAAATGAGATAGAGATCTTATCGAGCCAGATTCAGGCGCACCCCATAGAACAGATTCAACCCTGCGTCACCGTGCACGACATTTTGACGCTAAAACAACAGGCAAAACAAGTTCGTGTCAGTTTAGAGCTAAAGCGTTATGTGGTGGATATTGTCAACGCTACCCGGCAAGCGACAGCGGTGCGGCTGGGAGCCAGCCCGAGAGGATCGATTGCGCTGATGAAAGTGGCACAGGCACTGGCTCTATTTGATGGCGCAGCGTTTGTTAGCCCGGATCATATTCAAGAAATTGCGGTGCCGGTACTGGCCCATCGATTGGTGATGGAGCCTCAGGCTCGTTTTGCTGGGCAGACGGCGGAGCAGGTTGTGGCTGATATTTTGACTTCGCTTCCTGTGCCTGCGTAGTGCTATGAATCGTGCGATTTATCGGCTGCTGAGGCTTAACCACAGGCTGCGCCAATGGCTGACTCGGCAGCTGACCCCGACCGGGCTGCTGCTGCTAGGTGGGCTATTTATCTTGGGGTTGATTGGGTTAGATATTAAGCGCAGCCTTTCCTATCAGATATTTATTTTTGTGCTGGTGATATTTGTGGTGAGCGCGCTCTTTAGCCGGTTAGGACGCTACCGCCTGAGGGTAGCGCGGCGGCTGCCTCGGTTAGGAACGGTAGGTGTGCCTCTGAGCTATCGCGTGGTGATTTGTAACGATCAAAAAAAGCGCTTAGAAGGATTCACCTTGCGGGAATCTGTTGCCAATACGTTTCCTAGTTTTTCGGCGTTTCGTAAGCTGGTTAAAGGCAGTTCTCGTCAGGGGCGCAAGGCTTCGAGTGGCCGGAAGGACTGGTTTCGACTGTTGGCGCGGCAAAAGGGAATGGTGGCACCTGCGATCGCACTTCCCTCCATCGCAGCAAACGGTGAAACAGAAGTCACTGCTGAAGTATTGCCTCTGCGCCGTGGCCTGCTAAGCTTTCAGTCGCTCACGTTGGCTCGCCCCGATCCGTTGGGGTTGGTCAATCGCTGCATGACCCAACGGCTGCCGCAGTCTGTTTTGATCTTGCCGCAGCGTTACCGGCTACCGGCACTTGAGCTACCCGGTTCTAGGCGACATCAGGCAGACACTTTGGCGCTGAGTGCGTCTGTGGGCGACTCGGAAGAATTTCGCGCTTTGCGGGAGTATCGACCCGGTGACTCGCCCCGCAAAATTCACTGGAAAAGCTGGGCAAAGCTAGGCAGACCCGTGATCAGAGAAGAACAAGCGGAGTTTTCGGTACGGCACTCGCTGATTTTAGATACGTTTCAATCAGAAGACTACAGCGATGGCTTAGAAGAAGCGGTTGCGATCGCAGCTTCTCTTGCCTGTACCGTACAAACCCAAGAGTCTTTGTTGGATATGGTGTTTGTCAGTGGTGATGCTCACTGTTTCACCATCGGTCAAGGCCAGGGTCAAACTCAGCAGTTGTTAGAACTATTGGCTTCTGTAGTGCCCTGTCAGGATCAGCCTTTTGAGTCGTTGCAGACGGTGGTGCGATCGCGCATGTCTCTGCTCAGCGGCTGCATTTGCATTTTGTTGGATTGGGACAGCGAGCGTAAAGCGCTCATTGAGCAGCTACAGGCGGCCAATATTCCTACTCTGGTTTTGATTGTGACCCCAGCTAATGGGCTGACAGATACACCGGATAGAAGCTGCCTCAAAAATACGCAAAGTCGTTTGCATATCCTTACCCTCGGCCAGATTCAGGAGGGATTGTTAGCGCTATGAATAATCCTGTAAACCGTTCTCCATCCTATGTAGCTAGACGTTCATCGGACAAGCGTTCGTCTGGCATTGCACCCGCGAGTCTGTGTAGTTTAGCGATCGCGCTGTGGGGCTGGCATACGGGTCTGCTCTGGGTAGCTTTGCCTATCATTTTGAGCCTAGAGGCTCGCCACATTATTCAACAGCGCTGGGAAATCTCGCGCTCTGATTTGCAAGAAGCTGCCAAGCTGAGTGTCGCATTGCTGGCTATTTTGTTTGTGGTGCTGGTAACGGCTAAAAAGTCTGTTTTTATCTACAGCTTGTTGCAGTGGCTGCCCGTTGCTGGGCTGCCGCTGCTGTTGGCACAAACCTACGGCCTCGGCGTTCAGTCACTGCTGCGAGAGCAGTTTTCTACTCATTCAGCGCGGTTCGGAAACTGGCAATCGCAGGCGACGCAGCAGTCTCCGTTTACGCTGCACACCTTTTACTTTGGCCTATGCCTAGTGGCAGCTAGCGCTGCTGATAGCGATCACTTTTCCTTTTATTGTGCGGCGGCGGTGCTGATGGCACTGTTCCTATGGCCTTTGCGGCCTCGGCGCAGCAATGTGATTGTGTGGTGTTTATTGTTTTGTCTGTCAGCGAGCCTTGGGTTTGCCGGTCACCGCCAGCTGTCCCATTTTCAGAAGCAGCTAGAAGCACAAGTTATTGCCATGATTGGAAATATGGCTAGCGGTGCTGTAAATCCAGAGGGGACTGCCACCCGGATGGGATCGGTGGGCCGGTTAAAGCTGTCTAGTAAAATTGCTTTTCGAGTAGATGCTGATGATGTGGCGGAAACAACAGACTCAGCGACATCTGTTTTTCCTTTGTTGTTGCAAGAAGCTACCTATAATCAATACAAGCTTTCTACTTGGACAGCTGTTGATTCTCTGTTTAGTGACGTGCCTCCTGGGGAAAAAGAAGGCGACTGGGTGTTGGGAGCTGCTGACGGGCCAGAAACGACGCTCAAGATTTCTACAGACTTAGCCCGAGGAGATGGTGTGCTCACCTTGCCACGGGGTATTTCAACTATTCAATCACTGCCTGTCGAAGAGATGCAGCGCAATCAATTTGGCGCGGTGCAAGTAGATGCTACGGGAGATGTCACTTATCAGGTTCGTTTCCATACAGGGCGTTCATCTAATAGGTTCACTGCTGAGGCAAGACCAACCGCTGCCGATTTACAAATTCCCAATGCGGATAAAGTGGCCATTGAGCAAACCCTAGCGCGGCTTTCTCTAGATGGAAAAACTGAGCGAGAAATAGTCAATCAAATTGCCGCTTATTTTCAAACTTTTCAGTATTCGCTAGACTTGCTAGCGCCAGATGCACAAACAACAGCCGTCTCTGATTTTTTATTAAATACGCAGGCGGGTCACTGTGAATACTTTGCTTCAGCAACAGCGCTGCTCCTACGCAGTGCGGGCATCCCAGCTCGCTATGCGGTGGGCTATTCTGTCCATGAGTTTAGTCCGTTAGAGGGTCAATACATTGTGCGCAGTCGCGATGCCCATGATTGGACTTTGTTTTATCTATATGGGCGCTGGCAAGAATTAGACACAACCCCGCCAGATTGGACAATACAAGATAAGGCGAAGATGTCTTCTTTGCAGTCGATTTCAGACTTTTTTGCTTTCTTAGGATTTCAGCTTT
>JBCBKQ010000087.1:0-21738 GCA_038521595.1 Cyanobacteria bacterium J06627_28 | reverse complement strand
TCGCGGCATCTCTCAAGAGAAGCTGCCGATCTATTTAGGATTCTTCGAGTTCGTTCACAATGCTAGAAAAAGGGGCAAAGCCTTGCTTGATAGTCTGTTGGGCACCTTGCTTAGCTAGCTCCTTGAAACCCCTATTGAGCCAAGAAATATTGCTTGACTATCGCCTGTACGGGCGAGTATAGCCATGACCTCTGAAACGCCAAATCCTGTCGTGCTTAGTGCTGTACTTGAGCGCCAAACGGTGAAGCAGCCTGTGCAGCTCTATCGCATGTCTACCTCTGAGCATGAGTGCCCTTGGGGGCTCAAAGCAGTAGCACTGTTGAAAGACAAAGGCATCGATTTTGAGGATCATAAGCTTGCTACTCAGGAAGAAACAGAGGCTTTCAAGGCGGCGCATCAAGTTACCACTACGCCGCAAGTTTTCTTCGGGGGTGAGCGCATTGGCGGATATACGGACCTAGCCGCTTGGTTTGATGTAGAAGCAAAGGGCATTGTGCTGTTGTTTTCTGCGGCGACAGCGAATACAACAAAGCTTCAAGAGCAAGAGATTGTTGTTCATCATCACAGTTCTGTTTTTCGTAGTGATCGCCTATTGTAAACAGATAAATATAGTCATCATCAAACCTGTAGATAACGCGGTCCTTTTGAGATAATCTGCGAGACCAAAAGCCAGAGAAATTGTGTTGGAGCGGTTGCAGGTTTGCCCAGCCCCGAGATTGGATCGCCCCTCAGCATTTGCTTGAGAATTGTGCGTAGATTACTGTGAAGCTGTCTATCTTTATTTGGGTTGTTGTTAACGGGAGACGATGACTTCTGTGCCGAGGAGGGCTTGGGCGTCTGTACTAGGGATAGGGCGAGAAAATAAATATCCTTGTACGGTGTCGCAGCCCAGCTGTTTGAGGGTGTTGAACTGGGAGAGGGTTTCCACGCGCTCTGCGGTGACGCCAAAGCCTAGCTTGTGGGCTAGCTCAATGATGGTTTGTACGATGTCTGAGCCGTTGGCCTCCATCATTTCGATGAAGTAGCCGTCTATTTTGAGTAGATCTAGCGGCAGGTCTTGTAGATAGCTGAGGGAGGCGTAGCCGGTGCCAAAGTCATCGATGGCGATTTGGATGCCGAGGGCTTTGAGATGGGTGAGGGTGCGAATGGCGATGGTGGTATTGCCCAAAAGAGAGCTTTCGGTAATTTCGAGCCGGAGGCAGCTGGAGGGGATTTTCCAGGTTGCGATCGCCTCTCTCACTGTTGCAAACAAAGTCTCTTCGGCAAAGTGCCGTGCTGAGATATTTACATTGACCTGGATATTGTCGCCTTTTTGATTGCGCCATTGCTGAATCGCTTGGCAGGCCGTGTTGAGCACCCAGGTGTCGATGGCAACAATGAGTCCGGTTTCTTCGGCTAGGGGAATGAACTTAGCCGGTGAAATCCATCCTTGCTCTGGATGATGCCAGCGAATGAGGGCTTCAAAGCTTTCAATGCGATTGCTTTTGGCATTGACAATCGGTTGAAAGACGAGCTGTAGTTCTTGGCGGGCGATCGCACTATGCAATTCACTTTCTAGATTCCATAGCTCAAAGGCGCGAGCCCGCATGTCTCGATTGAAGACGGTGTAGCGGCCTCTGCCGAGAGTTTTGGCCTGATGCATGGCTAAGCTCGCATCGCGCAGCAAATCTCGCGAGCTTTTGTACCAGGTTTCGCTCAGCGCAATCCCAGCGGTAGCCGTGAGGTATGTTTTGTTGCCATCCACCAAAATGGGTCGCTGAAGCCCGGTCAAAATTCGCTGCACGATAGTGGCGGCCTCTGCGGCTGTGCCAATACTGGTGAGTAAAATGCCAAACTCATCTGCACCAAAGCGAACGGGCACATCATGCTTTCTCAAACAGTGTTGTATGCGATTAGCAATGGCAACAAGTACCTGATCTCCGGCAACGGAGCCGAGGCTGCTGTTGAGCTGTTGAAAGCGATCTAGATTAAGAACAACCAGGGCGAAAGGTCGCTGGGGATTCCATTTATACTGCTCAAAGATCGTTTCAATTTGAGAGAGAAATAGGCTGCGGTTTGGTAGGCCCGTGAGTCTATCGTAAAAGGTGGCATGGATGAGTTTGTTGGCAGCTAGCTTGCGCTCTGACATAAAGTCGAGCTGCTCTTGGCGAGCGGTCTGCAGCCAGCGAAACTTTTCTGAGCCGTTATCGATATCGGTGGCTTCAATGAGCAGCAGGGGGTGACCGTCTAGGTAAAGTGCGATCGCTTCTAGAAAAATATCTTGTCCCGTGAGCCCTGTCTCTGTCCAAATGCCAGAGCGCAGCATTTCGGCAGACTGTTCTTGCCAGAAAGCTTGTGCATCAATCAAAAAGTTTTCTAAAAAAGGAGAAAACGCTTCGGCTGAGATGGCATCGTTTGTTGTTCTGGTTTCTGTTGTTTCAGCCGTTTCGGTTTCTAATGTGTCGTCCTCTACTGCTTTGATTTTTTTTGTGTCAGTGTCTGAGGTGTTGTCTGCCTGAAAGCAGCTGAACTCTCGGCTAGCCCACTCGGGGAGAATGCCTACAGCAGTTAACGTTTTTTCTGCGGGCTGCGTTTCTCCTGTGGGCTGCGTTTCTCCTGCGTGCCATTCTAAAACCAGTATATTAAGTGTGGATAGAATACGGCTGAGAAGTGGACTGGTCATAGTTATATTTGTTGCTGGAAAGAAGCTTATAAAAGAGAGTTGTTTCCTAAAATAGGTAAGCGGCAAGGCATTGGTGGAATGCTGTCTCTACCTAATTATCTCTACCTAATACAGAGTCAAGAGCGCTATGTCAGTGATTTTTTGTAGGGGATGACGGCTAGCTATGCCTAGATTGCTCGATTGAGGGTAAGTTTTGTAGAGGCTGCTATTTGTAGCATGACGCTTAGTCTGTTGATGGTGTCGTAATCTTAGGTCGTTTCCCTTTTGCTGCAATATTTGTTGTTTCTTAGCCTTGTCGGTAGTGTCTATCAAAAGGATCCAGCCGCTGTTGTCTGCTGTGCTAATGGCCGATTCTGTTGTATTGGATTTTGGTAAATACTCTCCTGAAATTTGGCCTCCCGTAATCTGGTTGTCTGAAATCTGGTTGTCTGAAATCTGTTCTGTAAATAGGTGAATGTCTACGATGAGACCTAGTTTTAGCTGGATATACGGCAGTACTTCGGGCTCTGCTGGTAGTGGAAAAAAGCCATGAATAGCCTGAAGATGCTTGCTTGCGTGCTCACCAAGGCTCAGATTGTGGAGGTCATAGCTATCCAGATTGCCTCCCCAACTGCGAAGGTAGCCGTCAGGAGAAACTTCTAGATAGGCAATGACCTGCGCCGTTGAGGCAATGGTAATGAGGTAGTGTGCGATCGCATCGGGTATTTTCATCACAGCACCTCATCGGCCACAGAAGGCCTAGCCATAGTTTGTTCTATAATCTTTTTTGCCAAATACTGAAAGCTAGACTCTACGCCGAGACTGGTTTTAGCGCTGGTTTGAATCACCTTTAATCCTTGGTTTTGTAGCGCACGGATGTCGTCTGTCGTGATTTCCCAATCGGCGTGAAGATCGTACTTATTGATAACCACAACAAAAGGAATATTGCCAATGTTTTCTGCAACCTTTGCTTTTAGATTGAGGGCTACATCGAGAGAGCTGCGGCGAGTGCCATCAATCACTAGCAGATACGCCGCTGATCCTCGTAGATAAGACATCCGTACGTTTTGAAACTCGTCTTCTCCGTGGATATCCCACAGCACCATTGAGAGGGTAGTGCCTTCTGTCTCCACCACTTTTTTATCTATTTTGACGCCGACGGTGGTTTGGTACTTTTCGGAATAAATGCCTTTGACAAACTGGGCGACCAGGCTGGTTTTACCTGTCGCAAAGGCACCCACCATACAAACTTTTTTTTGCAGCATAGTCATAGCGCCATAGTTATAACGAGTTATCAGGAGACGGATCAGGAGACGGATCAGGAGACGGTTCAGGGAACGTGATCTGAAAGGTCCCACCCACAGAAGTTCCTGCCGGACGTTGCCTTCTGCGGGTGATGATGAGATCTTTTGAGATGCCGCGAGTGGTCAAGAAGTTCTGAATGTAGTTGGCGCGGAGTTGACCCAGCCAGAGGGTGTTGCTGTCGTCTTCTGAAGCGTCGCTGTAGCCTGCGATCGCAATTTCAATCGGTTGCTGAATGGCATTGGCTTCTGTTATCAACTGCTGCATCATCTGTACCTGTTCATACAGCTTATCTTTCTCTATTTCGGTGAGGATGGCTCGTTCGGGGAGAAAGTAGAGTTGCTGCGATTCGATCAGGGCTTTCTGGACCTTCAGAGACGCTTGCTCACTGGTGATGAGCCGAGAATCGTCCCAGGAGGTCAGGCTAGGCATTCTCTGAAGGGTTTGTCGGGTGTTGGCTATCCACTGCGCCGAGGCCGTGCCAGAGAGCTGTAGGGTGCGCTCTGAAGTGAGCGCCAGGGTGACGGTGTCGGGCGGGGCCAGCAGGGTAGTGATGCGATCGCGCACCATTTCTGCTTCTAGAGAGAGATAGGCCTCCCAGGTCATCTCCACTTTGTTTTCATTGAGCTGTGTGGCCTGTAGCAGCGTCGCTGGATCCGCTGCGGCCGGATCTCTCAATCCAGTTAAGAAAAAGCGTCCCCCATGCTTTCTTTGACTAACAACAACTATGCCCGGCTGTTCTTCTAGTGTCGTCAAATATTGCTGCCAGCGGTAGTTGGCCTGCCTGCCCAAAAATGTCCAAAGCCCGATACCAAAAATCAAACAGCCAGCAACCACCGCACCCAGTCTCTTTTGTGACGGTGTCAAAAGAGGGGATGAGGCCTCTTTTTTTTCTTTACCTCTAAAGCGAGCTTTCAGGCAGTCTTCTAGATAGGGCTGAACTCCTTCCACCGTGCTCGAATCGCCGTCAAACTTTTGCAGAGCCGGACCAAAAATTTGATGAATCTGTTCCTGGGTTTGACGCATCGTCAGGCGCAGATCTTGAGGTGCGGTGCCTCGAATCACGCAAGCTAAGGTGGCCTGTGGCCCTGCTTCTAGCCATAGATTAAACTCCCCTAGCGTTAGCGTATCTAAGTTGGCGTCTGCATTTGTCACAAAAGATTCTTTGACAAAGTCTTGCAACGCCGTCAGCATGGCCGACACCAATTCAGGATCTTGCGCGATGGCCGTCTCTGACACCAGGTGCTGCATGACCAAACCGCTTTCTCGATGAATGAAGAAAACCTGCTCCACTTGGTATATCAGCGTGCGCACTAGCACCACTTCTGCAAACGACTTTCCCGTTCGGCGCGCCTCTAGTCGCCACTTAAAGCTTTGGGGCGACAGACTATGCTCGAGCGTTTGGTTGAGCGACTGGACTAAATTGCCAATGGCTGCGGCAATAGACTTGCGAGTCGCTGGGCCAATAATTGGAAAAAAGGCATCCGATAAGATGCGATTGTCTTGCCGGATGGAGGTTTGAATGGCCGCTTCGACAGTGGGTAACAGGGCTCTAGCGAGCGCTTCTTTGTTTTTTTGAGACTTTTCTAGGGCGAGTGGCAAAAGCTCACTGAGTTCATCGGTATCAATAGAGGTTTTGAATACTTCGTCAAGATCACCACCGAGTATGAGTCTTCGCAGGTTTCTCAACTCTTCATTAGAAGAGGGCATGGGGCTGCTGCTGCTTTGGAGGCTACTGGTAGGCTTCGTGTCGCTTTGGTCTTGAGGGTCACCCATGGCTATAGACGTCTCTTTTATATGTTTTTTATGCGGTGTAATAAAGGTGCTGTTTATACGGTGTGATAAAGGTGGTGTGATAGATGTAGTGCGATGGATGCGGTGCGATGGATGCGGTGAAACACAGGGACTAGTTTTCTTGTGGGAGCCCTTCTCGGAGGCGATAGGCGAGCCCTTCTACTAGATCACACAGCTGTTCTCTTTTGGCCTGTTCACTTTGTTTTCGCAGGAGAACTTCTGTTTTTAGCTGAGCGCTGTAGCTTTGCATCTGTTGCTCGATAGCTTCTTTTAGATTGTTGGTTTGCTGACTGGCCTCAGATTTTAGGGTTTGCAATGTGCCTTTTAGCTGTTCTTCGTGGGTTTGGAATGCCATGGCCTGAGTATTTAGGGTTTCGCTGTGAGTTTCTAGTTTGATGGCATGTTCGGCGATGGCCTGTCGATTTTGCTGGGCAGATTCAGCGACCAGCTGTAGGCCTTGTTCCTGAATGCTCGACTGCTGCTTAGCCTCTTCACTGATCGCGTGAGATCGTTCATCTACATGCTGCCGGTTACGCTCTTCGATAGCGGCCATCGATACGTCTAACTTTTGATTGAGCGCATCAATAGATGACCGGAGCGTTTGATGGCTGCTGCTTTGCTGAGCTTCTGCTGCGCTCAGTCGATCTTCTAGCTGATTGAGCCGGCTCGTAAGCGCTTTTTCTATGGTGTCCAGCCGCCGATGCAGCTCGTGACTTAGGTTTCTGTAGCTGTCTGTCAGGCGCTGTTCTATTTGCTCAAAGTGCTGTTCTATCTGTGTAAAGCGCTGCTCATGGGTACTCACCTGTTGCCCAAACAGAATGTCTCGAATTTTTTCAAGGTGATCTGTTCCTGCCACATTAGCTCCTGCCACATTAGCCGAATTGATATTGATTTCCTCAGGAGATGCCTCATTGTCTGGCCCTAATGCCGCGCCATTGAGTTCGTTGGTATCTTGCTCGTCGGTGGTTGGTAGAGAGTTAACCATCACAATGTACTCAGTGATTATCGGTGTATCCTAGGTGCCTTTAAACAAGTTTTCTAGGTGGTAAACACGCACAACCCTAGTGTGAAATAGACATCATGTCGTTGATTGTGGCCCCAGATACCTATCCTTTCTCACAAGCAACACACTCATCAAGTTTTTTTAATGAAAGCTACATCCCATAGAAAAACATTGCCTCATTCGCTAGGGTGCAAATGAGGCAATGTTTGAAGCGTCATAGGGTTGGCCGGTCCTATCACTAACAAGGCCGCCGCTATGTTTACTGTGCTGTTTAGGCTGCTTGCTGTTTAGGCTACCTGCTGTTTAGACTACTGCGCTGCTGCCTGACTCCACCACGCGAGGGCATAGGGCTCAGCGCCGCCGCTCCTGGCCGTTTGCTGTACCACTCGCAGCTTGTAGCTACCCGTCTCAGGAATCGGGATGAAAATGTGCTCTAGGCTGTCTTCCCTGCTGACCGATGACCAAACGCTTTGACTAATATCGTCAGTGTCGGCAGGCATGAGGTACAAATCTAAGTTACTCAGCTCTCTACCACTAAAGCTTTCGCCTGCGTCGTAGTAGTCATCGCTAGAATTTAGCGTGACTGTGCGTTCCCAAGACAGCGTCGCGTTGATATAGCTGCCGCCCTTCAAAGGCTGCTCAAAGACATAGTCTTCGGCGCTGCCGCTGTCTGCCAAGCTGCTGTAGCTCCAGCCAACGGTAGGAATGCTGCCGGGTGCCCACTGTCCGCCGTTGAGCTGCTCATAGGCGCGAAAAGCATTGAGGTGGCCGGTACCTAGCTCTACATGGAGTGGAATGCTCTGGTTGCTGTAGGCGTCTGAGGCTGTCCAGTCATTCCCAGATTCGTCTAATAGCGTACGGGCCATGCCCAATAGCGAGCCATCGCCTGGGTCTTGCAGCTTATCGGCTGCGTTTAGAATGACGGACTTCATGACGAGGGGCTGACGGGAGTCTAAGCTCCAGTTGCTAACGCCGCTGCGGAGCTGGCGATCGCCAAATTCTTGCAGTAGTGCCACGGTGGCAACGACGTGGGGCGCTGCAAAGCTGGTGCCACTGCTAACAATGCGCGTGCCATTGGGGTCAAACATTTCAATATTGCTGCCCGGTGCCACCAGGTTGATCGACCGGCGAGCGCCCACGTTGGATTCTATGCTGGGGCCTCGGGTGGCGCTGGCGGGTGGTTCGCTGGTGAGGTTGGACTCATCTGCGCGGATAAATTGACCGTTGACCTGACGTGAGGAGGCGACGTTGATGCCGTTAAAGTTGTCAGTTGGAATGGGAATGCCGCCTCTGCCCTGGTTTCCGGCAATGACGTATAGCAGCTTGTGCACGCGCGAGGACCAGTCGATGCACTGGGTGAGCAAGGCATCGCCGTCTAGCATGGCGTTGGGGCGTTCGTCGCGGCTGAGGGGTTCGCCAAAGCTAAAGTTAGTGGCGCGGACGTCGCCGCTGTTGGCCAGCGCTACGTGCTGAGAGGCGAGGCATTCTTCTTGTTGGCCAGTCGCTTCGGTGAGGTTGCCAACGGCTGCGGCATAGAGAAAGGCATCTGGCGCAACGCCTCTGAGGGCTTTGTCGTTGCTGATCATGACGCTAGCGACGTTGGAGGCATGACCATCGACAGATTCATCTGCGATCGCCGGTCCATCAATAGCAAAAGTGCGCCCCACCTGAAAAGGCGAATTTTCAATAGCCAGCTTATCAATGCCAAACTGACTAGGGCGGCCAATTTCGACCTGACCAATTGCAATTTTGCGACCCGTGAGGTTAAACGGCGCTTCGTGCAGGCGGCGAGCATCAATGCCATCGGTATCGACTGAAGTAGACAGCGCAAAGGCTGGTACGCCCAGTGCCAATGCGCCTAAGCTCAACCCCAGAAAGCTCAATCGTTTGGTTTTCACAGCGTGCGTCATGGTCTACCCAAAATATGAACAATAAAATACGAACAATAACAGAGCAACTTTAGCCTATATATCTAGCAGACGGTAAGTGTGGTGTTCTAATTGCATCCTGTCAACTTTAATTTGGGTGAGGGAGTGGTATTACTGGCGAAATATTTTGTTACAATAGCTACACACTATAGATCATTCTCTATAGAAATAAGACTCTAGAACACCCTTACCCGTGAGGCGGCAACTCTATGGCAAATGCTAAGTCAGATAAATCTGTTGTGATTTCACCTTCCATTTTGTCGGCTGATTTTGGCCGCTTGGGTGAAGAGATTCGTGCGGTAGACAAAGCCGGTGCCGATTGGATTCATGTCGATGTGATGGATGGTCGATTTGTGCCCAACATCACCATCGGCCCCATGATTGTAGATGCCGTGCGCCCACACACGGACAAGCCACTAGATGTGCACCTAATGATCGTTGAGCCTGAGAAGTATGTCGAGGACTTCGCCAAGGCGGGCGCGGACATTATCTCTGTGCACTGCGAGCACAATGCGTCTCCTCACTTGCACCGCACGCTAGGGCAAATTAAGGAGCTAGGCAAGCAGGCAGGCGTGGTACTAAACCCCGGCACTAGTCTCGATATGATCGAATACTGCCTGGAGCTATGCGATCTCATTTTGATCATGAGCGTGAATCCTGGCTTTGGCGGTCAAAGCTTTATTCCTGGTGTAGTTCCCAAGATTCAAAAGCTTAGAGCCATGTGCGATGAGCGTGGCCTTGACCCCTGGATTGAGGTTGACGGTGGCTTGAAGTCTCACAATACTTGGCAGGTGCTAGATGCAGGGGCCAACGCGGTTGTTGCGGGCTCTGCTGTGTTTAAAGCGCCTGACTATGCTGAAGCTATTAAGAATATTCGTAATAGCAAGCGCCCTGAGCTAGCGGCTGTTTAAGCCTAGTAATAAACTGGCTGACCGAAAGCTTGCTTTCGGTCATGCTGGTCACATAAACAGCGAACAGTTGTAGAAAAGGCTGTGTTTTTAAGGTGTCGACCGTGTGTCTTTGATGTGGAAGGTACGCGATCACACCCAAAAAAACACAGCTTTTTTGCTATTTTGAGCATTTGCTACGGGCTAATCACGGAGACTCAAAGCCTTATGGGCAGACACTTTCCTCCGCTGTCCACGTAGCTCACACTAGGAAATCGGGCATTCTGAGAGAGTACTAAACCTGACTGTATCGCCGTTAAGATTTTCGTCAGGGGTGACTTCCTCAATTCGCCTATGCCGTCCATCGAAAAGAGAGTGTCGAGAATATTTGAAGCCCGTCGAATCACCAGAAAAGACCAGGCTTTTTTGATGTCAGTCTTTGCCAGTGGCAAAATCAGCGCTTCTGACGAAGCCCTCATCAACAAAATCTATGAGGCGCTCAACACCGGACGTTTGCGCGTCGTTGATTAGTTTTGCCACTGGTACAGTTCACTGTTAGAGCAGTTCACCGTCAAAGCAGCTCACCGTCAAAGCGGCTCATCGTTAAAGCAGAAAATCTACATCAGAAAATCTAAAGCAAAAAGTCCGTCCTACAGTCAATGTGTAAGACGGACTTTTTCATGGCTGGTAATGCCGAATTGCCTAATGAAGCCCATGACGAGGATTGAACTCGTGACCTCACCCTTACCAAGGGTGTGCTCTACCACTGAGCCACATGGGCAAGCTGCAAGGTGGTGGGCCAGGCTGGATTCGAACCAGCGTAAGCATAGCTAGTGGATTTACAGTCCACCCCCATTAACCACTCGGGCACTGACCCTTGCGCATTCGTAGCCTATAAAATGTAGCATACGATGCGTCCTGCTGAGCAGGTTTTTCTACGCGACATAATGACTCAGCGCCGGATGCTGTCTGTCGGCAGATATGTGGCCTAAACTTGAAATAAGATTATCTGCTACCAGGCACTCAGCCATGTCGCCAGCTACAAAAGAGAGAAAGAAAAGCTTTTCTAGTTTTAACTTCAAAGAAGCCTGCAAATATTTGCAGATTACTGAGTTAAGTCGGTGGACGATTGAGTCAGCCCCAGTTCCAATCAGCGACTTTTTTCAGCAGAGACTGGAAAGACTACAGATATTTGATTTAGAAGACTTTGAGGTTTCTAGAACGCTACTCATAGACGCCATCTGTGAGGAAGGACTACTGACAACAAAGCGTCTCAAAGTTTGGAAAGGTGCCTATTTAGAAGGCAGAGATGTTTGCGGCAATGCCGATTACTTAATTGCTATGCGGCGAGCTTACTTAGAAGCCCCTTTTGCCTGCGTAATTGAGGCAAAGCGAGATGACTTTCAGCAGGGCGCTGCTCAGTGTTTGGTAGAGATGCAAGTGTGCCAATGGGCGAATTTGCAACTCGGCAAATCGATGAATATATACGGCATTGTCACTAATGGCGAAGGCTGGAAGTTTTATCGCTTGGCGACTAATGGTGAAGTGAGCGAGACGCTAACCTCGGGCACTGATGAGATGCCAAGTTTATTGGGCCGAACAAGAACGTTTTTCGAGCTGTGTGAACAGAATCTTACGGTCAGCTCCTAACCCTAATTATCTTAGTGGAACGTAAAGCTGTTAGTGATCATTGCTCTTCATCAAAAAAGACCCTGGTTAAGGGCCCTCTAAAATGCCAGGAGGCGGACTTGAACCGCCGACACGAGGATTTTCAATCCACTGCTCTACCAGCTGAGCTATCCCGGCTTGCGCGTTTTGCGCTTAACCAAAGTAACAAAATAGGGGGACGGTAGCAAGGCATTCTCAAAAGTCTTCTAAAAGTCTCTTAGGAGGTGAAAAGGGTGCGATCGCAGCCAACAAAAACTGCAATCACACCCCTCACATCGCCTTGTTGTCAACCCAATTTCTACACTAGATAGGGCGCAAACGAGCTAGCTTGAGAGAAAAGGAACCGCCGCCATCGCCAGAGTAAGAACGAACGCGAATCGTGTACTTGCCACCTTCGCTAATGCGAGCAAAGAGCAAAGAGTTGGTTGTGCCGTCGGGGCCGTCATCATTTTCGCTGACGGTGATGCCGTTAGCGTCCATCAGCGTTACTAAGGTGTCAAACTCATTAGAAACTGCGTCGATAGTAATTTGGTCGCCAGCTTCTAGATTGACCACGTAGTCTTTTGCAAAACCACCGAATCCGGTGGGGATGTCCGCAACGGAGAGTGTGTCGTTAATTTCTTCGCTACTGAGTGTGGTGGGATTGTATAGCTGAGCAGAGGCTTCGCGGGCACCGAAGCCAGCAGTCAAAATAATAGCGGGAACGGCAAAGGCTAGAAATTTAGTGGGTTTCATAGAATCAAAGAAGGATGAAATTAACGCAAGTGACAAAAACGCTTTATGGAGGACGCTAGTCAATAGGTGGGGATGCCCTATAGTGCCCCTTTTAGCTTGGACTTTTGATCTCGAGCTTTAGCGGGGGCTTGCTCGCTTGGTGCTTGATTGACGCAAAGTCAATCAAGCAGACAAAAACGTATTACCAATGTATTCCCAATAGGTATTACCAATAGAAATTGATGATAATGGCGGTATTATGGCCTACCTCACGCAGAAACGTCAGTACTTGGCGCATCTTTGTAATAATCGCTATCGGCTATGGTTTCATTTTTCCCTTGTGCATTGATGCACCCGGGCTTTTTATTAAACTGGCAGACCCTGGCCCAGAGCTTGGCACGAGTACCCTGTGGGCCCGTAGAAAAAATTACCTGGTCGCCGCCAGCGGCGCCCACTTTGATATCAACACCGCAAATCGGACATGTTTGAGTCGTAGAGTCTGCCATGGTCAGTAGAAATGCAAAAAGAGCTATCAAACAATATTGGTCTTAATCTTACGAGTCTTGAGGCCTGGTCTTGAGGCCTGGTCTTAAGGTTTGGTCTTAAGGCTTGGTCTTAAGGCTTGGTCTTGAGGCCATTTAGGCTTTAGGCCATCAGCCTATCAAAACTAGGCTTGAGTAACGTTTAAGAACCTTGTAGATAGCTTAATAAATTGCTCAGCTCGCCCGTTCCAATCGCCGGTGACAAGCAAGGCTGTAATTAGCATCGGCTAGATGCCATAAGGTAGATGTCCTCATTACCTACATCTGTCAGACTGATAATTCCTGACGGATTTAGCATGGATGTAGCTATGTCTCGCTCTTCGCGATCGCGCCTCCCCCATTCAAGTCGATCAAACTCTTTAGACTCGCTATCTCAGCCCCCTAGCGCGTTAAAGCGCCTGCGTGGCATTAGCCACATTTTAGATAAAGCTATTCCACTACCTGGCGGTGTTCGCGTTGGGCTAGATCCTATTTTGGGTCTGATTCCCGGCGGTGGTGACGTGGTGACGGGGCTGCTGTCGGTGTATATCGTTTTTGAGGCGGCGCGTATGGGGTTGCCTGCTACCACCCTGGGCCGGATGGGGTTCAACATTTTGCTAGACGTGCTGAGTGGCACGGTGCCTGTGATAGGTGATCTATTTGATGTGGCCTGGAAAGCAAATAGTCAAAATGTGGCGCTGTTAGAAAAGCATGTGGCAGATCCGTTGCCCAGCAAGCTGGCAGATAAGGTATTTGCATTTTTCGTCATCGCCGGGCTGATTGCACTGGTGCTGGGCATAGCAACGCTGTCTTTCTGGGTGGCGGCTCAGGTATTAGCGCTGTTGCAATAGGGTTTTTATGGCTGTTTTCGGCACTTGTTCTGTTCGGTGATTCTGTTCGGTGATTCTGTTCGGTGATTCTGTTCGGTGATTCTGTTCGGTGATTCTGTTCGGTGATTCTGTTCGGTGATAAGAGCGATGCAGTCGCTGCTTTAAGCAAGATTTGTGCTGAGCTTTCCACGGGAGCAGGTTCAGGGCATGGCATAATAATTCGACTTTGTTTGTAAGTCGCTCGGCCTTTAGACGTCGCTGCCGCTTTTGCCCCTAGGTTTTTTCCATGACAGCTGAGCAGTTTACCGTTGATATTTCTGAGTCAGACCAGTCCGTTGACTTGGGCATTGCGGTGCCAGATGCCGATAGTGAGCTGTCGGATTACGAGTTTCATCAGCGGGTAGAAGTGGCTTGGCAGGTGTGCGATCGCTTTGATTTGCAGACCGATATTTGGCGAGGGCGCATTTTGCGAGCAGTGCGCGATCGCGAAAAACTTGGCGGCAAAGCTAAAAGTACCGGAGCGAATAACGAGAATAACGTCAACAGTGAAGTCAAAGGCACCGGCGCAGGCTTTCTAAACTGGCTAAAAGATAGAGACGTCAGCAAGAGCCAGGCCTATGTCCTGATTGACTTGGCCAACAGCGCCGATCAAATGCTCGAAGACGGCCTAATCGAAACCAATGACGTCAATCGCTTTAGCAAGCGAGCCTTTATGGAAACGGCCCAGGCCTCACCAGAAGTGCAGCAGATTGTCAGTGAAGCGGCCCGCCGAGGTGATCAAATCACCCGCAAGGAAGTGCGTGATTTGACCGATGAGTGGACAGCCATGACCTCTGATCTTGTGCCAGAGTCCGTGCGTGAAAAGGTTTCTGACAATACCATCCCGACTCGCTACCTCACCCCCATGGTGCGCGAGATGGAAAAACTGCCCCCCAGCCATCAGCAAACCCTGAAAAATGAGGTTGATGAGAATCCAGATGTGGATACCCTCAAGCTCGTAACCGCCGAGGCTAAATACCTCTCCCGCTATATTGAGGCCGCCAGCCAGGTGCAGGCGCTAGATCCAGAGCAAATTAACCTAGAGCTGGCACTAGATGAGGCGCTGCGTGTGGGCTGTCTAAATTCTGCGGCTGATCTGGTGAATCAAGCAACGCTATTGGAGCAGGCGGCAACGAAACTCTACACGGCGTGGAAGCGGATGAATAAGCTATCTGACCGGGTGTATGTAGACAGCGGCGAGAGCACGCCTCATTTGCGATCGCTCCTCAGTGCCCTTGGCCCTCTGTGCAGTGAACTGATCGAAGTGCGACTGGGTGAGGCAGATAGCCCGACGGCCCGGCAGATTCGACTGAGAATGTTGCCCGATGGTGCAGGATTAGATCCAAATGCGATCGCGCAATCAACTACCGGAGATCTCTCAGCGTCCGACCCCGCTTCTGCGCCCATGCCCAAAACGCCCTCCTCAAAAACGTCGTCTTCAGAGGATGACTTTTAAGCTTTTTGAGCTGTCACATTCACTAGCCGGCTTGACCGTCAAATAGTGTAGGTAACCCATTTGCTGAGAGGCCATAAACGCCGTCTAGCGTGTGATCATGCAGAAAGACGACTCATAAACAATGACGTAACGATTTAGCTCAATTGATAGGGTTTGATTGATTTATAGGCCGAAGCCCCTCTTTATTAGAGTGTTCTGATAGGCTATAAGAAACACAAATTGGTAAGAACTATTAAGAAGGTTTGAGTCTTCGTCACAAGGCGGCTAATAGACGACTCCATTAATAGCAACGCCGGTTTAACGTAACCCAGGATAAACAGTCATGCAAACCCTTGAAGCCAGCCCAGTGATGGACTTCCAGAGTGAAACCTACAAGGACGCCTACAGTCGCATCAATGCAATTGTTATTGAAGGTGAGCTGGAAGCCAATGACAACTATAAGTCTTTGGCAGAGCATCTCACAGGGCACAAAGACGAGCTGATCAAGCTGGCTCGCATGGAAAATCGACACATGAAAGGCTTCCAAGCCTGTGGCAAAAACCTTAGCGTTACCCCTGACATGCCCTTTGCAAAGGAGTTCTTTGCTCAGCTGCATGACAACTTTCAGGTTGCGCTTGCAGAAGGCAACATCGTCACATGCTTGCTGATTCAGTCTCTGATTATTGAGACCTTTGCCATCTCGGCCTATAACATCTACATCCCTGTCGCTGACGACTTTGCCCGCAAAATTACAGAGGGCGTGGTCAAAGACGAGTACATGCACCTAAACTTTGGCGAAGAGTGGCTCAAGGCTAACTTTGAAACGGCAAAAGCTGAGCTGGAAATTGCTAACCGTGCTAACTTGCCGTTGATCTGGAAGATGCTCAATCAGGTCGAAGAAGATGCGGCTGTACTCGGCATGGAAAAAGACGCCCTCGTTGAAGATTTCATGATTACCTACGGGGAAGCGCTGGCTAATATCGGGTTTACTAGCCGTGAAGTTATGAAGCTATCGGCCCAAGGTCTCGCTAGCGTATAGACGGTTTGAGTCAGCTGTGACCTTTGACAAAGCGCCTGTTCTTTTGCGCTTTGTCAAAGGTAGCAGCTGACTTTGTATAGGCGGTGATATTCCAAAGGTCGCGCCTTTAGTTTGTTCAGTTTTTTCAGTGGATGCTGCCTGCTAGGTTGATGACCCGTTGCCGGAGAAATGCCGGTCAATGAATTGCCAACGAGCGGGAGTTTGTTTATCAGTTCCTTTCAGCGCTTTGACGCGTTACTTACCCCGCATGTTTGGTTTAATTGGTCATTTGACAAGTCTGCAGCACGCTCGCAAGGCCTGCGCCGATATGGGATTCGAAGAATTCTCAGAACAGGGCTTAGATTTTTGGTGTAGCGCCCCGCCTCGAATTATTGACGATATCAAAGTGGTCAGCGCCACCGGGCAAGAAATCGAAGGCCGCTATGTAGAATCCTTTTTCTTGCCAGAGATGCTCGCTGCTAAGCGCATCAAGGCCGCGACTCGAAAAGTCCTAAATGCGATGGCCCATGCCCAGAAAAACGGCGTAGATATTACGGCATTAGGCGGATTTTCTTCTATCATATTTGAAAATTTCAAGCTCGAGCAAATTAAGCGAGTCCGCAACCTGGACTTAGATTTTAGTAAGTTCACCACTGGCAATACGCACACTGCCTATGTGATTTGTAAGCAGGTGGAAGAGGCTGCGCCCAAGCTAGGAATTGACTTGGCTAAAGCGACGGTGGCGGTGTGTGGTGCAACGGGTGACATTGGTAGCGCTGTCTGCCGCTGGCTGACGGCCCGTACGGGTGTGAAGGACCTGCTGCTGGTAGCGCGCAATCAAGAGCGCTTGAACAATCTCAAAGAAGATTTGAACTTTGGTCAGGTCAAGCCCCTAGAGGAAGCTTTGCCGGAGGCTGATGTGGTCGTTTGGGTGGCGAGTATGCCCAAAGGGGTCGAAGTTGATTTGGACAAGCTTAAGCAGCCCTGCCTGATGGTGGACGGTGGCTATCCTAAAAATATCGATGTCACGTTCGATCATCCTGGCGTGACCGTTCTAAAGGGCGGCATTGTTGAGCACACACTCGATATTGACTGGCGCATTATGCACATTGTGAATATGGATGTGCCGGGCCGTCAGCTGTTTGCCTGTTTTGCAGAGTCGATGCTGCTGGAGTTTGAAAAGCTGCACACCAACTTTTCTTGGGGCCGCAATCAAATCACGCTCGAAAAGATGGATTTGATTGGGGAAGCGTCTCGTCGCCATGGCTTTCGGCCACTGCTCACCTAAGACGGGTTCGCCTCTGAACTTGTGCACCTGAACTTGCGCCTCTGAATTTGTGCCTCTGAACTTGCGCATCTGAATTTATGCATCTAGCGGCAGCTGGCGATCCCCGCGCTTACCGTTAGGTGCCTTAAGTGCGCTACGCTAGTTAAGCTGTATTGTGAGCCCTTTTGCCCCATGGCAACGACCGAACGCAGGCCCATTTTGCTGGATTTTGAGAAGCCGCTGGCTGAGCTAGAGTCCCGCATTACTCAAATCCGTGAGCTGGCCGAAGACAACGATGTGGATGTCTCTGACCAGATTCATCAGCTGGAGTCGCGGGCGCAGCAGCTGCGGCAAGAAATTTTCACTAGCCTATCGCCCATTCAGCGCATTCAGGTAGCGCGTCATCCGCGCCGGCCTAGCACCCTCGACTACATTCAGGCGATTAGTGACGAGTGGGTCGAGCTACATGGCGATCGCCGCTCGGGCAAAGATGACTTGGCTTTGGTCGGCGGCATCGCTCGCTTTGAAGGCCGTCCAGTGATGATGATGGGCCATCAAAAAGGGCGCGATACCAAAGACAATGTGGCCCGCAATTTTGGGATGCCAGTGCCAGGTGGCTATCGCAAGGCAATGCGGCTGATGGAACATGCCAATCGGTTTGACATGCCGATTTTTACCTTTATTGATACGCCAGGGGCTTGGCCCGGATTTGAGGCGGAAGAGATGGGCCAAGGAGAGGCGATCGCATACAATCTGCGTGAAATGTTTCGCCTAGATGTGCCTATCATTTGCACCGTAATCGGTGAAGGGGGGTCAGGCGGCGCCTTGGGCATTGGCGTGGGGGATCGTCTGCTGATGTTTGAGCATTCGGTGTATTACGTAGCAAGCCCGGAAGCCTGCGCGTCTATTTTGTGGAAGGATGCGGCCCGATCTGCCCAGGCAGCGGAAGCCTTGAAAGTAACCGCATGGGATCTCAAGAATCTTGGCATTCTCGATCAGATGCTGCCCGAGCCTATTGGTGGTGCCCATGCGGCGCCGATTGAAGCGGCGGATATTTTGCATCAAGCCCTCGCACAAAATTTAAATAGTTTGCTAGATATCAGCGCCGAGCAGCGCCGAAATCAGCGCTACGATAAGTTTCGCCAGATTGGGGTGTTTACGGCGTGAGTGCGCACTTAGCAGATCCATTTGTCGAACCAACCCTGCGAAAGCGAGCGCTGATTACGGGGGCAAGCTCTGGAATGGGTGAGGCGATCGCCCGTGCTTTTTCCAAGGCTGGCTTTGACGTGGCCCTAGTGGCTAGATCGGCAGATAAGCTGTTGGCGCTGGCTCAGGAACTCACCTCGCTCGGCGGACGGGCCCAGCATTTTGTAATTGATTTGTCTAAAATTGAGACAGTCAAGGCTGAGCTAGTGGCTGCGATCGCACAGTTTGGCCCTATTGACGTGTTGATAAACAATGCAGGCATGGGCTATACCGGCAGCCTAGCCGACATGCCTTTGGCCGATTGGCAGCAGGTCATTACGCTAAACGTGACCAGCGTGTTTCAGGCGGTGCAGGCTGCGCTACCTCAGCTGCGCCAGTCAGACAGCGGCTTGATTATTAATATTGCGTCGATTGCTGCGCGGCAGGCGTTTCCCAATTGGGGCGCCTACGGCGTGAGCAAGGCTGCTCTGGTGGCTCTATCAGGTGCGATCGCCGCCGAAGAATCTGCCAATGGCGTTCGTGTGGTCACCGTCTCACCGGGCGCTGTCAATACGCCTATTTGGGATGCGCCATCGGTACAGACAGCAGTGGCATCGTTTGATCGCACCGCCATGATGAGCCCAGCAACCGTTGCGCAGACGGTTTTACATACCGCTCTGCTGCCGCCGAGCGCTGTGATTTCTCATCTTACTATTACGCCAGCTCAAGGTGCGCTCTAGCAAAGCCTTGTGGTTACGCCGTGTCAGCAGGCTTTTAGCCGCGCTGCACTGACGGCATCGATTGTAGACCAGTTAGTTTTATTTTGGGTTTCAGAGAATTTATGACTACTTCGGATGGGTTATCAGAAAATAGCGGTCGCAGCTTGAGTGAAGCCGTGCTTGACAGTAACGGCAATGGTCAGACAGGCAGCTTGGAGTCGGACCGTAGCGACAAGCTGCTCAATCGTCAGGCCCGGCCAGATCGCTCCACCAAGCATGGCCGGCCCATTCCCCGTCAGCCCTCCAAAATCAGCCCAGACGAGGACAACGGCCCCATGATGGACGCCGTGCGTACCATACTGCTTTCGGTGGGCGAAGACCCAGAGCGTGAGGGCCTGCTCAAAACGCCTCACCGTGTTGCTGAGGCCATGCGCTTTTTAACTAAAGGCTATTCCCAGTCGCTAGAATCCATCGTCAATGATGCCATCTTTGATGAGGGCCACAATGAAATGGTACTGGTGCGAGACATCAACTTTTTTAGTCTGTGTGAGCATCACATGCTGCCCTTTATGGGACGAGCCCATGTGGCCTACATCCCCAATCAGCGCGTCGTGGGCTTGAGTAAGCTGGCTCGCATTGTCGAAATGTATGCTCGCCGTTTACAGGTGCAAGAGCGATTAAATCGTCAGATCGCAGAGGCAGTGCAGGAAATTTTGGATCCTCTAGGGGTGGCCGTGGTGATGGAGGCGAGTCACATGTGTATGGCCATGCGCGGCGTGCAAAAGCCAGGCTCTTGGACGGTGACGAGCGCCATGGTGGGCGTCTTTCAAGAAGATGCTAAAACCCGCGAAGAGTTTTTGAGCTTGATTCGCCATCAGCCTGGCTTTGCTAGCTATTAGGATTTGGCGTTGGCGGCCTAACTAGACTAAGGGGCCCAGATGAACGGCCCCAGAAGAACGGCCCCAGAGGAACGGGCCCAAACAAACAGGGCCAGCGTAATATCGGCAACGTACCCCTCACGTAAAAGCGCTCTTTCCTTTTGGGAACACCAACGATAAAGTTGGGGATATTCGCACCCTTTCATGTGAAATTTTTACTATGACAACCCAAGCACCCACCGTTGAGACCTTCTCAACCTTTCAAGATGCTGATGGTGAAGATGCAATCACTGCCAGCCATGTCGATGTCGTCGAAACCGTCATCTCTAGCATGGATCAAGACGGCTCTGCGATGGTGAATCATTCTGAAGGGGGGCATCTATGGAAATTTCAGTACGGCTCAGTAGAAGTTTATGTACAGCTGACGGGTGAGACCGACGATGACACGCTGACTACCTGGTCGCCTGTGCACAAGCTGCCGGTTCAAAATGAAGCCGACATGATGCGCCAGCTGCTAGAAATGAACTGCGGCAGTACGTTTGAGGCGTGCTTTGGCCTACTAGATCAAAGTATTGTGGTCTTTGCAACGCGCACCTTAAAGGATATTAACCCTAGCGAAATCTCTCGTCTGATGACCATTGTGGCTTCTATTGCTGATGACAATGATGCTGAGCTGCTGAAGAACTATCCAGCAGCCTAGTGTCTCAGATATTAGTGTCCTAGAGATTAGTGTCCTAGAGATTAATGTCCTAGAGATTACCTATGGAAAGCCCAGTTGGTTTAGACCTCTCATCCGTTGACATAGCCATTATGGTCATGTCAGCTGTTTTGTTTCTGGGCTTTATCGCCAAGGCTGCCTGTTTAATCTGGGCTTTTGTCAGAACACAAAAAGTAGCGGCCCTAGTGTATATCGCTTTTTTAGTGGTAAGCGCTATCGTACCGGCGATAGCGGCTCGCCTGCTCGGCGGCGCTGCATTTGCTTTATTCAATATCTACTACAACGCGGGTGCGAGCCTAATAGAGGTTGGGTTATTTATTTGGTTGGTGCGATCGCTGCTAAAACGCCGCGCTGTAAACACCGAAGCTTTGGCTTCTGACTCTACACCTGGTTCATCGCAGGACTGGCTGTAGCAGACATGGCCACAGATTCATGGCGGCTGATTCCTCTCTACGAAGGCACTGGCATAGAGCAAATGGCCATCGATAGTTGGCTGCTAGATCAGCATGTAAGAGGATTACAGCCACCTTCCCTAAGATTTTATACCTGGCAATCGCCCACCATTTCTTTGGGCTATCACCAAAAACAGTTTCCAGACCACTGGAACAATTTGACGTATAAAGGCAAGCCGGTAGCGTTAGTGCGTAGGCCAACAGGTGGGCGAGCTGTGCTTCATCAGGGCGATCTAACCTATTCCCTGGTGACCTCTGGTGTCAACGGTTCACGGCGCGTGGTGTATGAGCAGCTTTGCCAGTTTCTAATAGAGGGATGGAAAACCCTAGGTGTTGAGCTTGTCTTCGGCACGGCTGGCCGTGGATACATTAAAAATCCCAACTGCTTTGGCACAGCAACGGCTGCTGATTTGGTGATGGACGATGGCTACAAGCTGATTGGTAGTGCGCAAGTGTATAAATTAGGCTGCGTTTTACAGCATGGCTCAATGCGATTGTGTCCAGATAGTGACCTATTTGAGTTGGTATTTGGGGAGCGCCTGGCACGGTCAAAGTTACCCAATAGCGTTGTATCCAAGGGCGGCGGTGCAAAAATTTCAGCAGCTTTAACTAAAGCTGCTGAGAAAAACTTTGGTGTAGACTTTGACGCTCGGCCACTGACGAGTTTAGAAGTTGAGCGTGCTATTACTGCCCAGCAGCCAGTACTTGAGCTGCCGTAACATTAAAGTTCGGTAGTATT
>JBCBKQ010000086.1:0-21791 GCA_038521595.1 Cyanobacteria bacterium J06627_28 | reverse complement strand
TTCGCCTTTAAGAACATTCAACTCTCCAAAAAAAGCGCCCTTTGGAAATCCCAAAAGACGCTAATAACAAAGAGAATAATGCAGTTAGTTCAAAAGAAGATCACTCATACATGACTAGGGCGCCAGCGCATAGCCACGCAGCAGGCTACCCACTGTCTTGGCCGTGATTTTCATCTGGGTGATGGGGTTCGCGGGTACGACGGTCTTGTATAGGTAGCTGTCAAAGGTGAGCTTTTGTACGTCAATGTCAGAGCACATTTCTACAAAGGCTTCACGAGAGGCGTCGCTACGGTAGAACACACGCTGCAAGATATCGAGCACCTTGTAAGTGAGGCCGTACTCCTTGTCCCACTGCTTGATGTAGGTCTTGAGTTCGTCTTCTGTGAGTACTCGCTCACCGCTGTTGGAGAGTCTGACGATGGTTTCAGCACACATGCGAGCAGACTTGGCCGCAAAGTAAATGCCCTCACCAGAAGACTTGGTTACCGTGCCAGCCGCATCACCAACGAGCGCTACACGACCCACCACGCGGCGAGGTCTGGGATGCTCAGGAATGGGGTGTGCTTCTACCTTAATGATTTCGCCCCCTTCAATGCGCTTAGCCGCGCGGGTGCGAATGCCCTTTTGCAATTCTTTGATGCGAGCCTGGTTAGGACGCATGGTGCCGGTGCCAACGGCTACATGGTCGTACTTGGGGAATACCCAAGCGTAGAAGTCAGGGGAGACATCATCGCCCACGTACATTTCGGCCAGCTCTTCGTAGTAGGCCATTTTGTCTTCGGGAATGCGGATGCGCTCTTGGAATGCGATCGCATAGTTATAGTCACCGGCATCAATCGCCCGCGCTACGCGAGAGTTGGCACCGTCCGCGCCAATCACCATGTCTACTTTGAGCGTTTTCGCCTCGCCCTGTAGACCTTCCTTAGAGTGGTCAGCGTAGTGAATGATGTAAGGATCTCTATCGTTATCAGGCAGCTGCAGCTTATGCACGGTGCCATTGATAACCTTCGTGCCCAGCTTCTCAGCTCTGTCACGCAAGAAGCCGTCCAGGATTTCGCGGCGACACATGCCGATATATTCGCCATCCTTTAGCGTGGAGCCAATGTTCACCTCAATGTTTGACGGTGAAATCATCTTCATCTTGCGAACCCGACGATCAATGATCTCAGGGGGCAAATCAAACTCATCCACCATACACAGTGGAATTGCGCCGCCGCAGGGCTTTGCATTGTCTAGCTTGCGCTCAAACAGGTACGTATCGATGCCTGCTTTCACAAGTACTTCAGCTGCCGAAGACCCTGCTGGTCCACCGCCTACAACGGCTACTCGAATTGCCAAGGGCTTATGCTCCACAAAATAAATAATCCTATGGCCATGATCGTATCACTCTGTCTTAGGGAGGATTACTTACTCACGCTTATGTTAAGCACATTGAAATACTGGTTAACATTCTGAAAGAAAATCAAGCTCCATTTGGGGCTGATATGGAAGCGTTAATGCGGTTCGGAACCTCGTATCAATCGCTTTTGTCCCGATCCTTTTTCCTTTGAGGTGCCGGTGAGATAAGGTGCTGGCGTGACTCAACCTTCGCTACCCAAGTCGAAATAAAACGTGCTGCCGGCTCCTGGCTGTGACTTTACTCTAACGGTTGTGCCGTGCTGTTGGGCGACGCGCTGACACAGTGCTAATCCGATGCCGCTGCCATCTGCGCGGCTTTTGCCTGCACGGTTAAACATGTTGAATATCTGTGACTGAATCTCTGGGTCCATGCCAGGGCCGTTGTCCGAAACAAAAAAGAACCACCTGTTTGACTTCTGTGCTCTATCATCCCTGACATTGTCTCCTTGGAGCAGATTGGCAGTGTTAAAATCCAGCTCTGCGGTGGACTGTGCGGCAATGGCAACTTTGGGCGCTGTGGAGGTATTGTGCACGATCGCATTTTTGATCAGGTTGCTCACTAGCTGAATGAGTAGCTGACGACTGCCTCTCACCACGGGCAACGTGCCCCAGCTAACGTCTGCCTGTTTTTCTTTGATGAGTACCTGTAGGCCATCGACCGCTTCCTGCACGACAGACGTCATATTGACGGCGGTAAATTCGTTTGCGTCTGCGCGTATTTTGCTGTAGTCCAGCAGGGTACTAATCAGCTGATTCATTTTGTGGGTGGTGCGTTGACCCAAGTCCACAAACTTTTGTTGCTGAGTCGTGAGCGATGTGCGAGCCAGTAAGTCAAAGCTGGTTTTGGCTGCGCCTAGCGGATTTCGCAGCTCATGGGCTGCGGTGTAGCTAAAGTTTTCTAGGGCCTGGTTGCTTTCCTGTAGCTGTAGGAGCGTATCGCGCAGCTCGTACTGTCGGCGTCGGTTTTGCAGGCAGGCACGCACCATCGTTGAAAAAATGGTTCGCCGTAGCGGCAGCTCTAGTAAAAGAACGCTGCGGTGATGCGTGGTTTGCCCCAATAGCGCTAGGCAGTCGCCAAATCTTTGGCACTCGCTGAGCAAAATGATGACGGGAATGTCTGACCAACTGGGCTGCTGGCTGATGCGATCGCCCAACTGCTTGGCTAGCGCCTCATCGGTCAATACTTCTTCTGTGAGCACCACCATCGAGGCTTCTGTCTCAATGGCCACAGAAACTGCCTCTACCGTCGGCAGTTCAGTTTGCACCTGTGCTTCAGCCTCTAGCACTTCTTCCAAAACCCTTGCATTGGCACCTAGCCTGGCCGCCAGTACGATGCGTTCTACAGGGCGAGTAGGAGAGTGAGCAGGCAGATCATTTGACGGAGTACGATTAGATTTGCGCTCTGGGTGACTGGCCGTATCAGCTGGCTGCATCGCTCTCCATACTGTCGGTTGCGATTACGTTTTTGATACCAGCATCTTTGTACTCCGGGAGCCCTGACAAGATACCAGAAAAGTTGCCTAGGGCATGGCTAATTTGGATGCCGCCATGCTGTAGTATCACTTCGCAAATTTGCTTTTCGTGGGCACCATAGCGATTTTTGTAGACGCTGATGGCCTGCCTCAGCTGGCCTTGGGTTTCAAAATGGCGAAACAGTAAAACGGTATCTGCCAAGTAGCTAATATCGATTGAGACATCCATCGTCAGACCAATGACGCCATGCTGGGCCACCATCAAAAAGGTGAGCACATCCTTTTGGTTGAGCCGCCGCGTCAGCTCGTGCATTTGAGAAATTAATCTAGCCTTGGTGGGCATTGAGTTGAGGTAGCCAGTGAGCGTATCAATAGCTACAATCTGTGCGCCCCACTCATCGACATCGCGATCAATTAGGCTGGCAAACTTACCCGGCGTGATATTGCCAAAGCTCAGCTCATGAATGTGAAGCAAATCTGACTCAATCAGCGGAGCCAAGTCCATTCCCAGTCCCTTGGAGCGCCGCAAAAAGGTTTTAATCGATTCATCAAATAAAAAGACGCTGGCTTTGCCGCCTGTGGTCGCTAGCCTGTGGGCAAACAATGTGGCAATCGATGTTTTGCCAGTGCCAGAGGGCCCTAGCATCAGACAGGTTGTACCAGCATGGAGGCCGCCACTGATGAGTTTATCTAGCTCTGGAATCCCGCTATTTCGCAGGGTTGGCTCTGGCAGATTGGCAGACTGGCGGCTGGCGAGCTTGGTCCCTTGTGCATAGCGGTGGGACTGATAAACCTGCAGGCCAGTCTGATCAATTTCTACATCGTGCATTCCAGGCTCGTAGGCGCTAGCTCGCATTTTCGAAATTTTGAGGTAGCGGTGAGCGCTGCCATGGGTGGTGGTTTCGACCATGAGGGTGATGACGCCATGGGCCATAGAAACGAGCTCTTGGTCGCCAGATGCCGCATCTTGCGAGTCGGTGAGCACAACGGTAATCTCCCGCGTGGTCATATAGTCGCGCAGCATAAATAGCTGCTGCCGGTAGGTCATTGCGTTGTTGGCTAGCATTCTCAGCTGAGAAACACCGTCAAATACCACTCGAGTAGGCGCTTCAGCATCGATGGCAGCTACGATGGCTCGCATGGTTTCGACCAGCTCTACTTCTGACGTGTCAAAAATAGTCTGCCGCTCGGTCATTTCCTTGAGCGCAGAAACGGTGCTCAGGTCATAAAAGGTGACGTTAGAAACATCTAGCCCAACGGATTTGGCAGTTTGCTTGAGGCTTTCGACGCGCTGGGCTAAGGCTAAGCAAATGACTTTTTCACCTTTGGTTGCACCCTCCTGCAAAAAGTGCAGTGCCAGCGTGGTCTTCCCTGAGCCGGGAGATCCATTGACAACGTAGAGTTCACCCCCAGGCAATCCGCCGTGCAAAATATCGTCTAGAGTATCGAGCCCGGTGGAAACACGAACGTATGCTTCGTGCTGCTTCGCAGGTTGAGAATTAGCAGACTGAGAATTCGTAGGTTGAGAATTCATATGCGCTTGTAATCTTGCAAGCTCTAAGACAGCTGTAAAAATACTGTGTCAGAGCTTGTCAATTAGAATCTTTAAGGGGTGAATGGCTATGAATAGCCTATACCTAGTAATAGAGCGTCTGTAGTGAGGTTTTCCATACTGGCAAACAGTGAAGAAGCGTTGCGCATGCGCTGCGATTCAAAAAGAATCAGAGCTGTTTTCTATTGCGCAAGATTACTCAGCGTGGTTATCAATCTACAGCCTTTTCATATTGGCAGGTGGTGCTTGGACTATTTTATTTAACGTTTTCATTAAGAAAACTCAATGCTTGGCAGCCAGAGCCAAAGATGGCGTTGAATCTGTTATTTCCCAAGACCGGCTGATGCCAAAAGAATTGAATGACAGCACAGGGTCTTATTCCCGTTATGCTAAAGTCACATGACTTAGTACGTCTGTTCTTCGCAAGCTTTCGTTTTGTGTTTAGCTTTGGTTTTTCAGTTTTGACCTTTTAGCTTTTTCCCTTTAGCTTTTTCCCTTTGGCCTTTTCCCTTTAGCTTTTTCTAGCTTTGCTCCTCTGGCTTTTTTTGGCTTTTTTCCTATGGCTATCAAATCTTCTCAAATTCAGGCGGTGCTCTCTCGTAAGCGGGCTGATTTTGCCAGCTTTGATGAGAGCACGTCAGGATACTTAGAGCAGTATCGCGGTGCTTGGGATGAGTGGGTGACGATGAAAAAGCGCACCCAATGGCTCAAAACCCAAGAGGGCACCCTCGGCGCAATTCCATTAGAGCCTATTGATTCTAAGCATCGCGGCATCTTACGTAGCAACCTGTCTTGGACTAATCGTGAGCAGAGTCTGGCTTGGGCAAAGGCGCAGATTGCAGACGTGACTACCTTCGCCGTTGATGGCTCGCAGGTGTTCCCACAAAAAGACTTTTCTATTCCGATTGCGCTGGTGCAAATTGGCTGGTTTGAAAACCATCACTGCGCTGAGGGCACCTACGAAAAAGACATTTTGCTCGATGTAATGACGCCAAAAGATTTGGTGGCCGACCGCTCCCAGCCGATGGACCGCTGGATTAATATGCGCCGTTTTTCGATGGAGGTACAGCGGCTTACGGAATACATCACTCACGCAAAAGATCGGGCGCTGGCGGCGGGGCGCGATCCCGAAAAGTGTCTTGTGTTTTTTGATGGGTCGCTGGTGCTGTCGTTTGCGTCCATGCTTGATGAAAATATTCGAGCTCCCTACGTAGAACAGGTGCTCACTTTGCTACAGGCGAGCGAAAAGCATCAGGTGCCTTTGGTGGGGTATGTCGATACGGCTCAGTCAAACGATATAACGACGCTCTTGCGTCTGTTTCATGGGCTCGATACGACTCGCGCACTCTACGATGCTAAGCTGCTGAACTCGTTCATGAAGTGGGGCGATCGCACGCCTATTATGACCTGCGATCGCGGCGGCATTTTGCATGAGTATCAGGGCATGTGCGATCGCCTCACCTTTACCTATCTCAAGACCAACGCCAACTACCCCGCTCGCCTAGACCTACCCAAATGGATCTGGGAAGCAGGCCGCGCCGAAGCGGTAATCAATCAGGTACGCGCTGAGGTTATTGTCGGTAATGGCTACCCCTATGCAATTGAGACGGCTGATCAAACAGCGGTACTACAAAGCCGCGACCGACAACTCTTCTATCGCATTTTGCAAGACTGGGCCGAACAAGAACAGCTACAGCTCAGCCTGTCTCAAAAAATGATGAGCAAATCTAGGCGACGATAATCATAAAGTTACCGTCTCTCTTTTTTGTCTACTTCTCGGTAGTAGAACAACAGGCATGTGACGATTGTTGCAGGCTATCTGAGTGATTGCCACGTTTTTGTCGATGCAGCAGCCCCTATAGATTACAGGTGGGGCTTTCCGTAAGCGCTCAGCATTAAAAGCTGTTAAAAAATCTTTCGAGTTAAATGCATAATACGTCCATCCGCTAGCTTAGGCATGTTCTACAGGCAGGCCATTTTTTAATGACTAGAGTTGTTCCCGGATGCATTCGGGCAATGCCAGTCATGTAGCCCTTTGTCTTAGTGAGCATGCTTTCGCGCTGTGCGACGGACGCGCTCTTTTCACCGCTGCTGTGTAAAGGCTCTAGCTAGTGCGGCTGCGCTCCAGTCAAATGACAAACGCTATATGTTGCTCAAGAGTGAATATGAAGCAGGTACTGGATAAGTTTATCCGGATTTAACTTTATAAATAGCGTTATGAGAGAGGGCACTGAAATATAAAGTTCCTTTGATACACAGCTTCGATATGCGCTGCGCTAACTGTTCCTATTTATTCTTAGAGGGGCTTTCATTCTCTTGCTGTAAGGCTTGATTCTGAGAGTGCGTAGGCCTCGACGGGCGTATGCTGCAAAAGTTTTTTCAATGCGCTGCTATTGCCCAATACTGCCCAAGGCAGTTTATGCCAAACCTGTGCGTGCTGAGCTGCGCCTAAAGTGGTGGCCATAGAGTATGGCACGCCCACAAGGATGCGCTATTTTGCGATCGCAGGCCAACAAACGTATGGCTGAAGAATGTCACTAAATCATCGCCCAACTCCTGAAAAAAGAAAGAAAGCGCGAAGAAAAAAACAGCACTCCAATCAGTGCTATTGGGCCGGGTTTGAACGTCGTCGTAGTGGTGAACAGCGGGCCGCTGCCAATCGATTGAGTTTTTTGTCTGGGCTCGTTGTTGCCGGATTATCCATGGGCCTGTCTACGATTGGCGCTTGGACGCTGCTAGAGCAGCAAAGCTACAACTTGCTACACCAAATGAGGCAAGAGCTCTCTGGCGGTTCTACCTGGAGTGAGGAAATCGCGGTCATCGAGATTGACGATGCTAGCGTCGAGCAAATGGGACCATATCCTTGGCCGCGTCAGCAATATGTTGATTTGTTAGATCAGCTGGCAGGTGCCCAGCCTGCGGTGATTGCGTTTGATGTGCTATTTCCAGACGAGACCCAGCAAGATTCTAGCTTTGCTCAGGCGATCGCAAGTCATGGCAATGTCGTTTTGTCTGTTGGGACAAATCACCGTCAGCGCTACATTGATGTCTCCAAAACGATTGCAGTGCCTGCTAGCGGTTCTTTTTTGCGAGGGGACTCTGGCATCTCATCAGATGATGATGGCGTCAGCCGTCAGCTACGCCTAAAGGGGGCCGCTGACAATCCTTCCCTAGGTCTGGCGACTTTGTATGTGTACGCCGAGATGATGGCCGGGACAATGCAGGCAGATGATTCGGTGCTGGCATCGTCAAAGGGCCTTGCCAAAGGTTCTCAGGTTCAGGGTCTCCTATCCCCCTGGCGCAGGATTGCTCAATATACTGCTCAGTTGCCCAGCTTCCAGTCTTCGAGCGCCCAATCTTCGAGCGCCCAGTCTTTGAGCGCCCAGTCTTCGAGCGCCCAGTCTTCAAGCACCCAGTCTTCGAGCGCCCGGTCTTCGAGCGCCCAGTCTCTAAAATCTTCAAAGTCCCATTCACCTTCTTCGCTCATTCCCTTTCTAGACGCCGACTCACAGGTCTCTTCGGCTCAGGTTGACCCACCTTCTATGAAAAGCTTTGAGTTTCAAGAAGCGTTTGTTAATAGTGCTTTTGTAGATCCCCAAGCCTATGTGGAGCAGCGTCTGCCCAATGCCAAGGAAGTTTCGATCAATTGGCCCGGCGAGGTCACTGCCCCCTATGCCGCTAGCAAGCCTGGAGATTTGCAGGTGTATTCCTATGCAGATGTTGTGGAGGGTCAAATTGATACCAGTGTTTTTCAGAACAAAATCGTGATGATCGGGCCAACGATGGCTGGCCATGATCTGCTGCGAACTCCCTTCCACAGGGCATCGGCCACGAGCGGTGTCTATCTTCATGCGGCCACGGTCAACAATCTTTTAACGCAGTCGTATTTACGGCATTTGCCACGGGATCAATCTTTAATACTGTTGATGGTGCTGGCCCTAATGAGTAGCTACATGCTGCGTCGTCAAAACGTATCTTGGCGCTTGACGATGGTCATTGGGTTGCCGTTGCTGTGGCTGATGTTTGCCTACTTTGGGTTTTTGGTGGGCTGGTGGCTGCCGGTGGCTGCGCCGATTGGTACGGTGATTATGAGTGCACTGGTGATGCAGCTCTACGAACAGCAAGAAAAGCAGCAGCTAATGGAGCTGTTTTCGATGAATGTTTCGCCGGGAACCGCCGATCTGATTTGGCGGCGCAAGGGTGAGATTTTAGATCAAGGAGAGCTGGCCGCTCAAGATTTGACCGCGACGGTGCTGTTTATGGATATTCGTGGCTTTACGAGTATCGCGGAGACGCTGCCCTCACAAAAGCTGCTGCCCTGGCTCAATCAGTACTTTGAGACGATGACTGACTGCATCATGGAAAATGGCGGCATGGTCGATAAATATATTGGCGATGCGATTATGGCGGTGTTTGGTGCGCCTGTGCCTAGGACTCAGCTGTCTGAGGTTAGAGAGGATGCGATCGCAGCTCTCAAAGCCGCCATCGAGATGCACGACCGTCTTCACTCTCTCAATCAGCAGCTGGCCGAACAGCGCCTGCCAACTATTAAGTTTGGCATTGGCATCCACACGGGTCCCCTGGTGGCAGGGACCGTTGGCAACCGTTCACGGCTGAACTATTCGCTATTTGGCGACACCGTAAATGTCGCAGCCCGGCTAGAGAGTATGACTAAATCGCTACCAGACTCAGCCAAATTCAACCTGCTCATTAGCGCCGATACCCGTGCCCACACCTATACGCAGTTTCCCCTAGAGCGATTTCTATCCACCCAGCTGCGCGGCCGCCAAGGGCAAACGGAAGTCTTCACCATCGCTGTAGAGTCTGCCAAGTCTACTGCCAAGCCTGCTGCCAAATCTACTGCCAATCATGCTACGACTGATCACGCCATCGCCGACCACGCTATCGCTAATCACGCTGTAACCGCAAAGGCCGCTAGCCCGTCGATTCAATTCAATGCTCGGCCCATATAGCTACCCCATAGCTGTGCGGCCTGGGCGCTGCTGCCACCAGTGGGTGTCGGGTCATCATTGCCCAGCCAAACACCTGTAACCACTGCATCGCGAGGCACATAGCCAATAAACCACATGTCTACATTGTCATTGGTGGTGCCTGTTTTGCCCGCTTCGCCACGGCCTAAAAATGCATTGCGACCCGTGCCGCCCTGAACCACCCCTTGCATCATGCTGACCATCGTATTAGCCACCCAGGGCTCTACCGCCGGAATGTTGCTTTCTCCGTCTGTCTCAAAATCATAAATCACCCGGCAGCCAGTGAGGTTAGCGTTATCTTCACAGCTGCCGCTGTCGATAATACGCCGAATGCCATGGGGTTTGTTCCACACACCTTCGTTGGCCAAGGCCCCAAAGGCTCCCGTAATTTCTAGCGGTGTGACCTCGCTTTGACCCAGTACTAACCCAGGCCGTGCCTGCAATTCGGCAGTAATGCCCATGCGCTCTGCCATTTCAATGACCGAGCCCAATCCTACAGCTTGAGCGATTCGTAGGGCTACCACATTTTCGGAGCGGGCCAGTCCGGCATACATATCTAGTGCGCCCCCGCCCGAGCGGCAGCCTGCAAAGGTTTGACCCTCCCAGGTGAGGTCGCTACAGCCAAAGGTCTCGCTGGGAGACACGCCCTGCTCAATTGCGGCGGCATAGGCAAATATTTTGAAAGTAGACCCTGGCTGACGATAGGCCTGCGAGACCCGGTTGTACTGACTTTCTGCAAAATCAAAGCCACCGACGAGGGCTTCAATCTCACCATTTTGGGTATTGAGTGTGACCACTGCGCCCTGGTCATAGCCAGCCTGTGCGCCCTGATTGGCAACGGTGTTGCGTAGGGCTTGTTCGGCCTGTTGCTGCCGCTCTAAGTTTAGGCTGGTTTCTACGACAAAGTTGCCCTCGTTGGTGAGATCGACCCCTAAGATACTGTCTAGCTCTTCGTAGACGTAGCTATAAAAATAGGGCGCTCTGGCACTTCTGAGCTGCTCACGGGCCTTGGGACTAATTCGGATGATAGAGCGCCGGGCATTTTCAGCCTCCTCATTGCTAATTGCGCCCGAAGCGGCCATGCGCTGAATCACTCGGTTGCGAAACTGAATCGCAGCGTCTGGGTCCTGCACAGGGTTAAAGGCATTGGGCGCTGGCAAAATGCCGACCAGCGTGGCGGCCTCTTCAATGCTGAGATCGCTGGCGGGTTTGTCAAAGTAAAACTGTGAGGCATCTTCAAAGCCGTACAGGTTATTGCCCAAATACACTCGGTTTAAGTACAGCAGCATGATGGCGTCTTTGCTGTAAAAGGTTTCGAGCTTGAGGGCGACAATAATTTCTCGAATCTTTCGCTGGTTGGTATCTTCAGTGCCCACATAACCTCGGTACATGTTGCGGGCCATTTGCTGGCCGAGCGTACTCGCCCCTTCTGCGATCTCGCCGGCCTCTACATTGGTTTTGAGGGCGCGGACGATGCCAATCGGATCGACCCCTGGGTGCCAGTAGAAGCGGGTATCTTCTGAGGCCACCAAAGCAGCGGGCAAGTAAGGCGAATATTCCTGGAGTCGCTGATTTTCACGGTGGACGATGTTCGGCAGTTCATTGAGCGGCGTGCGGCTGCCATCTTCCCCTTCTGCGGTGACCAAAACGGGGCCCTGTACTGACTCAGGCAGTGGATTGATTGGAATTTTTGGCCATTCAATTAAGACAATCCAGAGGGCGATGAGTCCGGTAAGTCCGCTAGTGCCTAAAATGCCGTAGCGCATGGCTTTGACATACCAGGGCGGCGGATCGACGTAGCGCACCGTGACCGCATCAGCTAGTTCCTGCGGCCCCAGGGTCAAAACGTCGCCATGGCGCAGGGGCAGCTTTGAAAGGCGCTTCTTTTTGCGGTAGATGCCGTTGGTGGAGCCCTGGTCTTTGAGTACGAAGGGATTGCCAGGGCGTGAGGTATCGCGGGTGAGCGAGAGGTGCGTTTGGCTGACGATGGGGCTGCGCACTACGATATCGCAGGATTTTGATGAGCGCCCGAGGATGTAGTGCTCACCAACTAAAGGGTATTCGCTGGGGCGATCGCCGGTTTCTACTACCAGTTTGGGCACCCGCGCATTGGGCTTCAGCGGAATTTTGCCAAAGTCTACGTTAGCAACAGTTTGAAAGGCTTGTGTAAGGGAGCCTAAGATAGTCTTAGATGCGTTCTGTCTGTTATTTTGGCTATTTTGGCTATTTTGGCTATTTTGGCCGTGATTGGAGCCAGGAGAATTCCCTGGCTTGCGAGGTCCTTTTGGCGGTGGCGGTGGAGAAGTCATAGCGAAAAAAGGGACGCAGGCAAACCAATCTAACAAATAATCTGATATTTGAAAGTCTACGATAGTTGAAAGTCTACACAGACTACAGCGATAAGTGGGTATTTCCAAAGCACTCTTTAGAAAAACAGTCTTCAGAAAAACAGTCTTTAGAAAAGCACTCTTTAGAAAAGCACTCTTTAGAAAACAACAGTGTAGCGACAGAAGATTTCGGATAGACGCTGCTCAGTACCGCTATCGTCGCAGCGTTCTATTTTGACCGTTATAATGTCTAGCTCGCCGATTAAAGTCACGTCTGTTTGCCTGGTTTAGCGAGCGATCTGACTGAGATGATTTGCTCGAAGTCTCTGAGTCTTGGGCGGCTTTTGGATCTGGAAAAATAACGGCAATGATCAGCAGGCAAAAGATCCCTACATTGATCCACACGTCTGCCAGGTTAAAGATAGGAAACCCTGTGGCTGGAAAGACATGCAAAAAATCCACGACCTCGCCTTGGAGTAAGCGATCAATGCCGTTGCCAAAGGCTCCGCTGAGAATGAAGCCATAGCCCAGTGCTTCCCACTTATTTTCGATGCGGGCAAACCAGCCATAGAGAGCAAGGGCTAAGCTCACGGCCATGGACAGCCACTTGAGCCATTCCCCGTTTTCACTAAATAGGCTCCAGGCCGCGCCGGGATTGGTGACATAGGTGAAGTTTAATACGCCAGAAATCAGCGTAATACTTTCATTTAGCTCAAAGTTTTGCACAAACCATTGCTTGGTGAGCTGATCGAGAATGATCCCTACGATCGCAACTATCCAAAAAAGAGGATTCTTAGGTTTCATACAGGTCTCAAAATTAGGTAGGTCTCAAAATTAGGTCTTAAAAGACAGGTTTTACTGTAAAAGCTAATAGAAAAAAACTAATAGAAGAGGGCTTTTCGACAGCCAAAGGCAATCAGGGCGATCGCACAGCTCACCATAATCTGTCCGGGGATCTGCGCCAGTGAGTATGTCATTATCGCATTTCCCAAGGCGGGCGTTGTGGGAAGCCAGCGAAACAGATGGCCCAGTACCAAATAGGTCAGCCCGCATAGATGCACCAGGGCGAGTCCGCTGAGGGCGGCAAAGGCAAGCCGTTCGATGCTGGGTTTTGCTTTGTGGGCGATCGCACCACATAGCCACCCAGCCGGAATAAACCCCAGCAAATATCCAAAGCTGGGCTCTCTCAAGTAGCCCACACCAGAGCCCTGAGCAAAGACTTCAAGCCCATATTGCTCAAACAGGGCAATCCCTAAAATGACATAGGCAATTTGGGAAAGCGCCGCTGCATTTCTGCCGCCCATGCAGCCTGTAAAAAGCGCAGCCCCCACCTGAAAAGTCACGCCCAGCGAAGCCACATCGATGCCGCTGTCGGCCGCATCGCGCCAGCTAAAGAGCGGTACAAACGTAAACGCCTCTAGCCATGTACTGCCAATGGTCAAGATCAGGCCAATCAGCGCCCAAACCAGCTCAGAAACCGAAAACACCTAACCTTTTTTCTCCTGTCGCGTTGCTCACTATACCTATTTCTAGCGTAAGCGTTTGCCGCCCTTTTTTACAGAACGTTACTTTTACGCAAATATACTTACTTCACTCCAACGCACGCTTTAAACTGAGGGACATTCAACCGTTTCTATAGTCCCACCCAACAAGCTCATGTTTCCGACCCATAGACCCCGTCGTTTGCGTACCAACGACAGCCTGCGCCGCATGGTGCGTGAAAATATTGTCACCCCAAACGATCTCATCTATCCCCTCTTTGCAGTGCCCGGCAACAGCTTTTCCAAAGAGGTCAGCTCCATGCCCGGGGTCTATCAGCTCTCCGTCGACAAAATCGTCGAAGAAGCCAAAGAGGCCTATGATTTGGGCATTCCCGCCGTTATTTTATTTGGCATCCCTGCCGACAAAGATATTGAGGCCACGGGTGCCTGGCACGATCACGGCATTGTCCAAAAGGCCACAGAAGCCATTAAAAAAGCTGTCCCCGAGCTGACCGTCATCGTCGATACCTGCCTGTGTGAATATACCAGCCATGGCCACTGCGGCTATCTCGAAGTAGGAGACCTAACGGGCCGAGTGCTGAATGATCCTACGCTGGAATTATTGAAAAAGACAGCGGTCTCCCAGGCAAATGCCGGCGCCGATATTATTGCCCCCTCTGGCATGATGGACGGCTTTGTTCAGGCGATTCGAGCTGGGCTCGATGACGGTGGCTTTGAAGATTTGCCTATTTTGTCCTATGCGGCTAAGTACGCCTCTGCTTACTACGGCCCTTTCCGTGAAGCGGGTGAGTCGGCGCCTCAGTTTGGCGATCGCCGCACCTACCAAATGGATCCTGGCAACGGCACAGAAGCGCTCAAAGAAATTGAGCTAGACATTGCCGAAGGTGCGGATATGCTCATGGTAAAACCTGCTTTGGCCTACATGGACATTATCTGGCGCGTAAAAGAAGCCACAAATTTACCCGTTGCCGCCTACAACGTCTCAGGTGAATACGCCATGGTCAAAGCCGCTGCCCTCAATGGCTGGATAGACGAAGAAAAAGTCGTTATGGAAACAATGACTGGCTTTAAGCGATCTGGCGCAGATTTGATTTTGACCTACCATGCCAAAGACGTCTGTCGCTGGCTGGGACACTAGAGCGCTCGGGCCTGCTTTCTAACAGGCTCCCGCCTTTTGCTTTCTAACAGGCTCCCGCCTCTTGCTTTCTAACAGGCTCCTGCCTTTTTGGATAGCAATACCAGCACCGTCATCACAATTAGCTTGACGTCATAGATCGGCGTCCACTGGTTCTGATAGTGCAGATCCAAATCGACGATATCTTCAAAGTCTTTAACAGCAGAGCGACCGCTAACCTGCCACTGACCTGTCATGCCAGGACGTACGTCTAGTCGTCTCCAATGGCGCTCGCTGTAGTGCTCTACTTCATCAGCGGTCGGTGGGCGCGTGCCCACTAGGCTCATGTCGCCCATCAGCACGTTCCAGAACTGTGGAAGTTCATCCAGGCTGGTTTTTCTCAAAAACTGACCGACCTTAGTAACCCTAGGGTCTGCTGTGTTCTTAAAGATGAGGCCTGCTGCTTCATTTTTGATGGTGGATTTGAGCGCGTCTGCATTCGTCACCATGGAGCGAAATTTCAGTATTTGGAAGGGTTTTCCCTGTAGCCCAAAGCGTTGCTGTGAGTAGAGGATGGGGCCTCTTGAATCTAGGCGAATTGCGATCGCAATCGGCACAATCAAGACCGCTACAATGCACAGTCCAACCAGTGCACCGACGACATCAAGCAGGCGCTTAAATACAGAGCGTGTAGAGATATGGGGCAGTCTATAAAAGGGCGGTTGATAAACCTGATCTCCGATTGGCGGACAAGAGAGGGCGCTACGTTGCATCGGCTTTCTCAATCGTTAGGGCTACGGTTTCAAAAGAAATAGAGGTTTTCTGTCTTATTTGGCTCACGCCTAGACTAAGTACATCTACTTGGTATTAGACTTCAAAGAATTATAGTAAGTGCCCCGATTTTCTACGCGTTTGTGCGTAATATTACGAGGTGATTTCTTCTTATCAACAAATTAATGGCTTTTTATGTGAAGCAGTGAAGAAGTAACTTTAAAGATCAGTATCAGCAAATACCTTTCATTCTCTGGGCTTCAGAGGTTTTGTGATGGGTTACAGTAAGCAGTAATCAAAAAAACTATTTCTAATTGAGCCCATGCTCTTTATTCAATCTGCATTGACGCTTGAACTATATACAGCAAGCATCCTCAAGGTGAGCCATCAAAAGTGAGCCATCAAGAATGAGCCATCAAGAGTGAGCGACCAGGAGTAGACGGCTAGAGCCCGTACTCAACGCAAAGACTCAACGCAAAGTATATAGAAGCAACCCCTAGGGTGAAATATATCGGAGGACACAGGTGACAGCATCAGATAGCCAGAAAGAAGACATCGACGGTACTGCTCAGGGCGAGCTAAGCGCGGCAGCGTTAGCCATTCATCAAGATATCTTGACTCTGTGGCGAAAGCAGCTACAGTCTGATTTGCCTGATCAGTCCAGTGCTACTCAGGAGTCCATCGTTCAATGGTTGGTTGGTGAGGCGGCTCGCTTTGAGTCGATGACTTCTAAGGATGTGAAACTGGCTAAAAAGGCGATGGACTATCGCTACCGCATTTTTATTTCTCGCTATTGGGGACTCTCTCCTGATCGCGCTTACAAGCGTCTCCTACAGAAATTAGGTGGACTTTTCCTGATTAGAAGCAAAATTCGTACTTGGATTGCGCTTAGCCGCGATCGCAAACGCGCCGTCAAAGACGTACTGCAAGAAGTTATTCAGGAAATGCTGCAAAGCGATCGTCATATGCGATCGCAAACCCATTGGATTGGTCAGTGCACCGAGCGAGCCAGCCTTCGTAACCTGCTGACGCTTGCCACCATCGAAGAATATTGCCTGCGGCCCATTCGTAATCAGCCCCTGCTGGTTTACCGCTTTGTCAATTATTTGAGGCGATCGCAGCGCGGCGGCATGACCCAAGTGCCCAGCGACGAACTCATCCATCTCATCTCAGAAGAAATCGGCACCGACGAAGCTGACGGCACCCTCAGCCTGCTCGACTTTGAGGCCCTAGACCGCTACGAAGTCCAGCAAGACTACGAAGCTCAGCAGATTGCCCGCCAGCAGGTAAAGCAAGAATTTTCTGACTACCTCGGTGATAAACTCGGTGACACCGCTGTCCAATGGTTAGATCTACACCTCCAAGGCTACGCCCAAGACAGCATCTCTCGCCAGCTCGGTCTCAACGTCCGCGAAGCTTACCGCCTCCGCGAAAAAATCAGCTACCATGCCATTCGCATCTTCACCATCAAAGAACAGCCCGATCTTGTTTTCTCCTGGCTCAAAACCTCACTCAAGCAGCACAACCTTGGCCTCACCCTCGTCGAGTGGGAAGAGTTCTGGAATAGCCTCACTGAAGACCAGCAAAACTTGTTGACCGCCTTCAAAGAAGGCCAAACGGTTGCACAAGTTGCCCAGTCTTTTGACATCACTCAAAAGCAAGCCACCAGCAAGTGGGCCGAGCTATACCTACTCTCACAAGAAACCCGCCTTCTCAAAGCAAACGCCAAGTAGCACTCTTTTCTAAAAAAGCGAAGCGAGCAACGTAATTAGTACATTGCTCGCTTCAGTGCGGCTCAGCACATAAAAGAGTCATCGCCGGGAAAATCTCCGCTGCCGGAGCTCCCGTGTACATATAACCTCCCGTGTATATATAACTAGGAGAGATTGGCTGATTACCCATGTTGCCTACCCACCCCGCCCTTTGGGCACCCCTCCAGAGGGGAGCTATTTCAGGCTTTGAGGTTAAAAGCGATCTATTGGCAGCCAAGTAATGCCATACAGCCGGGATAAATCCCCTCTGGAGGGGTGGCACGCAGTGACGGGGTGGGCCAGCAGCCTTTGCCACCGGCCGATCTCAGAAGTCTCACACCTGTGTATACACAGTAGCTACCCCTTAGAGGCCTTAGTCGCCCGCCGCGCATCCATTACTCTGCCAAAGTTCAGCTTAAACTCGTCAAGCCCGACAAGACTTCCCGGCTCATCGTCCCAAGATGCCGACAGCACTCCGTAGGTTAAGCCCAAAACACCCAGCCCAAAACATCCCATTGTCGTCAGCAAGACTACCACAGGTGCAAACTCCACAATCTGATGGCTGAGCAAATAGTAAGATAAAAAGAAAATCCCAACGCCCAGGGCAATCGGCGTCAGAGAAAGAATCGCCATCCGACGCAGCATTCTGCGACTCACTGCTTCTGGAATAGAGCCACTATCAGCACTTTGCTTTTGGCTTTTTCCGCCGTTCTGCTGCTTGTTAGCCTTGGCGTCAGCTTTTTTGCGGTTGCTTGCCCTAATAGCGTCTACTCTGGCCTGTGCCTTGTCCGAAATCTTCGCCTGTGACGAGTTCCCTTCAGTCTTTTTTGCTTTTCTCTTCTTAGATCTTTCTGCAGATCTCTCTGCTTTCGCTTTCTTTGCCTTACCGTCTTTCGCTTTGCCGTCTACAGAGCGTTCCTCTTTGTTGCCCCTTCGAGCACCCTTGGGCTCAAACGGCAGCGCCGCCCGATCATTTGACGAATTACGCTCAGACTCAGAAGCCATGGGAAGAAGCCTTTCTAGGCATTATTTTTTTACTATGAGTTGTCGCTGAAAGCTTCAGCGACTAAAAAGACAAGACCTACTAAACGCGCAGCAGCAATACTAGCGACGGATGCCCAGTTTCTTAATCAGTGCCTTGTAGCGTTCAGCATCCTGCTTAACCAAATACGCCAGCAAACGCTTGCGCTGACCAATCATTTTAAGCAGGCCACGGCGAGAAGAATAATCCTTCTTATTTTTCTGTAGGTGCTGACTGAGGGTATTGATGCGATCAGTCAACATTGCAATCTGAACGTCTACCGATCCGGTGTCTGTTTCATGCACCTGATGCTCAGAAATGATTTCTTGTTTGCGTTCTTGTAGCAGAGCCATACGCTTGAGTGATAGGTCAAAAATGTGGACGTAGAGTTTTAGATTCTATCACAGGTCTATCACCCCAGAGACACCGCTCAAATAAAAAACGAGCTAAACCCCACGCTAAAAAAACGGTGCATAACATCTTTAGTTGATAGCTCTTTGCCTTCTTCGGGAATTTATAGAGAGACCCTAGAGCGACCGACGGTAGCTTCATAAACTGCACTGCTGCGCTGTCCCCCCGTTCTAATTGGCAAGTCATTAGGCCTGAGCCCGATGACTTTTTCTATTTGCGATCGCTCTTTAATATTCTTCGTATCCCTCATACCCCTATGGACGTTCATCATCCCTCGTTTACTCGACCTGCTATCAGTACCGCTCGCCCTCACGCCCAACCGCTGAATAGCAAGCTCATAAATTGCCTGATGGGCCTTACCATAGGTGCACTTGTCGCACCGACTTATCTGTTATCGGCAGCAAATCCTGCCATGGCCCAGTTCACCCCCTCTACGCAAAGTGAACAGTCTCGCCAGGCACCTGCTTTCGCAGCCACTACAATCCCTGACCCCATTGCCGACGCGACAGCCGCCCCCACCTCGGTACAATCTCTATTAGGTACAGAGTTTCCCCTAGCCGAAGAGGTTCTTCAGTTTGCCAGTGCGCCCTCCCAGCTGACCGTTCGCTCTATCTGGCTAGACAGAGAAACCATTGTCAATGCCGGCTCGCCCCAGGGCCTCGCCCGCGTCTTCGACCGCTTCAAATCTGCAGGCATCAACACGGTTTTTGTCGAGACAGTCAACGCGGGCTATCCCATTTATCCCAGCGACGTTGCCCCAGAGCAAAATCCAAACATTCAGGGCTGGGATCCCTTGCAGGCCGCTGTTGATCTTGGCAAAGCCAATGGCATTGAAGTCCATGCCTGGGTGTGGCTTTTTGCAGCTGGCAACCAAGCCCACAATCGCCTCCTTGGTCAGCCCAGTCATTACCCTGGCCCTATCCTCAGCGCCCGCCCAGACTGGGCCGGTTTTGACAATCACGGCAACCTCATTATTCCAGGGCAAAACAAACCTTTTCTCGATCCTGCCAATCCCGAAGTGCGCCAGTACCTGCTGGATATGCTGGGTGAAATCGCTACCCAATACGACGTTGACGGCATTCAGCTCGACTATGTCCGCTACCCCTTTCAAGACCCCAGCGCCAATCGCCTCTTTGGCTACGGCAACGCCGCCCGCGAACAGTTCCACCGTCTAACCGGCGTCGATCCTATTACCCTCTCCCCCCGCAATAATGGCGATCCTCGCATGGCCCGCCTCTGGAGCCAGTGGACAGACTTCCGGGCCCAGCAAGTCAGCACCTTTGTCGCCGCTGCCTCTCGCCAGCTCCGCCGCCAGCGCCCAGATCTCACCCTCTCCGCAGCCGTCTTTGCCGAAGACACCTACAAGCGCCGCCATGAACTCCAACAAGATTGGGAAGACTGGGCCGACCAAGGCATCGTCGATTGGATTGTCCTCATGAGCTACGCCAGTAACACTCGCGAGTTCGAAGACCTCATCCGACCCTGGGTCATCGAATCTAGTTTCCGTCACACCCAAGTCATCCCTGGCATTCGGCTTTTGGGGCTGCCGACTTCCGAGGCCTATAGCCAAATTCAATTGCTGCAAAACATGCCTGTGAACGGCTATGCCCTCTTTGCAGCAGATAATTTGAATAATGAGGTGCAGTCTATGTTGGCTGGAGTAAGGAGTTCAGAACAACGAACAGCATTCCATCGCTAGTGTGAGTAGGAGAGCCCTTTTGCTCAGTTGTGTCAATTTTGATCATGATATTGCTGAGCAAAGAATATATAGACAGTTCTATGCTTTTAAGCGTCGCTCGTCGGAATGAAAACAGATAAGTTTCTCATCATCATTAATACTATTTGGCAACTTGCCGAGAAAGCTTTTCGGCTTTGTTCGGCTTTGATTACTGGAATCTTGTTGGCCCGCTACCTTCAGCCAGAATTGTATGGGAAGTACAATTATGCGTTGGTCTTCGTTAGTTTTTTTCTCACGGTTTCCAGCCTAGGCTCTAATCAAATTTGTATCAGGGAGCTTGTTCAAGACCCAGATGCCAATGATGAGATAGTTAATTCAGTTCTTGCTCTTAGACTTTTCTCAGGCGCTCTGTTCGTTTTTCTGTCTATTGGTTCATCTTTTTACCTCTTGTCAGATACAACTACTCGACTACTCTCTCTCATCTTCTCTATTTCAATATTTCTCAGGGCTTTTGAATCAATAGAATTGTTTTTCAAGGCAAGGCTGGAATATAAATATATCACCTTGCCTAAAAGCATCTCTTCTGGTTTGTTTTGTTGCATAGTACTTTCACTAGTAGCAGCACAAAAGCCGGTCAGTATGCTTGCCATCGCCTCTCTTGGTGAATATGCTTTTTCTCTAACTATTATTGCTATCTTGTATGTCAAGAAAAAAGGACCCCTCTGTCCGTCTTTTGTTTCTATGCTTAGAATAAAAAGCCTTTTGGCCGATGGCTGGCCTTTCATTATCTCAGGGTTAGCTATCACAGTTTATATGAAAATAGATCAGCTTATGATCGGGACGATGGTTGGTAGCCAGGAGTTAGGGCTTTACTCTGTCGCTGTGCAAATAACCGAAGCCTTCTATCTCATTCCTGTTGCCTTCGTAAACTCGTCTTTTCCCAGCCTCATCAGAGCGAAAAATACGGATGAATCGCAGTTTTACAGCAACCTCCAAGACCTTTACAGTAGAGTTAGCATGATGAGCTATCTTTCAATCGTAATAGTATTGATATTCTCAAAAAATATTTTACTAAGTCTGTATGGAGTGACATATGGTGGAGCTGCCCCTCTTTTAGTCTTACTCATATGGAGTGTCTTATTTGTCGCGTTGGGAACGGCACAAAGTGCTTACATGGTCTCCATGAACTGGAATAAAATGTATTTGCAGATGGTTTTGATCGCAAGTGTCATTAATATTGTTCTTAACTATCTGCTGTTGCCAATATTTGGTGCTTTAGGGGCTGCTGTCGCAACAGTCTTTTCCCAGTGGGTCGCTATGCATGGGGCTTGCTTCCTTTTTGACCCTCTGCGAAAAACGAGAAACATGGTTACCAAATCAATTTTCTTGCAATCGAACAAAAGACGTTAATTTACTGTCAGTTCAATGAGCCTGCTTTGAATACCTTCTCAGAAGAAGTTTCTTCTTCAGTAAAAAGTCCCTGCCGACTGATCTCAAAACAGTCGATGACAGCATATTCGTTGGGTGAAGTCTTGGAAAAGCATATTTCTTCGAAGCAGGACATCGACTTTTTTCCTATAGGTGTTGAAGGATTAGATCTAGAAGTTTTTCAGTCTAATAACTGGAGTAAATTTCGCCCAAAAGTTATTTTGATTGAGCAGCTGAGAAGTTCGATATGTCAATTAGACAATAACTTTATTGCTGTGTTCCTCATATAATCTCAGACAGGTATTCGTCAGCAATGCAGAAAAAGGTTTGAACGTCTTTGCATACATACGGTAGCCCTTTTCAGAGAGAAACACA
>JBCBKQ010000085.1:0-21849 GCA_038521595.1 Cyanobacteria bacterium J06627_28 | reverse complement strand
TCCTTACGGGTTGCTCCGTCTTAGCGTCGTAAGAATCGATACACCGATCCCATACAACCGATAAACCGCCTATAGAGAGGTGTCACAGCCGAGCCAACACTGCAGAAGACCAACGCCATCCTAGGCGGTTTTTTTAAGACTGTAGGCTCGGCTGTGACACCTCTCTATAGGCGGTTTATCGGTTGTATGGGATCGGTGTATCGATTCTTACGACGCTAAGACGGAGCAACCCGTAAGGAATCAGAGAAATCTGAGAGCTTCCAGACACTTTAATGAGCGGCCTACTGCGCAGTTTTACGTAGCAAATGGATTGAGCGAATAGCCGCAAATAACGGCGGGCAAATATCACCAGCAGATATGTTTTTAGAGATATGTTTCTAGAGATATGTTTCTAGAGATATGCTGTTAGCTCTGCTGGCCGCCTAATCTCGGGTCAGTGGGTGTCGGTGCTTCGTTTTCTAGCTCATCTGGATTGAGATGCTCTAGGAGTTCGCGCAAATGCATGCGGTTTATATATGGCCAGCCGCCTTCCTGCTCAATGTCTTTAAGCAGTTGATATAGACGCTGGCGGTTATCTGGCAGGGCCTCTCGAAATAGCGTATCTCGAATTTCAAAATGAAGATTTTCTAAAAGTCTCAGTAACTCTAAGAGCGCTAGACAGTTGCCTTGTTTGCCATCAGCGGTGGCACGAACGACTTCGACCAGTCGGGCAAGATCTGGCTCAAGTTCCTGAGAGGATTGATGCGAAAAAGACGCAGAATGGGTCACCGTTTTAACTTTTGTAAAGTGTCTGTTTATTTAAGTAAGGCGATAAAGCGGGTTCTCTAGTCAAGCCACAACCTGTAGCGCTCATTGACATAGTGGCCTTATTGCCTTGCTTCACGGCCGAATTCATCTGTCTCAACCTGTCAGAGGTTACGCGATCGCCTACCAAAGGTGCAAGCGATTAGGCCACTGCAGCGCCTGCAAAACAGGTCGCCATCAGTGTAAACTTATGTACTAAATACCCGTTAAAATTCATAGTTCTGAGGTTGCCCATGAGGTATCGCGCTCTGCTCGCCGCGTTCTTCGCGATTTGCTTAAGTGTTCTAACAGCCTGTAGCCAAGCCCCTTCTGCTACAAGCGAAATCCCGCTCACCTACGATGAAATTCGCAACACTGGTCTTGCGAACAGCTGCCCCCAGGTAGACGAAACACGCCGTGGCCAAATTCCCATCGAAGACGGCACGTCTTACCAGCTAGTTGATTTGTGCTTAGAGCCCACTAGTTTCTTCGTCAAGCAAGAAACTAACAACAAGCGTAAGGAAGCTGAATTTGTAGCCGGTAAGTCTTTGACTCGCTACACCACATCCATTGAGCAGGTCAGTGGCGATATCAACCTGCAATCTGACGGCAGTCTAGTCTTTGACGAAAAATTAGGTATGGACTTCCAGCCCATTACCGTGCTTTTGCCAGGCGGCGACCAAATTCCTTTCCTTTTCACTATCAAAGGTCTAGAGGCTCAGTCTCAGGCGGGTCTAAACGCTATCACGACCTCCACTGACTTTGAGGGGTCTTTCCGCGTTCCTTCTTACCGGACGTCCAACTTCCTTGATCCCAAGGCTCGTGGTTTAACCACTGGTTATGACAACGCTGTTGCACTGCCCGCTCGCGCTGATGGTAACGATCTTGCCCGTGAGAACGTTAAAGCCTTTGACGTTGGCCAAGGAAACATTTCCCTGCAGGTGTCTAAGGTAGATGCTGCAACGGGTGAAATTGGTGGAACGTTCATTTCCGAGCAGCCTTCTGACACAGATATGGGTACAGCGGCTGCCGATGATGTTCGTTTGCAAGGTGTTTTCTATGGTCGTATCGAATCTGGTTTTGATGCCTAGGCTCGAAGTTAAGCATGGGCATTTGGCAGATTAAATTGATAGGTTTAGGTCGCTAAGTAAGCTACCCATTGCGCTATTAAACGCCAATCAATCCAAGCCTCGAAAAGAGTAAGAAAGGACGCCACCATGGCGTCCTTTTTTTATGGCTGGTTGATCTATATAAAGCAGTCCTTCGAGAGCTGTATGTACTCTCTTTATTGCTCAATATCGCAGCGTTCAAAGTGCCAGAATCTATCGCCTTCCGCACTTAGCTCTAGACGCCACGATCAGCTGAATTCGCGATTAATAGTAGGCGCTGAGTGCATAGCAATCCGCTGACGCATCAGCGGATTGCTATGCATAAAACAGGGCAAACCAAGCCTTATTGTTTCGTCGGATTAGACAAGGCGGCATTCCGTAGAAACTCGATTGTGACTCACAAAAACCTTCAACTAGGGTGTACGAGTTAGTAACTCGTTTCAAACGCGCATTATGCGCAGATGCGAATTCACTAACGGTTTGAATTTCTGTCATCTGCCGAGTAGCCTTTCTGAGCGCTATTGGCTTTTTAATATATGCGCGCTTCTGACCATAAGGTTATTAAAAATCAGTCACTGGAACTTTTAAATGCCTATCAAAAAGATCGTTCTCTAAAGCTTCGCAATCGCCTTGTTCAAATGAATATTGGCCTGGTTCGTCGCGAGGCGCACCGCTGGCTGCACAATTCAGGCGAAACGTTTGACGACCTAATGCAAGTTGGCAGCATGGGTTTAATTAATGCGATTGAGCGATTTGACCTGCAAAAGGGGTTTGCGTTCAGTTCCTTTGCTATTCCTTATATTCGCGGCGAAATTCAACACTACTTGCGCGACAAGAGCGCTACTGTACGTATTCCCAGGCGCTGGCAAACGCTACAAAGCCAGTCGGCCCGAGCGATTCGACAGCTACAAGAAGACTTAAACCGTCGCCCAAGCGATCAAGAAGTCGCCGCAGAGCTGGACATTAGTGTTGAAGAATGGCAAGAGGTGCGCCTAGCGAGTAGCAATCGAAATTTGCTGAGTTTAGATGCGCCGGTTCAATCAGGGGACAGTGGAACGTCGTCTCTGGGTGACCTGTTGCCAGATGCTCGCTATCGGAGCTTTCAGCTAGCCCAGGAAGATCAAATTCGTCTGCAGCAGGCTTTATCTCAGCTGGAGCAGCGTACCCGAGACGTGGTGGAGTTTGTGTTTTTGCACGATCTCACGCAGAAGGAGACGGCTGAGCGCCTGGGTATAAGTTCGGTGACAGTCTCTCGACGGGTAAAAAAGGGGCTAAAGCACTTACAAATAATTATGCGTACAGCGGGCGAGTCCTAGGACTGTGTTTGGGACTATATTTGCCGGTTGGTCTGGCTGTTGATCTGGCCGTTGGTCTGGCTGTTGATCTGGCCGTCGGCTGGTCGTTAGCTGGCTGTTGGTTTAGCTGTTGGTTGGCTGTAAGTTCAAGGGTCTTTGTTTGATTTTGACGAGTAGCGTTAGTTTTGGGGTGTGTTGTGTCTATTCTAAATATGCGCATCTGTCTAGGCCTTGTGGCTGACGGATGTTAATTATTTAGGAATCAGAGTCCTATGAGGGATCACACCATGCGGCGTTTGCTACTTGTTGCACTTGCAACTACCCCGCTAACCGGCTGCCAGTATCTCAGTGCTGGCGAAGATATCGAAATTATTGATCCTTTTGAGGCTGTGCAGGAGGTCGGTGAGGATATTGCGACCCAGGCAGGAGAAGAGATTTCTGAGGCGCTTGCCGATGATGACGCGGCATTCGGAGATCCTACTGTAGAAGCTGTGCCAGTAGTGACGGCAGACCTAATCCCTTCGACTGATCCAGGTGCACGCACTCAGTTGGTCAATCAGTCACGCACGGATCCCTTTGCCAGCTTGCCGATTCCGATTACGCCTGAAGTTGTGGTAATTCCAGAGGCTGCTGGCGACGCGGCCAGTGCTCGCGGCGGCGGTGGAACCGCAGCGAGCGCAGAACCCTCTCGCCCAGAGCCAACAGCGCCACCTGTAAGAGTTCAACCGCCTAACGAGCCTTTGGTAAGACCTTCACCGATTGCAACATTGCCTACGATTCCTCAGCCAGTGATTGCGCCGACAGTGTCGGTTTCTGGCATTATTCAGCTGGGGGGTGAGCCCTACGCCATTGTCAGTGCAGGTAGCGAGCCTGAGCGCTATGTCCGGGTGGGCGATCGCATTGCAAACGGTAGCGTACGCGTCAAACGCATTGATACGCTGGCGTTTGAGCCTCAGGTCATTTTTGAGGAGAATGGCATTGAAGTATCGCGCCCTGTCAATAGCAGCGGTGGCCAAGAAACAGCGGCAGAGGATAGCCCAGTGGCTACGCTACCAACGCCTCAGATCCCTGTTCCTAATGGTGGCGGTAACGCCTTGCCTGCGATCTCTTTGCCTACGCCCCCTATTGCGCCTGTCTTGAGCCCAGCAGATAGTGGTATTCCAGGTAGTTTGTTACTGCTGCCGCCGGAAGTTTCTTCACAGGCGATATTACCTAATATGCAGGTCGCTCTTCCAGATAACGCATAGTCGTTATCGGCTCATTTCAGATTACTGCGTGAAGCGATGACGCCTTTGAGAGGCCGTCATCGTTTTTCGTTAGAGGGCAGGATTTGAAAAATGGAAATGTTCGCTAGCTGAGTCAGCTTTGCAAAAGTTATCTTTTTGGAGTCATAAAACTTAAAAAGCGGGGGTTCTCTCCGGTGGAGTAGTACTCTTAAGAGCGAGTAGATGCTCTGGCAGCCTACTTTATAAAGCATTGTTGAGAGGATTAGTATTCATGGTTCAGCGTGGTTCTAAGGTTAGAATTCTCCGCCCAGAGTCCTATTGGTATCAGGAAGTTGGCTCTGTTGCCTCTGTTGACCAAAGCGGTATCAAGTATCCGGTTGTCGTGCGCTTTACTAAGGTGAATTACGCTGGTGTTAACACTAACAACTTTGCTGAGGCGGAGCTAGTAGAAGTAGAAGCGCCGCCGAAGAAGGCTGCTAAAAAGGCACCTGCAAAGGCAGCTGCAAAGAAAGAAGGTTAATGCCTTTTGGTTAGCTTCTTCTTTTGATTAGCTTCTTTGCATCATTGCATTTCCTGAGTTTTTTGCAGCTATAGATAAAGAAAGCAGTGCCTGAGTTACCTGAAGTAGAAACTGTACGACGGGGACTCAATCGAGTTTCGCTTAATCAGCCGGTTCGAGGAGGAACCGTACGCCTAGCGCGGACGATTGCCTTTCCTGAGTCGGCTGATGACTTTTTAAAGGGCGTGGAAAGTGCCTGGTTAGAGGGCTGGCACCGCCGGGGTAAGTATTTGATGGCGGAGCTTTTGCGCGGCTCCGCGAGCGATCCGGTGTCGGCGGGGTGGCTGGGGGTGCATTTGCGTATGACGGGGCAGCTATTGTGGGTATCGCAGAAAGAGCCTGTGCAAACCCATTGCCGGGTGAGATTATTTTTTGATGATGAGCGTGAGCTGCGCTACGTGGATCAGCGCACCTTTGGACGGCTGTGGTGGGTGCCGCCGGGCAAGGCCATAGAGTCTGTGATGACGGGCTTGCAGCGGCTGGGGCCAGAGCCGTTTTCGGATGAGTTTTCGGTGGCTTATTTGGCTAGTGTATTGAAGGGCCGAAAGCGACCAATTAAGAATGCGCTGCTCGATCAAAAGCTGATTGCGGGGATTGGCAATATCTATGCGGATGAGGCGCTGTTTTTGAGTGGGATTCGGCCTAAGGTGCTGTGCGATCGCATAACCAAGAAAAAAATTACTCGTCTCCATGCCGCCATCATTGAAGTATTGACCACTAGCATCGAATCTGGAGGCACTACATTCAGCGACTTTCGCGATATTCACGGTACAAATGGCAACTATGGCGGTGTTGCCTGGGTGTATGACCGCGAGGATGAACCCTGTCGTAACTGCGGTTCAAAAATTATGCGGCTAAAGCTAGCGGGGCGCTCTGCGCATTATTGTCCGAAGTGCCAGCGGTAGGGATTACAATTAAACACGACATTAGTTAACTATCGTGCTCGGTTGCAGAGCCAAAGAAAATATCATGGCCGACAAGCCCGAAGAGAAGAAGCCAACAGAGAAGAAGCCCGCAGAGAAAAAGCCCGCAGAGAAAAAGCCCGTGAAGAAGGGAGACTTTGTGCGCCTTGTGAAAGAAAAATTTGAAAACAGCGTGGAAGCAAAAGCAAGCGATACGCGCCTGTCGAGCTACGTATTTGAGACGAGAGGTGAAATCTTAGACGTGCGCGACGACTATGGTCTAGTTAAATTTGGCCGGGTGCCCACGCCGAATATTTGGCTGAAGCTAGAGCAGCTGGAAAAGTTTAGCTAGCCCTTAGCCCCGATTTACACCCCCTTAAGGCCGTTTTCGTGAATGCTCAGCAGACCCGACTATTGGGCCTGACTACTGGGCCTGACTACTGGACAGAACACTAGGCCTGACTTTTTGCTTTTTTCATCAGTGCTTGGTGTGTACTGTGCTCGGTTTCACCTTTGCCAGCATGGCGCTGCTGGTAAGTGCCGTCTGACTGCATTTCCCAGGCTTGGCGATTGTCTTTTAGGCAGACTTCTAGCAGTGAGGCGAGTTCGGAGCGCAGCGGTGGATCTTCGATGGGGACGAGGGCTTCGACGCGGCGGTCTAAGTTTCTGGGCATCCAGTCGGCAGAGCCGATGTAGAAGCGTTCTTTGCCATCGTTATGAAAGTAAAAAATGCGGGAGTGCTCCAAGAAGCGGCCAATGATGCTGAGGACGTGGATATTTTCGCTAAGGCCTGGTACCCCGGGACGCAGGCAGCAGATGCCTCGGATGATTAAGTCAATTTCGACCCCTGCCTGTGAAGCTTTGTAGAGCTCGGTAATGATGTCGTGGTCAACAAGGGAGTTCATTTTGACGATGATGCGGCCTTTCTTGCCGCTTTCGGCTAGCTTGGTTTCTCTGCGAATGAACTCTGTCATTTTGTCGCGTAGGCTGACCGGGGCGATGAGCAGCTTTTTGTAGTTGTGCTGGCGTGAGTAACCCGTCAGATAGTTGAATAGATCGGTCAAATCAGTGCCGAGTTCTTCGCGGCAGCTGAGCAGACCTAAATCAGTATACAGACGAGCTGTTTTAGGGTTGTAGTTGCCGGTGCCAATGTGGACGTAACGGCGAATGGTGTTGCGTTCGCGGCGGACGACGAGGGCGACTTTGGTGTGGGTTTTGAGGCCTAGCAGACCGTAGACGACGTGGACGCCTGAGCGCTCTAGGGCGCGGGCCCAGTTGATATTATTTTCTTCGTCGAAGCGGGCTTTGAGTTCTACGAGGGCGACGACTTGCTTGCCGTTTTCGGCGGCTTTAATCAGGGCGTTGACGATGGGCGAGTCGCCAGAGGTGCGATAGAGCGTCATTTTGATGGCTAGGACGCCGGGGTCGGTGGCTGCCTGGGTGATGAAGTCTTGAACGGTACCAGAAAACGCTTGGTAGGGATGGTGAACGAGGCGATCGCGTCTGCGAATGAGAGCAAAAACGTCTTCGCCTTCTCCAGAGCCTGCGGCTTTCCAAGTGGCTGGGGTGACTGGTTTCCAGCCTGCGTCTTTGAGTTCAGGTAGTGGCAGACCCATGAAGCTCATTAAGTCGGCAAGGCCAATGAAGCCTTCTACGTCGTAAACGTCTTCTTCTTTGAGGTTGAGTTCGTTCATGAGGGTGGAGCGCATGGCGGCGTCCATGCCGGCTTCTATTTCCATACGAACGACGGAGCCGCCTAGTCTGCGTTTGCGCAGCTCTTGCTCAATGGCAAGCATGAGGTCGTCGGCTTCGTCTTCTTCTACAGAGAGATCGGCGTTGCGGGTAATGCGGAAGGTGAAGCAGTCTTTGACGCTCATGCCCGGAAAGAGCGCGGCAATATTGTGAGAAATTATTTGCTCCATTGGCACGCCCATCCAATGGCAGGGTGTGTCTTTGCCTAGACTGTCTTGCTGTAGCTCTTTGGGCAGCTGGACGTAGCGTGGGAGGACTTTGGGCACTTTGACTCTGGCAAAGTGAGAGTCTTCGTCCACGTCGTCTTGAACTTCGACAGCGAGGTTGAGGCTGAGGTTGGAGATGTAGGGGAAGGGATGACCTGGGTCAACGGCCAGTGGGGTAAGAACGGGAAAAATTTGTTCGTTGAAGTAGCGTTCTAAATAGTCGACTTGGGTGGGCGTGAGGTTTCGGTAGTTGAGCAGATGAATGCCCCCTGCGTTCATTTGGGAGCGTAGGGTGTGCTCGAAGTAATCGTGTAGCTGGTTGAACATGGGGCGCAATCGCTCGCTGATGGCGCTGAGTCTTTCGCCTGGGGTGAGGCCGTCGGGGGTGCGTTTGTTGACGTTGGCTTCTATTTGCTGTTTGGTGGCAGCAACGCGCACCATGAAGTACTCGTCTAGGTTGGAGCTAAAGATGGCGAGAAACTTTAGCCGTTCGAGCAGAGGGGTGCGCTCGTCCATGGCTTCGTGCAAGACACGGCGATTAAATTCTAGCCAGCTGAGTTCGCGGTTTAGATACCATTCAGCGTCTTTGGGATTGGGCGCGGCTGCTTTGGGTTCCTTTTTGGTCTTGCTAGGTGAGGTGGCCGTCATAGTATCTGTAATTGAGAAGTCTGTGATGAGGAAGTCTGTGATGGGGAAGTCTGTGATGAAGAGGCTGTACCGAGTAATCTGTGCTGAAAGATCTGTGCTGAATGATCTGTGCCGACCGATCTGTGCTGAGCGATCTGTGCCGAAATATTATGGTTTGAAAACGTCTTTTTCTTGGCCGGCCCACCATTCCCCGAGTTTCATTAGCTCTTCGTGGAGATCGGCGAGCTGCTGATTAAATTCTTCTGTATTCATTTCATGGCGACGCTCTTTTAGCTTGGCTAGGCGTAGCTGAATCAGAAGCCAAGGCTTACTGATACCGTCGGTAGCTTCTATATACTGTGCAAGATCTTCGCTTTTCACGGGTTTCTCGTGGAACGGCTTGAAAGGGATGGGGTTTTCCTCTCGTGATGATTATATAAGAGCCGCTTGATAAATCCTTGCTCTCATAAGAAAGAGAAACCCGCAGACAGCCAGAGCGCTATCTGCGGGTTCTTTGTGAGGACAGGGGTTTGCTGGCTTTTCAACTAGCCAGTGCCTGTCAATTGGCTGGCATACAAATGTCGTCTAAACGACGTCGGTCAGCTTAACGCTTGAGTTCGTCTAACCATTCTTGGAGCTGTGTGCCTGCGACTTCTCGACCACCAAGGCCGAAGGCGATCGCAATAGCAATGGCCACTGCACCCAATAGCAAACCAAAGGCAAGGTTAACAATGTTGGGAGCAACGCCCATTTGACCGAGCGCCATGGCACCGACAAAAGCCAGGATAGAAATCCGAGCAGCCTGGGCCAGCATGTTGGAAGAGCTACTGCTACTGCTCTTGATTAGGCGGAAGGCGAGGTTAGCAATGTAGATGCCAATGGCAAAGATAACAACGCCGAGCAAGACCTGACCAGAGATCTCTAGGATAGCCTGCACAATCAGCGTGAGCTGGGCGAGCTGTAGTGTTGCTGTGGTTTGGAGTACACCTAGTAGAACAACTGCAACTAAGACGACCAAGCCAGCAATTTCAGAGGGTGTTTTGGCGTGGCTGGTGGAAGGCGTTTGAATCGTGGTCATGCCAGGATCTGTATTGCCTGTGGGAGAATCGTAGGCGCTGACAGGTGGCGTCGATGGGGACGATGTGGGTGCTGAAATTTCGGGTAGACCCAAGACCTCAAGAATGCCGTCAAATCCTGCGCTAGATAGCAGGTTGGTGACCAGTTCGCTGAGGAAACGGCCCGCAAAGTAAAAGACTGCAAAGATAGCAGCGGCGGAAATCAGACGAGGGATAAACTCTGAGACCTGATCCAACATGCTGATAGCAGGGCCGGAGATCGCTTCGATGTCTAAAGCGGTCAGGGCTGCGATCGCAGTCGGAATCAACACCAAAATATAAACGATGGTGCCAGCCAAGTCAGAAAGAGAAATACCACCGTTCGGTGCGGTTGTACTCGATAGACCGATACGGCGACCTAGGTTATCGATGCCAGTTGCTGCGAGCAAGTTGGACACAACGCCGCGAACGATTTTGGCAGCGAGCCAGCCAGCGGCCAAAATAATGCCTGCCAAGATGATCTTGGGAATGGCGGTGAGGAACTGGTCAATGAGGTTTTGAACAGGTGCCAGTAAACCGTTGAGCCTTAGGGCATTGAGAACGGGAGGCAAGAACAGTAGGAAAATGAACCAGTAGAGGGCATTTCCTAGGGTCTCGTGAATCTGTACCGAGTTTTCTCTGGGATCGACGCCTGTGTTTTCTGCCAGGCGGTCATCTAGGTTGAAGGTCTCTAGCCCCCGGGTTACCAACGTTTTTACAACGGTTGCGATCGCCCAAGCGACCACTAGCAAAATGCCAGCGCTGAAGATACGAGGTAGATAGACAAATACCTCATTAAGCAGCTTGTTTAGCGGCTCAGAAACGACGGTTAACTGTAGCGTTTCTAAGGCTGCAATGACGGCTAAAAGCGCAATGATGTAGAAAAATGCGCTGCTGATCCATTTAGCAAGAGGAACGTCTTCGGGGGGACGTCGAGTTACGCTTGCGGCTATCCGTTCGTCAACCTGAGTTTTTTTGAGTAATCCGGTGATCAGCCAAGAGACGATATAAGCGGCAATGATGCCGATGACTAAAATAACGACGGCACCTAGAAGATTAGGCAGAAATTCGCCTAATCCAGTGCCAAAGCTGTTTGTGATGGTGTCGAGGCTAAATCCATCGGTGGTAGTGGCAGTATCAGCTTGGGCGAGGATGGGTAGTGCTCCCGGCCTGACTAAGCTAATACCGTTTCCCATAGGGGGTATTAGAGGAATCATTTCTCTTTGATGTGTAAAGGGGTCTGACTGTTGCTAGTGTCGGCTATCAGCAAGTTTTGCTGATATTTGAAACTAAGAGTACAGCGTCAGGGTTATTTACAGCGAGAAAATACTAATATTGGCCGAGTTTGTTAATAAATCTATGATCAGGCCTCTACCGATAGATAGTTGCCGTTGCGTTCTAAGCTTTAGAAAGGATTCAAAGAGGCTAAGATTCTATGCAAAAATATCAAAAACACTATTGCTATGGATGCCATAAATGCCATGAAGACTAAGCCTGCTCACGCCCAGCGCTATCGGCGAGCGGGGTAGCTTACCCGCTTTTATCTGTTTAGCGGTCTTAGATAATTTCTCGCTGTGGCCCTGCATATGCAAAAGCGATGTATGTGCAAAAGCAATGCGATTACTCTTCTGACAATCACATTTAAGCTGGCTGTGATTGAGAAGCACGGATATTAGCCCGCCCGCAGCAAACTGACATCCGTACTTTTTCATCTCAATTTTTTGGCCTATTACTCTGTCTCAGCAGACTCATCTTCAGCAGACTTATCTTCAGCAGACTCATCCTCAGCAGATTCATCTTCACTAGCTGTAGATGAGTCGTCACTGATCAACTCGGCGACGGACTCATCTGCAGCCTCTAAGGTTTCGATGACTTGCGCCTCGGCAACGACCTCAGCGACGGCTTCGGCAACATCGTCTGAGGGCATTTCGTTTTTGGATTCGTCTAGGTGGGGGACGAGGGCAACGGCTGCGATCGCATCGTCATTATCTAGCCTTTGTAGCTGCACCCCAGTGGCCATCCGCGACTGAATCGAAATCGCATCTACTGCCTGACGCATAATGATGCCGCGATTGCTGACAATCATCAGCTCATCGTCTGGCCCAGCAATGCGCAGCGCCACTAGCTCATCGCCATCCTTGCGGAACTTCATAGCCACTAGGCCCATGCCAGCTCGGTTTTGCAGGCGGAACTTAGCCACAGGCACTCGCTTGCCAAGCCCTTCTGCTGAAACGACCAGCACCCATGGCCCCGGTGTTGCAATGTCAGCGATATCGTCTTCATCGTCATCGCTGTCGTCTGCGGCCCCTTCGACTTCTTCGACTACCTGCGAGGGCAAAATGTCCATGCTAATGAGCTTGTCGCCCTCTCGCAGAGACATGGCCCGCACGCCTTTAGTGGGTCTGCCAAGGGGGCGAAGCTGGCTGTGATCCGCTTTGAAGTGAATGGTCATGCCGCGCTGCGAACCAATGAGAATGCTGTCTTCAGCGCGAGCTAGGCGGACCCAGCGCAGTTCGTCACCTTCGACCAAGGAGATGGCGATGAGGCCGTTGGTACGAATACGGCTAAAGGCCGAGAGGGCCGTCTTTTTCACGAAGCCGCCTTGGGTGAGCATCACTAGGTAGTCGTCTTCGCTAAATTCGCTGACGCCAATAACGGAGGTGACTTTCTCCTCTTTTGGAATGGGCAGCATCTGCACCAGCGGGTAGCCCTTGGCGGTGCGGGAGCTTTCTGGAATTTGATAGGCCCGCAGGGAATAGGCAACGCCTCGGTCGGTAAAGAAAAGGACGTGATCGTGGGTGCAGCAGGTGATGAAGTGCTCAATGCCATCATCGTCTTTCATCTTTGTGCCGGATTTACCTCTAGTAGCACGGTTTTGCGCTTCAAAGGTGTCTACGAGCATTCGCTTGATGTAGCCTTGCTCGGTGACCAAAATGGCAACCTGCTCATTGGCAATCAAAGAAATGTCAGAGAGATCGTTTTCGTCGCCTTTGATGACGGTGCGGCGCTCGTTAGAGTAAGTCTCCTGAATCTTAGTGACTTCTTCCTTGATGATGGCAAGAATGCGATCGCGATTCGCCAGAATATCTTCTAAGTCAGCAATGGTTTCAGTCAGAGCCTCATGCTCCTGCTGAATCTTCTCAGCTTCTAAAGCGGTCAGACGACGCAGCTGCATTTGCAGAATCGCATCGGCTTGAACCGTGGATAGGCCGTAAGACTCCAACAGTTCAGCTTTTGCGCTAGCCGCATCGGCAGATCCTCGAATAAGTGCAATGACGGCATCTAAGTTGTCTAGCGCAATCAAATAGCCCTGCAAGAGGTGGTCGCGCTCTTGAGCTTTGCGCAGTTCGTATTGGGTACGACGAGTAATGGTTTCAATACGGAAGTCTAAGAAGACCTGCAAGAAATCTTTGAGACTCAGCAGCTGTGGCTCGCTGTTGACTAGGCCCAGCATATTGACGCCAAAGTTGCTTTGCAGCGGCGTCTGCTTATAGAGGTTGTTCAGTACAACTTTGGGATAGGCATCGCGCTTGAGTTCAATAACGATACGCATACCGTCGCGATCGCTCTCATCTCGCAGGTCAGAAATGCCTTCCAGTCGGCGCTCATTCACCATGTCAGCAATCTTTTCAATCATGCTGGCCTTATTTGTCTGGTAGGGCAGCTCGGTGATGATGATGGTTTCGCGGTCAGGGCGACCTCGATTTTCCTGGGTTTCAATGGTGGCCACACCACGCATAGTCACAGATCCACGGCCCGTTTCGTAGGCTTCACGAATGCCACGGGTGCCGATAATCTGTGCACCTGTGGGGAAGTCTGGCCCAGGCACGTACTGCATCAGCTCCATGCTGGTGAGCTCAGGATTATCAATGAGGGCAACGACGCCGTCGATTACTTCGCCCAGGTTGTGGGGGGGAATATTGGTGGCCATGCCTACCGCAATACCCGAGGAGCCGTTGATCAGCAGCTGAGGAATGCGAGCAGGTAAGACAACGGGCTCCTGCTGGGAGCCGTCAAAGTTGTCGGCAAAGTCAACGGTTTCGGACTCAATATCTTGAAGGAGGGCCGCGCCAGTAAGCGCCTGTAAGCGCGACTCGGTGTAACGCATGGCCGCTGGCGGGTCATTGTCAATAGATCCGAAGTTGCCATGGCCGTTAATCAGGGGGTGGCGCATGGAAAAATCTTGGGCCATCCGCACGAGGGCGTCGTATACAGCCGTGTCGCCGTGGGGGTGGTACTTACCGAGCACTTCACCGACCACACGGGCGCACTTTCTAAAGGGCCGGTCGGCGGTGAGTCCTAGCTCGTGCATGGCGTACAAAATGCGCCGATGCACTGGCTTGAGACCATCCCTAGCGTCTGGGAGGGCTCGGCCTACGATAACGCTCATGGCGTATTCGAGGTATGACCGAGACATCTCATTGCGCAAATCGGTAGGGACGATCCGCTCTTGAGGACTGCTCATGTGGAAGACTCCGGAAATGTTCAATATGAGTTGATATGTATCCTAGTCTCACCCGCAGAAAACTGCTGAAAAAGTGAGATAAAGAAACAAACCTTATCTATGGGGCCTTTGTCTTGGAACCAATAGACATTGGTTCCAAGACAAAGGCCGTCAGATTTTGCTGTCAATCGCAAGGTAAAGGTGCAAGATGAAGGCGAGAAGCCCTGATTAAGCACATCTCAGGTCATACCTTAGGGCGTACCTCAGAGCACAGTTCAAAAGTTGTTTAGAAAAGTACAAATAGTGGCTCTCCAAAGGCCTCTCTAAAAACCTTTTGGTGCTCCATGGACTGACGGCTTAAAATAACCTGAAAAAAAAAGGATGAAACCCTTTTAATTTCGACAGCATTGATAGACTGAAAAATACCATGTTTTATGACAATTATTCTATCATATTCTTACCTTTTTATAGCGGCTGAAACTCGGGTCGCTTGATGTTCTTTTGAGTTGCCAGAAACCCTCATGAACGCTCAGTTTCCGGTTTTTTACAGCGAGCTTTTTTCGGGGCACTACACTGGTGCCAAGCATCCTGAAAATGCAGGTCGTTTACAGGCCGTGTGTGATTATTTGAAATCTGCTCAAAATGAAAAGCTAGAGGGCGCTGACTGGGCACAAAAAATTGCCTGGCTGACGCCGTCTAATCGGTCGGTGTTATCCCAGGTTCATCGAGTGCATGATGAAGGCTATGTGAGCGCACTAAAAGTATTTTCTGGTCGTGGTGGCGGGCACATAGATGGCGATACCGTCATGAGTAAGCAAAGCTATGATTTGGCACTACTGGCGGTGGCGGCCTGGCTAGACGGGGTGGACTGGGTTTGGCAGCATCGAACGGGGGCCTTTGCGCTGGTGCGTCCGCCGGGGCATCATGCGGAGCGCGATCGGGGTATGGGGTTTTGCCTGCTGGGTAATGCTGCGATCGCAGCCCACTACGCCTTAGAGTCTCTCGGCGCTCATCGCGTCGCCATTTTGGACTGGGATGTGCACCATGGCAATGGGACGCAGGCGCTGATCACAAACAATCCGAACATTGCCTACTGTTCTTTTCACCAGTCACCTGCCTATCCGGGCACGGGCAAGTCAGAAGACCTGGGCGCACACAACAATGTATTGAATATTCCTCTGGCGCCGGGGAGTGGGCTGATGGCGTATCAGCAGGCTTGGGAGACCTTGGCGCATCCTTTTCTATCGTCGTTTGGCGCAGATATTGTGCTGGTGAGTGCTGGATACGATGCCAATCAGGCCGATCCGCTGGCGGGTATGTGTTTGCAGCCCAGTGACTATGGTTGGTTTACGCGGGCGGCTCTGTCACTGACGCCTGCAGTGCTGTTTGGCCTAGAAGGTGGCTACGATTACGACGCTTTGGCGCAGTCAGTGGCGGCGACAATTCAAGCGGCCTGTTGTGATTGGGTGGCGGCGAATTAGGTGGCAGCGAATTAGGTGGCGGTGAATTAATAGTTTGCGTCCTTGTTGCGCTACAGTCTGCAAGAGTTGTGCACGGTTTTGTGTCTGGCCCTAATTAAAATGGCCCGTTGAATGACCTGTTAAATGCATATTGTCGTGAGGGAGAAAGCGTAAGGTGTTTCGATTATTTCGCAGGTTTTTTAATTTGTTTCGGCGGCGTAGGCCCCCTGCACCCCCTGCCCTGCCTGAATCATCGACGACACCTGCGCCAGAGGAAGACGGATCTGCCTCAGCCTCTCCAGCGCCAGCGACGTCAGAATCTGCTTCTCCCACGCCAACCGCTATAGAACGGAGATCTCCTGAAATGGTTCGTTTTGATGAATTCTTGGCGGCAAGTGCCGTCACCGCCGATAAGAAAGCTTCTTTGGAAAGCCTAAAGCAGGTTTTGAACGTACTGCGCGCCTATTCTGTGACGTTTGGTCGGCCCGATACGCTGCTGGAGCTGCGCTCGGTGATTGGCGCGATTGTGGCGAATTTGACGACGGTCAATGTAGAAAATAGACGCTTAGAGGCGTTTATGGATGAGGCGATCGCAGCTTTTGACAGCCTGGGTATGGAGTCGTCGCTGGTAGATGTAACGTCGCAAATGCTGGCGGAGCAGGTCTCTGTGTGGCTCAGCGAGCAAGAGACGACGGTGCGAAATGTGGTCAGCGCCTACCTGCAGCAGTTTGCGCCGGAAGATGTGGCGTGGGACTCGACGAGTTTGCTGGGGCTAGTGCAGACGGTGGTGGCTGCGCTGAATGATGGCTCGCTAAGCAAGTCTGGTGGCCGGGCGCTGATTGGCCGGGTGCTGGCGTCGTTTGATCTCGATAAAGCGTTGTCTACTTGGGTCGCGCCGGAGTGGGTGGCGATGGCACAGCGGATTTCAAGCTACCTGGATAAGGGAGATTTGCAGACAGAACTGCAGGCGATCGCATGGTCATACATTCAGCAGTTTCAGGCAATTTTGAGCCCGCAGCTGATTGAGCAAATCATGGAGCGCGGGCCAGTCAATGTATCTCCGGCAGAGTTGCTATCGGGCGATTTGACTGACTTTTCACAGATGCTGTACTACAAGTTTCAGTTTTTAGAGGCGGATCCGGCGGTGACGAAGTCTCATATTGCGATCGCCGTTGATGTGCACAATGCCATCGAAGCCTTTAGAGAACAAAGAGGGCCGGGCGTAGATGTGACAGAAGGCATTGAAGGTGATCTGGAAATCAGCAGCCCGTTTTTCAAGAAAAAATCTAAGCCCTAGGCTCAGGCGTCTTGTGAAAGTCTCCCTCCATAAAATTGTGGGTTCATCATGCCCGTGACTTTGCGGGTTATTACGGGTGAATCGAGAGAATTTACGTAATTTTTCGGGGCTGGGCTAAAGCCGCTGAGCCCTGTCGTCACGATGCAACCGTAGAAGTATTGATAAAGATAATTTGATATTGGTCTAGTCATAGCGGCTGAAGGGTGCTAGATTGCTGCGATATACGGGCCAACGCAAACGCCCTAATTTATCCGAGCCCTGTTTTTGGGCCGTTATACGATTTCCTTACAGGTTGAGACATGGCCTTTTTTGAGAACTTTACATCTGTTATCCGGGACAAGTGGCTGGACTATTTCCGGGCCAACCGTACCTGGCTAGAAGTGCAGATGGCCACGACCTCCGTGCGTACGCCTGAGGGAGGCCGTCGTCCCTCGTCTTTTTTGATTTTGGGTGTGGTGAATGCCCTAGAGCCCAAGCTTTCTAATCTAATGGTGCCTTTTTATCAGCTGAACTCTGATGAAGATGCGCTGATCGACGTGTTGGGTTTGAACTTTGACCCTGAAGCCGTCTTGGACAATGGCGAAGTGGGCAAGACAATTGATGCCTCTCCCGATGGCGATACGCCACTGCTCGGTAGTGAGCCATCGCTCGATAAAGATGTGGATGCTTGGCCACCTAACTAAGCGAAGCACGTAGCTAGCTAGATTTTCTCAGGTAAATCGGCCTGATGAATAGGCCTGAGCAGACTAAGTGTGTTAAGGCGGGGTTAAAGACCGTTAAGGTCATATACCTCGTGATACGATTGTTTGGCAATTTACGTACAGGCAAGAAGATCCATGGTAGATCGTCCTATTAAGAAGAGCGATCGCGATGCTGCTAAGGCTGCTGACCCCGACCGCAAGGTTGCTCCACCCATTAAAAAAGCCGACCGCAAAGACGGTGGTCCCTCCAGTGAAAAATCTGGCGACAGCCGCGACGGACGCGGACGCGGTAAGGGCAAAGGCAAAGGCCGTGGTCGCGGTAAGGACGATGCCCCTAAAGCGCCTGTAAATCCTGCTTTGATGCGTGGCCCCAAGCCAACTCAGAAAGTTGAAGAGCCTGAGGTGGTTGAAGCGCCTGCAGTAGAGGGAGATGCCCCTGTTGCTGCTGACGTGGCAGCTACGCCTGAAGCGCCTAGTGATACAGCTGAGGCAATGGCTGACGATGCCGCGCCCGAAGCGCCCGTCGAAAACGCTGAGCCGCCTGCAGCAGAAGCAAAAGCGGATGAGGCTGTTGCTGAAGCTTAGGGTTTGACTTCTGCGCAGGCAGACGCTTTGCGAACGACTACGCTCACTCAGCAAGAACGCCGACCTCGAACTCTGAGCGCGGTCGTTGGTTTTTTGAGTTTCCGCAGGGTGTGGGTGGCTAGCTAAAGACGCGGCCTTAAACGCCGCTTGATTCAATAAATATTTCTCAGGAAGGTCGCTGTTTTGGCGGCCTTTTTTGATGGCCCTTTTTTTGATGGCCTTTTTTACAGCAAGGTTATACAGACAAAAAAATTCCCCAGCGCCAAAAGGCATCTAGGGAATAGTCAGGGTGCATCTACCAAATAACTATTCTGATTTCTCCCTGTGATTCAGGACAAAATGCCAAAAAAAGGAAATTCCCTAAAAAAGAAAATTCCCCGGCCAAATAACCAAAAGAAGGTGGGCCGAGGAAACATCAGGGTGCATCTACCACCCATTACTACTCCGGTCGTCGTGCCAGTCAGGACATTTTTTGTGCGTGCCGATTTTGTGCGTGCCGATTTTGTCAGTACCGATGAGATTCTGACGAGAGAGAGGCAGCCAGTGCGCCGAGCAGCACGTTACGATAGGTGACAGTCTGTTATCCCTGTAGACTTGCTCACTTTTTATTTTTCATTTGCTATGACTGCGATCGCTTCTACTGACGAAACAACACTCGGCAAGCCCCGTCCGATGACGCGCGTGATTTTGCTGTCTGTGGCGACTGGGCTGCTGTACTACGGCTATTACAAATGGGTAATTCAAGATGAGCTAAAGGCACATGGTCAGAGAGTTTGGTCAGGCGCAGTGTGTTTAATTCCCTTTGTGATTGGTGTAGCTGGCCCATTGCTGCTGGCGGCGTTTGATCCAGATGTGCCAGGTAAGTTTGGCTATTTTGCCTTTGTCGGTGTGGTGTGGATTTATATTGTGCAGTTTCGGCTGTACCAGGAGATTAATCGGCTGTACGAGGCCCAAGGGTGGCGAGCACCTCTAGTATCGTGGTGGATTATTGTCCCTGCGTTTAATCTAGTTTTAGGTTTGAGGCAGCTGCACTTTTTGAGTGACTATTGGGCGAGACTGTCCGATACGCCAGTGTCCGATCCTGTTGCTGAACGCATTCCGTTTCTTTCTAACAACGGGTAAAAACAATGAGTAAAAGCAATGGGTAAAAGCAACATCGGGTAGATAAAGAAAGGGACAGAAAAGAAAGGCCCAGAAAAGAAAGGCCCAGAAAAGAAAGGCCCAGAAAAGAAAGGCCCAGAAAAGAGCCAGGGACGTAGGGCGGTTGTGAGTGAGATAGGTTTGATGCGAGGTTTTCAGTTAGGGCGTGGCCGACAGTCATCATGGGCTAAGCTGCCGACACTGTTGTTGTTGAGCGGATTATTATTGTTGCCGGGCTGTGGCACGAGACAACCGTCTAGCGAAGACACGACGCAAGCCGCAGATCGCGACAGTCGCGCCGTGCTAAAGCTGTTGTACAGCCGTGTGCCAACGACCCTAAATCCGCACGTAGCCAACGGCTTTCAAGACTTTGAAGCATCGCGAATTGTCTACGAGCCGCTAGCAACCTATCAGCCGGATGGACGTTTGTTGCCAGTGCTAGCCGCCCTCGTGCCCACGCCAGAAAATGGCGGTGTGTCTGCCGATGGTCGCTCTGTTACTTGGAAGCTTAAGCCGGATGTGCGCTGGTCAGACGGGAGACCGTTTACGGCTGAAGATGTGGTGTTTACCTATGAGCTGGTGAGCGATCCGCAGGTGGCTGCTGTGACGGAAACCTACTATGAGGCGATTGAAAAGGTTGAGGCGATAGACCCGCTGACGGTCAAGGTTACGTTTAAGGAGCCAAATCCGTCTTGGGCGCTGCCTTTTACCGGGCAGAATGGCATGATTTTGCCAAAGCATGTGTTTGCGGCAGTGAAGGGACGAAATATTCGGCAGGCACCTGCGAATTTGCAGCCGGTGGGGACAGGGCCCTATCGCTTTATTGCTAGGGCAAATGGTGTTTGGACGTTTGCGGCCAATGAACAGTTTCGCGAAGGGCCGCCGGGGTTTAACCTGGTAGAGCTCCAGGGTGGGGTGCCGCCCTATGTGGCTGCGCGGCAGGTGCTGCGAGACAATGAGGCTGATTTTGCGCACAATTTGCAGCTGAGTATTGAAGATAGAGTGGCGCTCTCTCGCAGTGGGGCGGGCCGTGTGGAGGCGACCTTTGGCTCATATGTGGAGCGGATTATGCTAAATCCGACGGATCCAAATAAGACAACGGATACGGGGGAGCGCTCGAGTGTGGAAAATCCGCATCCGTTTTTGAGTGAGCTAAAGGTGCGGCAGGCGGTAAACTACGCGATTGATCGAGATGCGATCGCATCCGAGATCTACGGCAACGCTGGACAGCTCGCGAACCAAATCCTTCCGTATCCCGAAAAGTACGCCAACCCATCGCTATCGTTTCCTCACGACCCGGCCAAAGCCAAGGCACTACTCGACGAAGCAGGCTGGAAAGACACCAATGACAATGGTATCCGTGACAAAGACGGCGTAGAGATGCGCGTTGTGTTTCAAACGCCCATTAACCCGGTGCGTCAGCAGACCCAAAACAGGGTAAAGGCTAATCTCAAGGACGTGGGCATTGATGTCGAGATTAGTCGGGTTATTGTGGACGACTTTTTCTCGGCAGACCCCAATCAGACGCGCAGCCTGAATCACTTTTATGCAGATATGCAGGAGTACAACGCGGGCAGCGATACGCCTGACCCGGCCATCTACATGAGCTGGTGGCTGTGCGAGGAGATTGCTAACCAAGAAAATCGTTGGCAAAAGCCCAACAACGCTCGTTACTGTAACGAGGCGTATGACGATCTCTGGGAGCAGGCAAGTAAGGCGCTAGATCCGGAGGTGCGATCGCAGCTTTTTCAGCGCATGAATACGATCTTGATGCAGGATGTTGCCGTCATTCCGCTAGTAAGACGAGCTGTGACGAATGGCATCAGTGCTCGAATTACAGGAGTAGATCCTACGCCTTGGGATGCCAGCACCTGGGACATCGGTACCTGGCAGCTCGCTGATGCTGAATTGCCAGAAGCCTCAGAGTCGGAAGCTCTAGAACCTGAAAATACCGAAGATAGCCCCAGTGAGGCCGTGGAAGAACGCGGCGAAGAAACAGAAAGTGTTCAACCAGAAACAGACTCAGCAGAGGAGAGCGCTGATGAGTCAGAAGAAACCACACCCGAGAAAACAGAAACAGACGCACCTGTAGAAGATGCGCCTGCTGAAATCGCTAACTAAGAGAGCCGTTTTGTGGCTAATGGCTGAATCAATGCTTGGGTTTAGCCGACTTCTGCCTCTACATCTATGACGTCGTCAGCATCTGCAACAGTTGTTGAGGCTGTTCCAGTTTTGTCTTTTTGGAGATAGTCCATCACTAAAGAAGACAGCTCTGTAACTAGCAACGTCGCCAAGAGGCCGTCATCTATCCAGCCAACAATGGGAATGAGATCTGGGGAGATATCAATAGGGCTGACCAGATACAGTGCAGTGCCCAAAATAATGGCCCAGCGCCACTTTGGGTGGCGTAATGCGCCGCGATACCAGTTATAAAACGACTCGATGAGATTGTTGTTCATTGAGGTTGCCTCGTGTCGATCAAGAGTAGTTGTGTCAGCCGTTTTCAAATAATATCGCCAGCGACACCGCAAGCGACGCACTGACTTCCCGTCATCTCGCATATTCAATATCGCAAGTCTACAGGCTCTCTACGAGTGGTGATATCCCTCCATAGCATTACGTAATGCTTTTTATGAGCTTTGAAAGCAACACTTCTATTTCTGCTATTC
>JBCBKQ010000084.1:0-21863 GCA_038521595.1 Cyanobacteria bacterium J06627_28 | reverse complement strand
TGACGAATCGCCAAAATATACGGTTCACTGGGAGTTGGCCAGGCACCATCGTAACGAGTGCCCTCTACTCGACGATAATGAATCGCGGCCTGCTCCATTTCACTCAAATTCATCCGTTTTGGCACTTTCGGATGAATATGAGTGAAATGGAGCAGGCCGCGATTCATAAACGTCGAGAAGAGGGCACTCGTTACGATGTTGCCTGGCCAAATCCCAGTGAACCGTATATTTTGGCGATTCGTCACGATGCGACGGCGGTACAGACGACGATGCGGCGCTACGTGCTGGGAGTAGCGGGCCTGGTGCTGATTATTTCTGCGTTTGTGACTTGGGCGACGGTACGGGTGCTAGATCGCATTGTGATTAAGCCTTTGCTGCTGCTAAAAGATGATTTGTCTGCGGTGGGTGAAGCGATCGCACAGGAAACCACACCAAACTTTGCCAGCCTTGAAAAGATTGCGCCCAATGAAATGGGGGAAGTCTCTTTGGCCTTTCAGAATATGTTCGGACGGATTCAGAGAGAAATCTGCGATCGCAAAGAAGCCGAGTCTGGACTGCGCATTGAGCAAGAAAAGGCAGATCGACTGCTGCGAAACATTTTGCCAGCCTCCATTGCTGATCGGCTAAAAGATAATTTGAACAATCGCGGGGCCATTGCCAATCGCTTTGAGACGGCAACGATTTTGTTTGCCGATATTGTCAAATTTACAGAGCTGGCTGCCAATACACCGCCAACGCAGCTGGTGTGCCAGCTGAATGATATTTTTTCGGCCTTTGATGCGATCGCAGAAAAACACAGTCTAGAAAAAATCAAGACCATCGGCGATGCCTACATGGTGGTAGGCGGTGTGCCAAACCCCGACGAAACCCATGCCCAATCGGTGATGGCCATGGCCATAGAAATGATGGAATTTGCCCAGAACTATCCGATGGGCGAAGGTCCGATGGGTGAAAAGCGACAGCTGTGCTTGCGCATTGGCATCAACACTGGGCCAGTCGTCGCAGGCGTGATTGGCACCAAGAAATTTTCTTACGATCTGTGGGGGGATGCGGTGAATATTGCCAGTCGCATGGAGTCCCATGGCCTAGTGAACCGAATTCAGGTGAGTGAAGACACCTACCGAGAACTCAAGGAAATTTATCCCTTTGAAGATCGCGGCTACCTACAAATTAAAGGTCGCGGCGAAATGCGGGCATTCTTGCTATCAGATTCAACTAACGTCTCCTGATAGCTCTCTTAATATGAAAGACTTCTACCACACTAAGCTTCGCCCTGCGCTGTTGACCCTACTGTCTTTAGGCGTGGGCTATTTGACCATTTGCATTTGCACGAGCATGCTCTATACCGTCTGGAGCGGCACTGGGCATATGCTCAGCTCCAAGTTTTTGGCCTTTGCTGCTATCTGCGGATTGGTCTTTGCTACGCTGAGTGGCTACCTTGCGGCCTTTGCTGCTCGGCGAGCACCCGTGCTTCATGCCGCAGGCTTTGCGCTGATGCTGACAGGGGTGTGGGCTTTTTCTTTGGTGATGTATGGCTCTATTGAGTCGCTGCTGACCATGGTGCTCAACATTGCGATCGCAATTAGTGGCAGCATGATTGGCGGCTGGCTACGCTACTGGCAAATCAGCCGCGCTAGTGCAGACGAGCCCCGCGCAGGCGAGCTAATCGAAAGCGAAGCGTAGGCTTCACTTTTTGGCTCAGGCACTTCGCATAGAAAGGCTGCGTTTCATATGCGTGAGCGCGATGCAAAGATTTGCCTGCGTCCATAGCAGCGGCGTAGAAACATTTGGCACGTACTGATCTTGCTGAAGATAATACAGTTCAGGGCAGCGATAGGCCGGGATATCTACCGGCTTATTGTTGCCCTTTCCAGCAAGAACGGTGTTGCCCGTACCAGTGATTTGACCCAGGGCGCGGTTTAAATAATGCGTCTGCAGATCTAGATAAGTCACCTCTCCACTTTCTAGAAACCACTCACCATAAATTGCAGAAATTATCGGGTCAAAAATGCACCACTGCGCTTCCTCGCCACGCTTTACGGCGCGGTTATGCTCTTTTAGCCAGGCTTCACGGCCCGAATACTGCGCGGTTTGAATCGATTTATCAATGTCTTGAAAGTCTCGGCACCAGAAAGAATCGTAAGGATAGCGAGCAATACCGTACTTGCCTGTGAGCGCTGCTTTGACATCGGCCAAGATATCTTTGGCCTGCTGCCTTGTAACAACGTTTAGCGGATAAATAAGATATAGCAACGCTGCGTCGTAGCGTCGTTTATTTTCAGGGGTGCAACATTCCCAAGGAAGCATTGTATTGAGCGCTGTTTCCCCTTTTTCGATGAGATAAGAGAGCCGATCAATTAGATGGGGATGGCTTTTAGGAGATAGTGAGTCAGAGATGGAAGGAGATTGAGCAATGAGCGATCGCATCGACATCAGTCCAGCAACCACCGTCCCAATACTCGACGCCGATACCTTCCTCCCTTCCTCCCAATGCCCACTATCTGCATCTTCCCAATACCGAATCGCCTCAAAGTACTCCACAAAGCGCCGCAACATTTCACTATTTTTGGGCGATAGCAGGAGATCAGTTGCCTCCCCAGCCGTCTCTACCACCCGACAGTACAGCCATAGAAAATAACCCAGCGCATCATTTTGGGCGTGCTCCCAGTTTTCTTCGACGTCGCTCAGCGTTTCCCCGTCAAATCGGATGTGGGGCCGTCGCATGACCTGTTCTTTTAGATCAGGCTGATTGATAATCTCTGCAAAGCGAAACTCAACCTTCTGGAAATAGCCCATGAGGCCCAAAAGGACTTTGATAGTAACGGTGAGATCGCCCATCAGGTAATGGGCGTAAGCAACAAAAATGTTGTCGCGCACCCAGACATATTTGTAGCCAGTATTTTCTGAATCTGCGATCGCAGCTGCCGGAAACAAACCCGGCCCCGTAGCGACAAATTCAATCGAGCGATGTGCGCTTAACAGCTGCTGAATATCAGCGAGATCTTTTAGACTGTAGCTAGCTTTAATAACAGATTTCAGATCAGCATTGTTTATCTGAGTGCTCATGCCAATGGTTCTTACCCTTCTCTCTCTAGTCATCGGCTATCTTACCCTCAGCATCAGCATTGCGCTGCTCTACGGTGCCTGGCTAAGCGGCGCAGGCACCACAATTACCAACGAATTCCTCGCCTTTGCATCCATCTGTAGTCTAGGATTTGCCACCTTTAGCGGTTGGCTTACGGCGCTTGTTGCTCAGCGCGCCCCTATTTTTCATGCGGGTCTTTTATCTATTTTGCTAATGGTGATGTGGGGAGTCACTCTGTTTAGCAGCAGCACAGCAAGCGCTGGGACCACAGAACCCCTAACGGTTTCTATCTTAAATTTAGTCATTGGCGTGCTGGGCGTCATGGCCGGTGGCTTTGTGCGGTTTTGGCAGATGAAAACACGCGACCAAGCAGAAAAAACATAAGGCCTCTAGTGAGCTTTCTAGGCAACCACTGCTCTTTTCAGCGACGCCATCCAACTTTCACGCCCGTAGACACCATTGAGTAGAACATCTAGCTCAAACATCTGCTCTATTTGCGGCCAATAAATATAAGCACCCGCACCATAGGAAATCATATCTATTAGCTGCTCTCTGGTTGGTGTTTGCAGCGGTACAATCTTTCCCTCAACGTTGACCAACATTTCTAAGCTGTCAACCCGCCAAGCATGACGTGAGCCATCCGTGAGCAGAACCTCAACTTCTCCACTAATGGGTAAGTACTGAACGGCTTTGATTATCGACAAACGCTCCCTCGTTGACATACTGTTTCCAGATATTCTGCAAATACTCTAACCATGTGAGAGTCAGGAGCTAGCTTAATAGTAAACGCCAAGAAGCCTGCTAGCTTTTACTAGCAGGCTTCTTGATTGAACTATCAGCAGTTTAGAGTGAGGGCGCAACAATCTGCTCTACGCCAGGCATGCTCATCACCTTGGATAAAGGCGCAGCGTCTGGCACATCGGGCAGTGTTGTCTTCACCTGAGCAGCGACTTCCATCGTCTTCACGCTGTAGGTTTGAATCGCCATCTTAGGATAGAGACCAATTCCAATAATCGGCACCATTAGACAAAGCGCCACAAAGACCTCACGTGGCATAATCGCCCACGACTTGTCCAGAGGCGGTACCACTTCGCCCGCATCTCCGTAGAAAATGCTGCGCAGCATCGCTAGCAGGTAAATAGGCGTCAGCACAATACCCACCGCCGCAAGTAGCACAATCGCCGCCTTGAAAAAGACATTGTAGGCATCGCTCGTCGCCATACCCAAGAAAACCGTAATCTCAGCAACGAAACCGCTCATGCCAGGCAGTGCCAAAGACGCCATCGAGCCCGCCGTGAAAAACGCAAAGGTAATTGGCATCGCCTTCGCCATGCCGCCCATCTTTTTCATAGAGAGGGTATGCGTCCGGTCGTAGGCAACGCCCGCTAAAAAGAACAGCACCGCCGCCACTAGGCCATGGGAGATCATCTGCAGCATCGCACCGCTCATGCCCAGAGAGTTAAACGCTGCTAACCCTAGCAGCACAAAGCCCATATGACCAATCGAGGAGTAGGCAAGGCGTCGCTTCAGGTTGTCCTGAGCAAAAGCGGTCAGCGAAGCATACACAATATTGATAACGCCCAAGAATGCCAGCACCGGCGCAAAGTACAGGTGCGCATCTGGCAACATCTCAATATTCATCCGAATCAGGCCATAGCCCGCCATCTTGAGCAAGACACCCGCCAAAATCATAGAAACAGGCGCAGGGGCTTCGCCATGGGCATCGGGCAACCAGGTATGCAGCGGAAAGATAGGCAGCTTTGCACCAAAGGCGACCAGCAGGCCTAAATAACAGATCAGCTGGAACGGTAGTGAGTACTCCTTGAGCGCTAGCTCACTCATGTTGAAGCTAAAGCTATCGCCAGAGAAGGCAAGGGCTAAAGCCACTACCAGAATAAAGACCGAGCAAGTGGCAGTGTAGATAATGAACTTAGTCGCTGCGTACTGTCGCCGCTGGCCGCCCCAGATAGAAATTAACAGGTACACAGGCACCAGCTCTAGCTCCCACATGATGAAAAACAGCATCATGTCTTGGGCAAGAAAGACCCCCAGCTGCGCACTAAACATTAGCAGCAGCATAGAGTAATACAGTCGGGGCTTCAGCGTGATATTCCAAGAGGCAATCACTGCCAGCGTCGTCACCAGTCCACTGAGGACGACCAAGGGAAAAGCAAGTCCATCAACCCCCAGAGACCAGCTCAGACCAAACTGAGTAATCCAGGGATACTCTTCTATGAGCTGTAGGCCAGAGGCACCCATCTCATACTGAGTAGCAAAGACATAAAGAATAAGGCCAAATTCGGCAAGGCTGGCTCCCAAGGCATACCAACGGATGGTCTTGCCCTCTTGATCTGGCAGCAAAGGAATAGGCATTGCGGCCAGTAGAGGAAAGATGACTAGGAACGTCAGCCACGGAAATTGTTCACCGATCATTAAAGTTCACGCAATTTCGATAGCGACAAAGACGCAGTTCATTCCGAAAAAGCAGGGCCAGAGAAGGAAAAGTCTAGCGGGAGGCTGGGCTTGCAAAACTAGGCAAAACTATCGGACGGGCAATAAGGATAAATACCTACTGAATGCGCCCAACCATCAGTATACAAAACTTAACCTCTCTTTGGTAAGAATCAAGAGCAAAGATGCGCAATGTTCAACATAAGTTGATGTTATTTTGCAAACTGAGTATAACGCCCACAGGCTCATTTACCCGAAGGTTTCTATTTTTGCACCTTTTGTATCGAGTTGAAGGCAATGAGCCTTTGCGGCAAAGCTTTGAGCTTGCCAGGCTTTTTCCATCGCTTCGCGCACAGCATCTGCGACGGTACGCGGCGTTAGCGCTAACAGCGTTGGGCCTGCGCCACTGATGACTAATCCCCACGCACCGGCCTGCATAGCCGCACGGCGCATATCGTCGTAGCCAGGAATGAGCTTTTTTCGATAGGGCTGATGAATGCGATCGCGCATTCCCCCGCCAATCCACTCCCCATTTCCCGTCGCTAACCCTCTGAGCAGTAGTCCAAAATGCGCTGTATTAAACACCGCATCTTTCTGACTGTACTGCCCTGGTAGCACCCGCCGCGCATCCGCAGTAGAGAGCTCAAACTCAGGAATAACGACCACCGGCGCAATCGACCCATGCCAGGGCAGCTCACAAATTTGCAGCTTGCCACCTGCCATCGCCGCCAGCCGCGCCCCACCAAGCAGAGCAGGCACTACGTTGTCTGGATGTCCTTCAATTTCATTCGCTAGAGTGGCCAGCGCCTGATCATCTAGGGGTGAGCCGGCCAGTGCGTTTGCACCAACGATGCCGCCGACAATCGCGGTCGAAGAGCTGCCCAGCCCACGAGACAAGGGCACCCCTAAGCTAATTTTGATATGAACTGGCGGTGCTGGTTTGCCAATGCGCTCAAAGCATCTTAGATAGGCCCGGTACACCAAATTCGTCGCCCCTACATTGACGCGATTTGCCTCTGTGCCCTCTATAAATATCTGAAACGGTTCACTGTCTGATAAGGGCGTAAAGCGCGTAAAGTGAAAGCGATTGTACAGGCTGAGCGCAGCGCCTAGGCAGTCAAACCCTGGGCCAATATTAGCGGTGGTCGCCGGAACCGTGATAGTGACAGAGGAGGGCACAAGAAAAAATCCTTTTAATAGTCCTAAAGAACGCCAAGAATTAAACAATTCTCGCCATTGTATAGGACTTCTTAAAAGGATTTGCTAAAACCGTTACCTAGATTGGCCCTTCGCGGTATTGCAAGCCTCTAACAAGGCCTTCTGACTGTGCAGTTTCAATGACCTCACTAACGGTATTGGCCTCGCGATCGCTCAAAATCTGATCCACCGAAAAGTCAGACTGAAAAGAATCATCTCCCCGATTAAACAAAATATGGGCAACGCTAAAAGGCTGAGCGCCCGTAGGCCCAATGCCAGTGACATAGTCGGCAATGACAACAATATCTGGGCCGTCGCCATCCTGGTGAATATCTTCAAAGGCGACGGCTTTTACGTCCCAGCTTTGCCACTGGACGGATTGATACAGCGTCTCATATTCATTTGAGTCTGTACGTAGGCTCAGCAGCAAGTCGTTGTTTTCATCTTGGGCTGCAATAAAGTCGGCACGGCCAATGACGGGTAGCGTGAGCGCAAAACTCTGGTCTTCGATGAGGGTTTGGCCTGAGGGGATTTCCTGTGCGATCGCACTTAGCTCACTCTCCGATAGCAACCTCGGCGCACTCAACTCACAGACAGTACGAATACAGGCATCTGCTGGATCAACCTCAGACTCAGGTGCCACACGATCAGTAGATTGAGATTGGTTAGAACCTTCGGGTTCATCAACAGAGGGCTGTGAGGCAGAGGGTTGCGAGGTAAAAGGTTGTGAGGTAGTTGACGGGGCGACACACGCTGTGAGCCCTATCATCAAGACAAAGGAGCTTGCAGCTAAGCGTGATAGATGCGCAACGCGCTTTTTGATAATCATGCTATTTCAATAGTTTTAAGAAAATAAATTTAGTTAATGTCCCAAGTCCAAACGGTGGGCACCTCACTGCTGGTACTGACCGTTATCGTCAACAGCGCATCCTCTTGTTCAACAAATTCCATATTGCACAGGCCCAGTCCTGTCCCGGCGCAAGAGCGAGTTTCCTCGAAGCCCAGTGCTTTCATATTGCGAATGGCCCCGTCATAAGTGTCGTCCACAGGTGGGTCAGTTCTAGGCTGCCAGTTAGACCCGATGATGAGCGATCGCGCTTCGCTGTAGGGCATACCCACAGTCATCCCTTCAATCAGCTCAGGTAGCAAATTGCCATTCGCATCTATCCGCTGGCTTTCAAATTCAATGCGCTCTTCTTCTGCAATGAGAGCCTCATGGTTGGCAATTTCAGCCTGCCGGTCTGGTGGGATGGTGTATTCGTTGGCAGCTTCGTAATCGAGCGGTCTAGATTCTTCACCTGCGGCCTGTGCGCTAATAGGTGCAGGTGTTGCAGGATCGTTTCTGACATAGGCATCTGCCGGATCAATCTCAGACAGTGATTCCGCTTGCGTCTCTGCTTGGGTTACCTCGGCAGGTATGGCGTCACTGGCTTCGGTTTCTTCGATTGTTTCATCCGGGGTAACGGCGTCGACATTTGATGAGTTTGAGACGGCTTCGGTAGAGCCACAAGCTGTACTCAAAAATCCTACAAGTATGGATAAAAGACCAATCGATACGAGAGATTTGTATGAGCTGATTTTAGGATGAGACATAGTAACTATTTTGAACAGAACTCTACGATTAAGCGATGCAGCAAATGCGCTGAAAGTATGCCCCTACGTTTGGAGTGACGCTACGTTTGGAGTGACGTAGGCTTTTTTGACCGATGGGCATCTAGATTGTTGAGCTTCTCCCAGATTGCACTGATTGAGCTATGGCAAATAACACAACGCATTGCGCGGTTTGCTGAGCGCTACGTTAAAAAACAATGCTTTCAAAGGCGATTTCTGATAGGTCGCCATCTTCTTGGTAGGAGAGTCGTACGCGCGATACGCCTCCTCTACCCTCGGCAATGCCGATTTGCGGGGTGCCAAATTCGTAGTAGCTTTCGCTATTGTCAACATTACTAGTGCGACGATCTTCAAAGTCGATGGTGTTGTCGGCATCTAGCATACGGGCGAAAACCAACGCTTCTGCTTGAGAGAGGCTACTGCCGGTGTAGCGTGGAAAGATAGAAACTCTTGTGCTGCCAAACTCGCCGCTGGCAGACCACAGCAAAACATTGGAGAAAGCATACTTTTCGTCTGGGCAGCGTCCTACCCCTTGGCAGAAACCCTCTGCGCGCAGCTGCTCAAAAGTAGCGGCGTCTAAGGGTTGGTCTGCGTAGGTAGTGTTTACCTCGTTTTGCATACCCCAGGACAATAGGCCCGGATTTGTAGGGTCCGTTGAACTTTCTGGCGTGGTTAAGACACTCAAAACCGCGCCATTATCAGCGGATCTATCTAAGCCCAGCACAAACTCAAATTTACAGACGCCTGGCCCTCTACCTGAGCAGGTTTTAACTTCGGGGAAGCCAGCTTCGCCCATACGCAAAACGCTGGCATCGCTCCAGTCGGATACGGGGCTGTTGGTAGCGGGTGTATGGGGCAGCCAGCCTTGATCGATGAGCTTGATGCGGGCTTCACGGTAGGGCATTCCGACGGCGAGGCCCTGAGCGTATAGCGACATTAGGGTAGTGGGTTCGATGGTGTCGCTGCTGCCGACCGTGCTTTCTGGCGCTGAGTCGGTGTTTGAAGGCTGTATGTTTGAAGGCTGTGTGTTTGGAGACGGTGTGTGGTCTTGAGCTGGTTGGGTTTGTTTGGGCGCGATCGCAGTCGAATCCGCAGAGGATGATTGGCTATCTGTCGTTGCGTTGGTGCGTGAGCGTGACTCAACGGCTGAGCAGCCGATGAGACTAGTAAGCGACAGCCCAATTGCTAAATAGGTGCCGAATACAGGCAATCGAAAACCAAGTGAGCGTTGAAAAATCATGGACTATCGAAACGTTTTTCTCGATTTAGTATGCCCACTCTGTTTTGTGCGCCTATTTGTGCGCCTATTGAATATCTACTCGAGCATCTACCGACCTCAAGAGGGTCCTGTTATGGTTAGGCCTTCCCCATAGGTGAATGCTGGAAGTTTGCTCTAAAAGTCGGCGCGATCGCGCAAAGCAGCCTCCAATCGATCTAGAGCCTCCGGCAGTCCAATCACACCCACATCTCCTTCTTTGCGAGTGCGAATGCTCAACGTATTCCCCTCCACTTCCTTGTCACCAATCACCGACATCACAGGAATTTTCGCCTTCTCAGAATTGCGAATCATTTTGCCTAGACGCTCGCCACTTTTATCGACTTCTACACGTACGCCGAGCTTACGCATTTCAATCGCCGCATTATCTGCGTATTCCCAATGCCCTTCTGTCACAGGCAACAAGCGAACTTGCTCTGGCGCAAGCCATAGGGGAAAGTCTCCAGCATATTGTTCAATCAAAATGCCGATAAGGCGCTCCAGCGAGCCAAACGGCGCACGGTGAATCATAATCGGGCGCTGACGGGTGCCATCTTCCGAGACATATTCCAGATCAAACCGTTCTGGCAACGTGTAATCCACCTGCACAGTCCCCAGCTGCCACTCACGGTCTAGCGCGTCGCGCACGATGAAATCCAGCTTGGGACCATAAAAGGCCGCCTCACCAATACCCTCAAAGTGCTCCATGCCCATCGTCTCAACCGCATTGCGAATCGCACCCTGAGCTTTCTCCCAGTCTTCGTCAGAGCCAATGTATTTACTCTTGTTTTCGGGATCGCGGAAACTGAGCCGTGCCCGAAAAGAATCATCCATTTTGAGAACTCGTAGCGTGACCTGAATCAGCTCAACCACTTTGAGGAACTCGTCTGCTAGCTGATCGGGCGTCACAAACAGGTGAGCATCGTCTTGGGTAAAACCACGTACGCGCGTCAAACCACCAAGTTCACCCGACTTTTCATAGCGATACACCGTGCCAAATTCGGCAAACCGCAGCGGTAGCTCTTTATAGGAGCGCAGCTGACTCTTGTATAGCTGAATGTGAAAAGGACAGTTCATAGCCTTCATCACAAAGCCTTCGTCTTCGCTTTTTCCCATCATGGGAAACAGATCTTCGGCGTACTTTTGCCAGTGGCCAGAGGTCTTAAATAGATCCACCCGGGCAACGTGCGGGGTGACGACGGGTTTGTAGCCCCTCGCAACCTGCTCATTTTTCAGAAAGTCTTCGAGCGTAGAGCGTAGCAATGTCCCCTTAGGCGTCCAAAGGGGCAAACCAGGGCCAACCTCATCAGAGAAGACAAACAGGCCCAACTCTTTACCTAGCTTGCGGTGGTCACGGCGCTTGGCTTCTTCTAGGCGACGCTTGTACTCGGCCAGCTCCTCAGGGGTTTCCCAGGCAGTGCCATAAATGCGTTGCAGCTGCGCTTTGGTCTCATCGCCGCGCCAGTATGCACCAGCTACGCTGTCGATAGAAAAAGCCTTAGGGTTGAGATCTTTTGTGCTTTCGATATGTGGACCTGCGCACAAGTCCCACCACTGATCGCCTAGGTGGTACAGCGTGATGGGCTCTTGTAGTCCTTCTAAGATTTCTAGCTTGTAGGGCTCGCCCAGCGCTTCGATGCGGCGCTTGGCTTCTTCGCGGCTGACTTCTTCGCGGATGACAGGTAGCCCCTTATTGATGATTTTGATCATCTCTTTTTTGATCTTTTTGAGGTCTTTGTCGGTAAAGGGGTCCGGCGCGTCAAAGTCGTAATAAAAGCCGTAGTCAATGGAGGGACCAATAGTAACCTGCGCTCTGGGAAAAAGACGCTGCACGGCCATGGCCATCACGTGAGAAAAGGTGTGACGAATACGCTCTAACTTTTCCGACTCGTGGGTGCGTAGCAGCTTCATAGGCTGAGTATCAGCGCTGTCAGCCTTGGCTCCGGTAGAGTTTTTTGGGTTGTTTTTATCTTGAGTAGCAACCATAGGAAAATGACTAGAGGTAAGAACGGCAGCCAGACCAGGGCAGACCGAAAGAATATATGGAGCGAGCCAGCAGTGCGCTAAAAAAGCAGTGCGCTCAACAGTGAGCCAAGTAGTACGCTAAAACAATGCGCTAACAAGTGTAGCGCGAAGTCTTTGTAAGCGTAACCAGGGGCGAAAAATGCTGATTACTAGGTATACCTGCCATTTGCCATTGTGTCTGCCTATAAAACTAAGGGATAAACTAAGAGATAAAGCGTCTAGACAACGTCTTCTCAATAGCGTCTAACTAAAGCGTCTGACTAATTTTTCGGCATGACGGTTCGGTTTTCTTCACCCTTCTGGCGTAGGTATTTTGGACAAAGCCAAGCTACATTTATCCTTACGAAAGATTAACAGTGCATGGCTGTCATGACGCTAATCCGCTATAACTTGTTAGCGACTGATTCGGAAACGTATTGAACAGCTGTCTACTGGTTACACACAGTGCTAGGCACCTAAAGTCGAACTATCGGGACTTTAATAATCCTGCTAAAGACTGCACCGAATTTGCGCTAGGCCTTTCATCTACACGCTATACAATCTGCAGGGTTTTGCTGAGCTGAAAAAAATCGCTCACGGCCGTTGCTTTTGTACGGCATGCACACTCACAACAGAAATACCTGAAGTATTCTAAAAACTGAATTTATGACAACTCAATCTCCTGCTGCTCCGTCATTGGTTAAACCACTGGCAGATCATCCCATGGTTAAATTTCAGCGAAAAGTACAGTCGCTGGTCGAAACCAAAGCCATTCAACCCACCGATAGCCTGTGGAAAATTGCCTTTATCTTTGGCGATAAATGGGCTCACTGGAAATCTGAGCTAGTTTCCTTTGATTTCACGATGCAAGATTCTATCGGCGATTTACTCGCCGTTGAGTGCTGGGAAGAGGATGAAGAGGCCGCCGCTCAGTAGCCGAAAGTTAAAGCAGCCAAAAGTTAGGATGGCTGAAAGTTGGAACAGCCGGAAGTAGGGTAGGTCGGATAAGGGATATGCCTCTCCTACTTTCCCGTTTTGTGAACTAGCTTATTTAAATCCGTCGGGTCAATGTCGTAAGCCGCTCCAAAGCCCATGACAAAACGGCCCGACTCTGGCTTTAGCTGAAAAATGCGAAAGTCTGGCAGGGTAATCATTACTTCAACAATATTGCCGAATCGCGCTAGAAATTGCTGCGCGATCGCATTCCATTGTTCAGTGTCTCTCTCCAGTAACGTAGCGCTACAGTCATAGCTCAACCGCTTGCGGGCAAACATCTGCTTTGCCTGCGCCTCGTCTTCAATAAACAGGGCGCTGGCACGTCCTGTGGTGGCTAGATTTTGTGTATGCGCAGAGAGACCACTGACAAAGATGTAAATATTTCGAGCCTCGTCTATCACACAAGGAGCATAGCTAGCCTGAGGCTGTGCGCCACTACTTGCCGTGCCCAAAATGACGCTACCAAACTGCGATGGAAAGGCTTGGTAGGTTTGCAGCAGCTGCGCTTGAGAATTTTCCTGCATCAGGATTTGGCTCCTTGAGCGCCTTTGTTATCTTCTATCGTCGTCAGGTTAGTCATCGAGTTAGCTATCAAATAGATAGTCATCCCAGCCATCGAATAAATAGTCGTCCAATAGACGGTTATTTTATTCGGCTGGGGCTGTTATGTTATTAATACGAGCTTAACATTTCTACATAAAACACCAAGCCGCTGTACGGCCTTATTCTCAAATACCTATTCAAGTATCTATTTAAGTCCTTAATTGACCACAGCTCATTGCAGCTGCTTACCGCCCTGTGGATTGTCTTGCTTCATGACTGCCCGATCTTTGTCTGCCTCTTCAATTAGAGAATCTTTAACCTCTATTTCTTTTGCAATTATTATCGTCTTCCTCTGGCTGCTGACGGTCTATGCCAGCTTATTTGTATTGCCGGATGCGGCAGAGCTGCCTGTTTTAGCCACGCTGGGCGTGGTTGCAGGTCGTTCTTTTTTACACACAGGTCTGTTTATTTTGGCGCACGATGCCATGCACGGTACGCTGACGCCTGCATTTCCTGGTTTAAATGACTGGTGCGGACGGGTGATTTTGCGCCTGTATAGCTTTTTGTCATTTGAGCAGATGCAGGCCTGTCACCATCAGCACCACAGAACACCCGCGCAAAATAGCGATCCTGACTTTTACGCGGGTGGTTTTTGGCCCTGGTATTTCAACTTTATGCGCACCTACATCAAGGGCGGTCAGGGCTGGGTGATTTTTTGGGGGATGTCTGCTTTCTTTTACCCCATGGTACTGGGTCTACATGTGCCCCTGCTAAACGCGGTACTGTTTTGGCTGCTGCCCCAGGCGCTCAGCTCCTGGCAGCTGTTTTATTTTGGTACCTATCGGCCCCACAAGCGACCGCTGGGCGGTCATACGAATGCGCACCGAGCGAGTAGCTCGCAGTCGTCAGCGCTGGTCTCTTTCTTGAGCTGCTACCACTTTGATTATCATTGGGAGCATCATCAGTATCCTCACCTGCCATGGTATAAACTACCTTCCATGCATCAGCATTAGTTCAAGCTGATAAATATCTGACTTTTTGGGAGATCTGCGACGATGGGGATATTTTCTTTTTCGGGGACACCGCCAACAGATTTGGGGGTAACCGATGGCAAGCTCAAAAGCTGCCCAAATACACCAAACTGCGTTAGCTCCTACGCACCGGCTGATGACAAAGAGCATGCGATCGCGCCTTTTAGCTACACAGGCACTAGCGAAGACGCCATCAACCGACTAAAGGCCATCATTGAAGGGATGGAGCGCTCCAAGGTAAATGTCGTGAGCGGCGACTATCTCTATGCTGAGTTTTCTAGTAAGCTCATGGGCTTTGTCGATGACGTAGAGTTTTATGCGCCCCCAGGAGAATCCGTAATTCATACGCGCACGGCTGCTCGCTTGGGCAAGTCTGATTTAGGCGTAAATCGCAAGCGCACTGAAGAAATTCGGGCTCAGTTTGAAGCTAGCACCTGATTAGCACCCGATTAGTAGAAATAACGCAGATTAACGATGACGCATAATCTTGTTGTTGTTTCTATGGCTTTGACGGCGTTTGTTTGTGTTTTACCAGGTAATTTAAAGCTTTACAAACTGCCACCAAACAAGGTGACCTGATTTCTGCCAGTAGGCGCAGCAGGGCGGTAGACTGTGGGTGAAAAATGTCACTCATCAGCTAGCCAGCTGTCCATTCGATGGTCAACGCGATCGCAACCCCCCTGTCAGATTCGTCTAATGCTTCTACCACTGCGCCGGCTGCTCTGCCGATGAGTGAACGGCTTCGAGGCAAAGATGGATCTGACTTTGTGCTGGCCGCGATAGATATTGGCACCAACTCCATCCACATGGTGATCGTCAAAATTGACCCGTCTCTGCCTTCGTTCAATATTGTTGGTAAAGAAAAAGACACGGTTCGTCTCGGAGATTTTTGTGAGGCGACGGGAGACTTAACAGAAAAAGCCATGACGCGTGGGGTCAAGTCACTCAAGCGCTGCATGCAAATCGCCCGTAGCTTTAATGCCGATGACATTGTTGCGGTGGCCACTAGCGCAGTTCGCGAAGCAGGCAATGGCCAGGTCTTTATTGACCGAGTAAAACAAGAAGTGGGGCTCTCAATTAATCTCATTGCTGGCGAAGAAGAAGCCCGGCGAATTTATTTGGGCGTTATTTCTGGCATGGAGCTAAAGGGCAAGCCCCACGTCATTGTGGATATTGGCGGCGGATCAACAGAGATTATCTTAGGACGCGGTGGCGCTCACGACTTTTTGAGCAGTAGCAAGGTTGGAGCAGTGCGGCTGACTTCGCGCTTTGTGACGACCGACCCCATAAGTAAAAAAGAATATGAATACCTCAAGGCCTACATTCGTGGGGTTTTAGAGCCTACTATCGATAGTCTGAAAAAAAAGCTGACTAAGCTCGACTTGGCCGATGAGCCACTAAAGCTGATTGGCACCTCGGGAACCATTGAATGCCTAGTACTGTTAGTCGCAATGGAGCGAACGGGCGTAGAGCCTGACCCGCTCAACGGCTATCGACTGACCTATGACGAGCTGAGTGAGTGGATCAACCGTCTGCGAAAAATGCCAGCGAGTGAACGGTTAAATCTCCCTGGCATGTCCGAACGGCGGGCTGAAATTATCGTCGCTGGCGCGCTCATTTTGCAGTCGACCATGGAGCTACTGGGCGTTGACCAGCTGAAAATTTGTGAGCGGGCCCTGCGCGAAGGCGTCGTCGTAGACTGGATGCTCACCCATGGCCTGATTGAAAATCGCATGGCGTATCAGGACTCGATTCGCGATCGCTCAGTCAGAAAGCTCGCGAGAAAGTACAGAGCCAATGGAGATGCCGTAGCAGCCTTTGCCACGAGTTTGTTTGATCAGCTGCAGGGCATTTTGCACAACCTAGGCCCAGTCGATAGAGAATATTTATGGGCTGCTGCCATGCTGCACAACAGTGGCCATTACGTTAGTCATTCGGCCCATCATAAGCATTCCTACTACCTGATTCGCAACGGTGGTCTGCTGGGCTTTACCGAAGCCGAAGTTGAAATTATTGGCAATATTGCTCGCTACCATCGCAAGAGTCTGCCCAAGCGACGCCATGACAATTACAACAGTTTGCCCAGCAAAAATGAACGTAGGTTAGTCGATCAGCTCAGCGCGATTTTGCGGATTGCGGTGGCCTTGAATAGAGCAAGACGAGATGCGATCGCATCTGTAACCGCAACGCTAGATGAGTCAGGCAAATATCTCACCCTCACCCTCACACCCGCCGAGACAAACTATCAATGCGACCTAGAGCTATGGAACATAGACTACAAAAAAGCCTGGTTTGAAACAGTATTTGGCGTAGGCGTACAGGCGCAGGTAAAAAGTTAACAGATTAAAATCTAGCAGATTAAAAGTTAGCAAATTGGAAAAACATTTCTGCGCAAGCATCCTAATGCATCAGAACACTTGCCATTACAGATATTCGTAGAGCATTCTACGCTAAGGTGCCAAATCTACCGCTGAGCCCAAACGCCATGGCCAAGTCGCTAAAAGTTTTGCTGATTGTTGAAGCTTGTAATCCCGATGGCGCATCGGTGCCACTGGTCGGCTATCGGCTGTATGACAGTCTTTTTCAGCAGGCTGAGGTGACGTTAGTAACCCATGGGAGAAATCGTAAAAGCCTGCAGAAGCGTCATCCAGACAGAGATATTATTTATCTCGATGAGAGTAATTTTAGTCGGCGGTACTACCGGCTAGCAGCCTGGTTGAGCTGTTTTAAAGGGCGGGTGATTTGGCCTTTGCGTCAGGCGTTGACCTATCCGATTTACGGAGAGTTTAATCAGCAGATATACAGCCGGTTTGCAGGCGCGATCGCCCAGGGCACCTACGACATTGTCCATGCCATGACGCCTGTCATGCCACGCTACCCGGTTAAGGTGAGCCGAGTCTGCGGTGAAGATTCACCGTCTAAAACGCCGTTTATTTTAGGCCCGGTAAATGGAGGAATTCCTTTTCCTAAGGGCTTTTCAGACATTGCCAAGCGCGAGTTTGCCGGGCTGAACTTTTTGCGGGTAGTGGGGCGATTTTTGATTCCAGACTATCGGGCGACGTATCAGCGAGCAGCCGCTATTTTATCGGGCTCAGCATATACAACGCAGCTAATCACAGATTTGTTTGATCTGCCGCCTCACAAGGTGAAGTTGTTTCATGAAAATGGGTTAGAGCCTTCTTTTTTAGCGGCTTCTACGGGTGATGAGAAAGGAAATGTTGACGATGCGATAGTGGGATTGAAGCTGTTGTTTGTGGGGCGGTTAGTGCCTTACAAGGGCGCGGATATGTTGATTGATGCGATCGCCCAAATCCCAGCGCCAATTCGCAATCAGCTTCATCTCACTATCGTGGGCGATGGCGCTGAGCGCATCCCATTAGAACAACAGGTGCAGGCACGGTCACTGACCTCACAGGTAACATTCACAGGCTGGATACCACAAGAAAAAACGCTCTACTACTACCAAAAGGCCGACGTGTTTTGCTTTCCATCGGTCAGAGAGTTTGGAGGCGCTGTGGTGCTAGAGGCCATGGGCAATGGCTTACCGTGCATCGTGGTCAACTACGGTGGCATTGGCGAATACACCACCGACAAAACAGGCTTTAAGATACCGCCGATTTCCCGTGAGTTTGTGGTGCGCCAGCTGAGCAAACACATTGCTGAGCTATCGGTGAACCCTGCCCTGCGAGCAGACATGTCCCAGGCAGCGCGACATCAAGCGCAGCAATACGCTTGGCCAGTTCGCGCTGATGCAATCATTGACATTTACCAGCAGTCAATAGCGGCGCGCGAGCCTGCAAATAGCCCTCGTTTGGCCGGTGTAAAGTTTTAGCGTAGGCAGGCCGTCATTTACGCAGTCAGCGAGCAGTCACTTTGTACATTTGTGTTGCAATCATGAAGCTACCGAGCCCATATACCCGCATCATTTTTTGCCGATGAGGATGCTTGCACAGGTAACACGAACTTGTCATAGACCTGCGTAAGCAAAAGCAGCGTGAGTTTTTTGGGTTTGGCAATTACGTACTTTAGGCTGTGCCAAAAAAAGGCCACAGCCTTCTTTTTTCCGGTGATCTAGCTCACAATATAGAGGGAGGCGTCCATGAAAATATACGCATTCACGGACTAGGGGGCATACAAATTCATTTATGTTGAATACGTAGAAACTACCTGCCTGGTGGCTGCAAGAATCAAGCTAAATTCGAGCGAATCCTTTTGATAAAAGCGGGAATTTGCCTGTAAATACTTAGATTTTTTGTGAACCTGAGTATAAAACCAAGCTTTTAGCTCGCTTTATCGTTTGAATAGATAGCAAGTGCTTCAGCGCATGAGGCAATCACTAAATTCCACTATGACGAGTTCTAGGCTCTAAGATTCATGTCGCAAACGGTACAGGCTGAAAAAACGATTGAAGCGGTAGAAATCCCCAAGCAGCAGAAAAAAAAGCTGCGCTTTAATTCTTTTGGCATTCGGCTTTTTTCTTTGATTATGGGCGGGGCGATTGTCAGCATTGCCGGCGTGGCCTTTTTGTTTAGTGAAGTTATTAAAAATCAGGCAGAAGACCAAATTCAAATCACCTTAGAGAGCAAGGTGGCCAGGATTCACGAGGTGACAGACCGGGCGGAAACGCTGGCGTACAGCCTGGGCGTCAGCGTAGGCACGCTGCACATTCGAGGAGCAGAAACGACGGGTACCTATCAAGAGCTCACCCGTCAGCTGTTTGATGAGCACCCAGACTATATTTTGGGCTTGGGCTTTGGGCAAAAGCAAAACGGCGTTTTACCCAATGAAGATTGGTTCTATCCATTTTATGAGGCTGATTCTGTTGTGGGTGAGGCAGCGTTACCAACAACAGAATCAGCGAAAAGCAGCCGGTATGTCGATCGCGCCAGCGCAGACAACTTTTACCCGGAGACAGAGGCCTATCAGCGCTATTTTCTACCGCAGCAGCGCGTTTGGACCGCACCCTACGCAGATGTTAGAAGCACCCTATTAACCCACTACTCGCCCATCGTTACCGATAGTGGGGAGTGGCTAGGAACTGCCGTCATTGATGTCGATGGCGACTACCTCAGCGAAATGCTAGATCGGCCGGTTTTTCAAAACGGGGGACAGCTGATGCTGCTCTCGACAGATGGAAACGTCATTGCCAACCCGGCAGCAGCCAATGACAATGTTGCCGTCGAGGGGCAGACGTTTACAGATATTCCAGGGCTGAGCGAGATATGGCCGCAGATCAGTGCTGAGGCGACTAGCTCAACAGAAACCACCGGACTAATAGAGGGTGAAACGGGTTACTGGTCTTATGTACGGCTACCAGAGCAGTCTTGGCTGGTACTGGCCTATGTGCCCTATCGCACCGTGTTCGGGCAGATTGCTACGATCGCACTCTCTACCGTTTTGCTAGCGGGCCTCCTAATGTTGATATTGGTAGCGATCGCCGTTCGCTATCTCAATCGTCGCCTGCGCCCAGTCATCAACGAGTGCCAGCGGCTATCTATCGAAGATGACTCGGTAACCGAAAAAATGGCAAATCAGGACGAGCTATCTCAGCTATCGACCTCATTTTTTAACCTGTTGGAGCAGCTACAGCTGAGCCAAACCCAGGTCAAACTAGAAGCTGCCCACGCCACCGAAGTCGAAGAAAAACTCAGTCAGATACAGGCCCGCTCGTCGGCAAGTCAGCTGCGAAAGCAGCGAGTCTCTCGTCAGCTAGAAGCGCTGCTACCTGCCAATAAACCCAAAGATTCAAATACTTCTCGGGTGAATAGTCCTTCTATGCAGCGGCTACAGCAGGAGCTAACGCAGCTGACCCAGGCAGTTTCTATGCTGGCAGAAGATGACTGGCTATTCGGTGCGATCGCGCCAGAATACCTCAATGAACTCTCCGACGAGCTCAACCGCAATCAGCTCAGTCAAAACCTCAGCCAAACATTTGTGCAGGTCGTAGCCGCACTGACTCACTTTTCTCAGCTACTGTCGGCCTATTACAGAACTAACGAACATGTGCAAGGCATTGAGCAAGACATGCTCACAGCCAGTAATGAGCTGCGATCGCAAAAAGACCTGCTGGCCAAGCTGCAACAGTGGTCACGCGCCCATGGAGATCTGTTTGCTGGCCTGACACAGCAAATTAGCCTCATAGATCGCCAGGCAACGGATACGGAGTCAACCATACGTCAGCGTGAGGCTGCTCAGATTGCTGACGCTGTTGCTGGATTTAAAGGCACCGCTCAGCAGTTGCAACAACAGATGCGATCGCTCTTTTCTGCCACAGAAGACATCAATCGCAGAGCCAAGCAGTACCAACGCATTACTAGCACCGCCCAGGTGTTGATTATGAATGCAACAACGTTATCTATCTCTGCCTCTAGGCGGTTAGAGCCTGCCGACTACGAAAATCTCGTCACCCAGTTTCGCAGTAAAGAATCTGAACTTAAAAAGCTGACACAGCAACTAGAAGATGCAAAAGAGCAACATTATCAAAGCAGTGAACAAGTTGACGCTCTAGTCTCAACGCTTCGTCAAAACATGAATACCTTTGACCAGTCCGTTCGGCAGCTGGACAATGTTTTGGGCAGCTCTGTCCAGCTACAGCGGCAAGACCAAACAGCGGCTAAAGAGATTCACCATGCCAGCCAGCGTGCCAGCACTATGCAACAGCAGCTATTTGACCAGCTGCAAACACTGCAACAGCTAATAGAAGAGACAGCCAGCTTGACAACAGCGACAGAAACGCAAATTTCTCGCACGCTTCAACAAACTCGTCAGGTGAGCGATATTCGAGCCGATGTGCCGCTAGCGCTACCCAAAGCAAAAGACTAATAGATACAGCTACAGATGAAAAGCCATAACTGAAGGATATTTAGACAAAAGGTCTGTTTACTGCTTTTTATATAGTTCTTTCATGCTTCTTAAGCTGGTGCTGTTGGTTAGCTCTACTTAACCGTTTTATCCCCTAGAAAGTCATAACTTTAGTAGGGAATACTTCAGAAAGATCAGCTTTTTAACCCTGAGTTATGGATAACCCAAAAGAAACCGTCCTTGAATCGGCAAAGAAGGGAAATGTAAAAGCGATTAAGGCTTTGATAAATAAAGCGCTTCTTAGTCGTGGTATTTCAGTTACAGAGGTTATTCTCCATAATAAAAGCTTAACTATAAAATTAAGACATAAGACAGGCGTGCTCAATGACGAAACGCTTCAAAGAATAAAACTTAGCGCTCAAAAACTAGCTGTTCAGTCAGTTGAGAATGTTGAAGTTATAGATGTTACTCAAATCAAATCAGAACCCATAACTTCGTCACTACCGCAAGCAAAAAGTACACAAAAAACACTCTCACAGCCGGGTAAATCAGTCCCACGAATATCTTCTTCCCAGACAAAGATTTCGAGTGGTCACAGTAAAAACAATAAATTCCAATTTAGTCTAGGCAGTCTTCTAAGTCGTAAGAACCTTTTTATAGCTGGTGGTACCTCAGGAGTGGGCTTTGTTTCAATCGTAGCATTTCTCTTTTTGGGTCCTGCTAGTATTTGTAAAGTAGATGGACAACCCGCTTATGAGCTATTTCAGCAGATTGATAGTGAATGGTCTGACTCGGTAGAGCTGGCTCACAACACATCTCGTATGTCTTTATCCTTAGTGGTGCAGAAAACTCAAAGCGATAGCTAAGGTGTCTCATCCTGAGAATCGAG
>JBCBKQ010000083.1:0-21872 GCA_038521595.1 Cyanobacteria bacterium J06627_28 | reverse complement strand
TGATTGAGTTGGGTGCCAGCCCAGCTATGGTGCAGTCCTTTCTAAACCGGCTGCGTTATCTGCGCGTTGGACTCAGCGGACAAACCTCAGATAACGCCATTTTGCTAGCACGGCTCAACCCCAGCCTGAGCGATCTCACCACGCTGCTCGATCCGAGCAGTCCGACCTACGCCGAACTCGTCACCCTAGCCCAGCGCGAAGGAGACACTGCGATTAATGCACTCGAAACCCTGCAGCAAACGGTCATCCCACCTCGACTGCGCGATAGCCTCAGCACCCTAGCGCAACAGGCCGAATCGCGATCGCAGGCCGCCACTGGAGAACTACTACAGCTACAGCAGGAAATAGAGGGTTGGTTTAACAACGGCATGGAAAGGGCTAGCGGCGTGTACCGGCGCAATGTAAAAGGGGTTGGCATTTTGATTGGGTTTGCGATTGCCTACAGCGTCAATGCCGATACTTTCAACATGTTTCAGCAGCTCAGCACTGACCATGCGGTGCGTAGCAGTATTCTACAAACGGCTGAACAGCTAGAAGTACGAGGCATCAACAGCACAGAAGCCCTAGCCAACGATCTCTCCATCGACCAGCTTTCTGAGCAAATCGAAGGCGACCTGCGCTCCGTCGGACTTGCGGTAGAAGACACCCTTGCCAACTATCCTCTACCCATTGGGAGAACGCCTGCCCTGCTGGCCAAGCAACAGGCCGCCCAACAAGAATGGCCCATTCCCTTTATTCCCAGACGCTTTGTCGGCTGGGCTATCACTGCCGTTGCCCTCTCGATGGGGGCCAGCTTTTGGTTTGATCTCTTGCGAAAAATTACTGCCGTGCGAGCCTCTGGAGATCGGCCAAAGGCGTAAAAAGCAACCTTTGCGGCGGAAAGTGAACGACTTCAGTGCTCTGCTTCATTGCTCTGCTTCACCGATTTATCTCACCGAATCTGTCTCACCGCTCTATTTCTAGGAGCCACACAATAAAAACGCTGCCGGGGCCAACTACTGCAGGCGATGGAGCCAAAGCTCTGGGCACAGGCATCCAGGGGGTATCGACGGCAGGACTGATCACTTCGATAAAGCCCTGCATTTCGTGGGTCAAAGACTGTGCGATCGCTAGCCCCAAACCCGTCCCTGGAATCTCACCATCGGCCTGCACACCCCGATAGTTGCGCTCAAACAGCTGCGCCAAATCGCTAGCCGGAATCCCTGGCCCCGTATCACCCACGACGATTCCTTGATATTGAACCTTGTCTTCTATACGGCTCACGCCTGTCTGAACAAAGACATGAGCCCCTGCTGGAGAATATTTCACCGCATTGTCTACCAGGTTACTCACGATCTCCCGTAGGGCTTCCTCTTCACCCCATACTGACGGCGTATCTGACGCTACCTGAGCCTGCAGCATCACGCCCTTTTCAGTGGCCACAATCCCGGCAACGGCCACAATCGGCTCTACGATGTCTGGCAAATACTGAGCCGAAAGCGTCAGCGCATGACCCAAACCAGCCACTGACGTCACGTCCTCGTCAGTCTTAAACATCTCGTTAATCTGAGAACTTTCAGTGACTTCAGATGCAGTTGCCTCAGATGATGTGACAGGCGATTTGGCTGCAGGCAGCTGTGGTGGAGTCTGCGGCGAGCCCGACAACAGCAGTTGCGAATCGCCAGGCGCAGTCGTTTCAGTTTCTAAATCAGCATCACCAATAGCGACCGTTTCATCAAAGTGGGCCACCATTTCTCTTAGGCGCTTGCTCTCACGTACGATGCCCGTCGCCACTTTTTGATTGGGATCTTCTGGCTCTAGCCGCCGCACCAGCAGCTGACCAAAGGTCGTAACCGCAGTGAGCGGATTGCGAAATTGATGCAGTAAATTGTGAAAAATTTCTGACTGGCGGCTCTGCAGCTCTCGCTTGCTGGCCATTTGGCCTTGGAGCCACTGATTTCGGCGCTCCAACACGCAGCCAGCCGCCAGGGATTGGGCCATGCCTTCGACCTGATGTCGCTCTTCGCTCAGCCAGGGGCGATCGCGTCGAATAGCAACTATCAAACCCACCACCACATCGGCATACACCAGCGGCACCACCAGCTGCTGATCAGGGTGCAAAATTTCAGCCCAGTCCCGTGCAGACGTCTTACTATCTGCTGCGGGCAACCACGCTGCACTATCCTCCGAAGTGCCGGACGTCCCCAGATTCGACTCTACAGAACCTGACTCTACAGAACCCGGCAACGCGATGGGGCCACGTCCAGCCCAGGCCGGTCGCCGCTCAAAGGTTTGAACCCAGCTATCTAAAGTCTGCGGATAGCTCACGACTGGCACAAAGTTAGGCTCCTGTCTTGTCTGCGCTGGGTCGTCATAAAATGCCGTTCGCTGAACCGTACGCGTATCTGCAACATCTGCAATGTAAACAGCCGCAGACGCATCTGCCATTTGCTGAGTCAGCGATCGCAGCTGACCCTGGCACAAAGACACAAATTCCGAACTCACTACTGCCGCCATAAAAGGCTTTCTGTATAAGGAAACTAACTCTGCAAACTGCCCAGACAATTTCGCAGCTGAGCCACGGCTGAGATTACAGCCACATCAAAAATGACCTACCAAACAGTCACAGACTAATAAATCACAACCTTAACATCCGCGAAATAATCTCAGTCACCTTTGACGCAACGCAGCATTATGCAAAGCGCAACTGAGCTTTTACCGCAGAAACAAATCCCTCGCCTCAAACCAGCTCTCGTTTATGTATCTCTATCAAGCTCTCTCTATCAAACTCTTTCTATCAAACTCTTTCTGAAAGAAAAAATCGCATCGACCTAAGACGCCCGAAAAAGAATAACAAAATGGCTGCATCGCCCTTCGCCACTGCTTTTTACTCAGAGGAAATGATTTATCCACATCCGTAACGCCATGAGCGGACTGTTAAGTTTGTTACAGTTTTTTGATATTCACAGACCACGTTCATGTTAGTTGATTCCGTGGAAACGCTGACCAGCGCTGACGCTCAAGGATTCTACAACCATCATACAAACGCTTTTTGAACCTTTAAATTAACTTGAAATTCTAAGTTGTAACTGATATATTTTGCAGAGTCTACGGTCTTTTGTAGCTCTTGCTACATCTTGATAATAAGGTACTGGAGGAAAAGAATTTGGCACGAAGACGTAAGCGGAAAAGCCGTCGTCGCCTGGAAGGACGTCGCATCCTTGAGGCTGTCCCTCAATTTAGCATTGAGAGCGGAGAAGAAAAACCTGTGACAGCAGCTCGGAACTACATTCATGCTCAAGGAATTTGTCCGCCCGCTTTGCTGCTGGTAAAGCGCAACGAACATACGACAGATCGCTACTTTTGGGCTGAAAAAGGCCTATTTGGCGCACAGTACGTTGAAGAAAATCACTTTCTCTTTCCTAGTCTCCGTCAGCTCATGAGCGAAGAAGAAGAAGAAATGGCTGTTTCTAGCTAGCCTCACCAAATAGATATTCTCTCTAACAGGAAGTGTCGGCTGAGTCCGACGCTTCCTGTTTTTTTTAGGCTGCTAGGCCAACTATCCCACCTTTAGCACGGGTGAAAAAGCATTTTTTAGCTCAGCAATTTCATCTCTATGTCCCTTTACCGTCAGCGTAGCCGCAAAAGACGGGTCTACGGCTGAAGGTTCCACCTTAAATATCACTGTTTCAGGGCGGCTAGACTTTCGCCAGTAAAAGACACCCGCCAAGGGAGAAATCGCTACCAAACCAAACAACCCTGCCCCCAACCCTGGAGACAGCATTACCAAAATCAGCGCGAGGCACGCAAGACCCACAGCCGCTAAAAGCGATAAAAATCCAGCCATGAATACACTAGGACTGACCTGTCCTGATACCGTTACGATGTCCTCTTCGGCAGCAGCTGAGCTTTTGGAGTCATTAGTCGTGCCTGCTTCAGGAATAGCCTTTGCAGGCTTGTCACTGTCGACGACCTGACGATACGCGCGGCTTTGAAAGTACTGCATGACGGCTTTTCTTAGGGGCTCAGCCGCCTCTGTAGATTCAAACTGCATCGTTTCGATGCGGTCTTTGGTAGAGGCTCGAATAAAGAAAACTAACCCGATCACCATCAGGGCCGTTAGTAGCAGCGTAGAGGCTCGGGTGGGGTCAGAGAACATAGGAAAAATGTTTTTTGGATGGGTGCCAGCTTCTAATCAGTTTACTGCCTGTACGTCTACAGCAAAAAAGACCCGCGCGTACAGCCAAGGCCCATACTGCCTTATGCAGCTGGCCAACACATCAACACCTTTAAGGAATGCCTCTCAATAAAAAACGCCAAAGCCTAATGGCTTCAGCGTACATAAAGTGTTCTTACAGGTATCAAACCAGAGGCTAAGCCGCTAGGAGCCGCCAGCGAATTTCATCTCGGTTGCGACGGTTCGCGGTTGGGGCTGGGGCATCTTTTGCTGATTTTTTTGCTGACCGACCATGTAGCGCTGCCACAAATCTGCCAGCTCACGGGCTTTCATTTGCCAGTCTGGGCGCAGGCGATACATTCGACGAGGACGGCCTCGGCCTTCGACTTTTTTCCAGTAGCCCATTATGGCTGCCTGATTTTCTAAGAACTTCAGGGCACTATAGAGCACAGTGTCTGACAGGCGATAGTTCGGATAGTCTTTCTCAATGGCGTGAATCAGCTCTGTTCCATAGGAATCGTGGCGGGTCAGCACAGAAAGAACGTAGCAAACAGCAAGCTCTTTATTGAGATAAACCGGCGGCGGATCTTCAAAAAACTGATAGATATCTTCAAACTTCATAGATGGGAAGCTCCGATAGCGGATGGGTCAGGAGGCAGCCAGTGGTGCGATCGCTTGACTACCGAAGAAAATCCTCAAAAGTCAATGGACGTTAAGGCAAACACTCTCTTGTGAGAACCGCTGACTGATTCAGTTCACAAGCGATCAGAAAGAAACCGCTAGTGCTGTTAGCCGATAGATCTAAATCGCGTTAAGAGCGCGTTAAGAGGTTATGCGTGCGCTAGAACTGCTAATTCATTCTAGACACTAAATAATAGATTTACTTAAGTTTTTGGGATCTGGTAACTATCCGAAAAGCTTCGTCAAATTCGAGTCTATTTCTTTGATGAAACGTGTGATTTCTTTATGAATGCGGAGTAACTGCTCAGCGGTCGATTGCGCTATGTTGCAAAGGGAGCGCAGAGGTATAGCAAAGCGCGGACGCGGCCTCTGAGAGAAGGCTATCGCCTACGCTTCCAGACAGCCCTTTCAGTCAGCTCTTTCAGTCAGCCTTCCTATGCTAGCAAATGAAAAAATTGACGGCCTTCGTACGGGTTGATTGGCCTCTTTTTTTGCAGCTCAATCCTTAATCCTTCCTCACTCCTCAATCGGGCAGGATGGGCACATTGGGTACGGCAGGCGGCGTCTCTGACGGTTCTTCAATCGGACGAAAATCTGCGGTGGAGAATAGCAGTCTGCCGTTTTGTACCGCTATCAGCTCCAAGTAAACGGGGCCGACGGTATCGATAGGTTGACTGGCGATCGCACGAATTTCTAGGCCTTGCCCATTGCGCTCAATCTGCCTAAAAAATTCTGTAATCAGCGGCGTTTGGCCCCGTGAAATAATGGGCTCATCAAAGATGACGCCGTCTTGATTGGCTTGGGCCCTCGCCCGTTCGCGCAGCGTATTAAATCGCTCCCTCGACCAGTCCAGGGTCGATAGCGCATCTTGGGTGACTCGCACGATGGCCACGGTATCTCCTGGGGCAAAGCGCACCCGATTCACGCGCACCTCCAGATTCACCGAGACGCAAGGGGGACCATCTGCATTGAGAATATCGCTCACGCAGGGCTCTGCATTCACATAGTTAGCATCCGAAAAGACATGAATCACATAGTCTTTATCACGTGTGATGGCCTGCACGACCTGGGTCGCATTTTCAGGGGCAAAGCGTAGAGCAAAGTTTTTAATTTCAGTGATATTTGGCCAAATGTCTCTAAGCGCATTGGCATTGGCCCGCACGAGGGCAGTCTCAACGGCTCGCTGCACGTCTTCTTGTGAGCTGTCACGCGGGACGGGTTGAATCCATAGGGTTTGATTGCGAGCGATGGCCACACTGCCGCGACGCAGGCCTTGGAACTCTTGCTCAAGGCGACTGACCTCCGCAGACAAAAAAGTCTGCTGCGATTGGAGCTCATCTAGGCGCAGCTCACCTGCCGCAATTTCTTCGTTGCGCTCGGCGATCTCTTGGTCGCGCTGGGCCAGTTCACCATCGCGGAGTGCCAGGGCCTCGTCCCGTTCGGCAATTTGCGATCGCACATTCGCCTGCTCTGCAATCAGCGCCTCTCGCTCAGCGCGCAATCCATTAATTTCATCGCGCAAGCTTCCTGCCTGATCAGACACAGACGCGAGCTGCTCTTGCGTCTCTACCAGGCTGGCCAAGGTTTCTTCTTCTCGGGAGACGGCTGTGCGCAAAGAGCGATTGGTTTCCCGTAGCCTTAGCTGCGCCTCTTCTTGCAGCTCGGTCGATTCTTGCAGGGTCGTTTCTGCGGCTTCTTTTTCGGCCTGGGTCGATTGCAAATCGCTTTGGGCTTGGCTCAGCTCTAGCTGAATCTCATCGAGTTCAAACAGGCCTTTTCTCAGCTGGCCGTCTAGGGCAATGAGCAGCATCAGCGTGGAAAAAGACGCCACCATACCCGTTGCCACACTCACCAGTGTCGCCGTCTGTCGAGGGCGCAGGTTAAACAGGCTCAGGCGAGATTTGCCCACCTTCATCCCAATGCGATCGCCCACCGTTGCGATCACACCGCCCAAACAGGCCACTGCAAAAAGTAATACAAATCCAGTCATTCGCTACCGCTCAATCTCAAGCAGTGACAGGCCAGCTTGCTGCAAATGAATATGCAACATCACTAATCAGGGTACTGCACACCGACTCAGCCTGTGGAAAAAGAGATAGCCGCTAATTGCCACACACACCAATGTCACACAAACCAAAGTGACACTCTAAACGAAACCAGCAGCAATGAAATCGCAATACCTAAGTAAGCAGTACCTAAGTAAGCAATACCTAAGTAAACTGCTGCGATAGCGAAACCGGATCGTGAACGGTAATTTTTTTCTTGTGGATAGAGATCATGCCCTGCTCACGCAAATCGCCCAGCAGACGGGTCACCGTCACGCGCGTAGACCCAATTGCTTCTGCGATCGCCTGATGGGACAGCTTGAGATCAACCGTAATCCCTTCACCGCCCGGCATTCCAAAATCACGACACAAAATCAGTAAAAAGCTCACCAGCCGCGAACCCATATCGCGGTGGGCTAGCGTCTCGATCATCATCTCTGTCTGCAAAATGCGAGAAGACAGACCACGTAGCATCATCGCCGATAGCTCAGGATGCTCCAGCAAGGCCTGACTCATTTGATCTGCCTGAATAGACAGTAGCTCCACCGGCGTAAACGCAACGGCATGATAAAACCGATCTGATTTATCGCCCGTAATCAAAGACAGCACACCAAACACGCTATTCTCTCTCAGCAGGGCTACCGTAATTTCTTCGCCCGCTTCATAGACCCGTGAGAGCTTCACCGCACCCTTGGTCAAAAAGTAAACGCGCTCTGCTGGGTCACCAGGAAAAAAGATCGTCTTATTGCGCTCGTACGACTCCACAACGGGCGGCAAATTCCCCCCGGCAAAGGTGCGAAAAATATCAGCAATCGGAGCAGTCGGAGGCGTTGCAACCATAGTTAAAGCTGGAGCTTAAAGCTGAGGAAAGGGGCGATAGACCAACAACGGCAGTCAGTCACAAAATCAACTAAGACAAAAAGGAGCTGAGACAAAAAGAAACTGAGACAAAAAGAAACTTAAAGGGTGCGGCTTCACGCACTTAGCCATAGCCACCATGGGCAGTCACAGCTCTAAGCATATAAAGCACCAAGTGCACAGCAAGGGTAAGAATGTCAGGAGACGCTCATCAGCCCTGTTCTAATAAAGCCTATCGATTTGACCGCATTTTGTATCGTTTATTACCAAAATGCATCTAGCAATCAGAGGACATAGGATTTAGCGACATCATTATGACGACTTTGCATATTTTATACGCACTATTTACACCCCCTATCCGACACTCCCCATTTTTCAGTATGCTCCTAAGGCGCATTAAGACGTATTAGATAAACAATTCATGCTAGATCTGACCGGAAAGAAAGCCCTTGTAACCGGCATTGCCAACAACCGCTCTATCGCCTGGGGCATTGCCCAACAGCTCCATGCAGCCGGTGCGGAAATTGGGGTGACCTACCTACCCGACGACAAAGGTCGCGCCGAAAAAAAAGTAAAGCAGCTCACCGAACCGCTCAATCCAACCCTATTTCTACCTTGCAACGTACAGGACGATGACCAGGTAAATGACCTATTTGACACGGTGAAAGAAAAATGGGGCAGCTTCGACATCCTCATTCACTGCCTAGCCTTTGCCAACCGCGACGATCTCACAGGCGCGTTTAGCGACACCTCACGGGCAGGCTTTGATCTGGCCCTGAGCGTCAGCGCCTACTCATTGACTCGCCTAGCCCAGGGTGCAAAAGCACTCATGCCCGACGGCGGCAATATTGTCACCTTGACCTACCTAGGCGGTGTGCGCGTGGTCCCCAACTACAACGTCATGGGCGTTGCGAAAGCCGCGCTAGAAATGAGCGTGCGTTATTTGGCTGCCGACCTTGGCCCACAAAACATTCGGGTAAACGGCATTTCAGCTGGGCCGATTCGGACCCTGGCCTCCTCAGCCATCGGCGGCATTCTCGACATGATTCACCATGTAGAAGACACCGCACCGCTGCGCCGCACCGTCACGCAAACAGAAGTTGGCAACACAGCAGCCTTCCTCTGTAGCGATCTCTCGAGCGGCATTACCGGGCAGGTCATCTACGTCGATTCGGGCTATGCCACGATGGGAATGTAAAGCAATATCTGTAGGGCAATATCTGTAAGGCAGTATCTACAAACGCTACGGGCTCGTTGACAGGGCGCGGCCAAAGTAAAACGTTTCTTGGGCATGGGCGCTAGCGACAAATCGCCAGTGCCAGGGCTCAAAGCTCACGCCCTGCTGATTGTTTCTGGGGAAGGAAAGCTCAAACCCGTAAGCGCCAGCATTGGCCTGTAGCCAGCTATAGGCAGGTGTGTATTCAAACTCGTATTTGATATCGGTGTCAGGAGCAGTCGCATCACCAATGTCAATGGCGTAACCAGTATGATGCTCGCTGTGGCCCGGTGGCGCACTGAGTTTGGCGGCTTCTTCTGCGCTGCCTAGCTTTTCGACCTGGTTATCAAATAGCGCTTGCTGCCGAGCAATGGTGCGAAAGCCTGACACGGGGATGAGCTGAATGCCTTCAGCCCTGGCAGCGGCTGTCATATTGACAAAGGCCTGAGCGGCATCAGCATCTAAAAACTCATCGCGCTCGTAGCCTTCTCTAATAAATTTCCCAACGGGGACAATCCGTGACGGGTCTGCTTCTGCATAGGCCAAATGATTGAACTGGGAAGGCACTCCCTCAGACGAAACGACATCGTCATAGGGCTCGGCGTACTGGTCAATATTTTCGGGCGTGTCGTCTGCATCTGCTCTGGCACCTGCTCTGGCCTCAGCAGAAATAGGCGACTCGGGCACATCAGGTACGGGAGAAATAGTGGTGAGGTCTTCTGGGGGAGGCTCGGCCTGGCTAGTGACTATCTCGGAGTTGGTAGCCTCCTGCGGCGAAGAGGTGGCTGTCTCTAAGGGTGGAATTAGAGACAGCGTGAACACACCAATTGCGATCGCACATAAGGCCGAAGCGATGCCTATTACCAAGAGTCTGTAGGGCTTAGGAAAACGATGAAACAGTTTTGTCAACATGACAGGGGCCTGACAGTAAACACACAATAAAGGGCAGAAACCATAGCAAAAACAACAGTAGTCTAAGCGGCGGCGCAATACCAACGAGACTTAATCTCGGCGAATTAACTGGCCTGCAATCCAGCCCTGGGCACCAGATTCTGGGAAAGATACTTTGTACCAGAGGTAGCCGCCCGAATCCCGAGCGCTGTCTTGAATAATGACGCGATCGCCCGGAAAAGCCTCATGGGCCACCCTAAAATTAGTCCCTGGGCCAGAGCGAATATTCTTACTGCCAGATTCTTGACTCACAATCGTGGCATTTGTGCGATCTACTGGTGTGGGCGTGGGTGTGGGCGTGGGGGTAGGTGTGGGCGTTCTCGGCGGCGATGCATCGCCATCAATTTGAATCAGCTGTCCGGCAATCCAGCCCGTTTGGCCGGAGGGTGTGACAATTCGATACCAGGGAAAACCACCCGCATCGGTACCGCGATCTACCACTCGAATCCGGCTACCTGAGGACACTTCAGCAACAACACCAAAACTAGTACCTGCCCCTGAGCGCACATTCTTACTACCGCTGCCAGTTACAGAGCCATTGGCATTGGGCGCTGCCGCAGGCGCGGTTGCGACAGGTGTCGTCGGTGTAGGAGGCGTTGGCTGAGAATCCGCCGCATCTGAACTGTCTGAATCCTGAGCATCTGAGTTATCGGTGTCATCGGTGTCTGCATCTTCCGAATCACCCGCGTCTATATCAGCAGTGTCGCCATCCTCCTTAGTCTCGTTATCGTCAGTCACGTCAGTGGTTACGGCTGTAGTGGGATCATCCTGTGAATCCGCAACACGACCTGGCAGCTGATTGGTCAGTACTAACGCACCGAGCAAAATGCTGATGCCCACCATGCCGCCTACAATCACAGCACCTTTCCACTGGCCACTAGATGAAGAGCTACCGGATGAGGCAGGTTGAGCAAAGGCCGCCGTCGCAGGTTGATTAAACGTTGGGGGAGAGGAACCAACCGGGCCCGCCACTGTATTGATGTCAATATCTGGGGTGATGCCAGCATTGGCCGCAGCGACACCTGCAGAAGAAGAAATCACTGTCTGAGCTGAATTAGGCGAGCTATTTTGCAAATTGCCCTGCATCGGAGGCTGAGTACCGCCACTGTGTAAGGCAGGATTATATTCGGCAGGGTTGTGTTCGGCAGGCATCTGAGTAGCTACCTGTGTGGCCATCTGGCCGATCATCAAGGTATTGAGCACGGACTGCATGTCTTGCACAGTGGCAAATCGGCTCTGCGAACTCATGTGGGCCGCACAGTCGATAAAGTTCGCAAAGCCTGGGCTTAGATGAGGCGCGTGCTCTCGCCAGCTCAGCGCGCCTGTTTGCGGGTCAGTGCTCAGCTCCTGAGGGATTTTGCCCGTAAGCAGGAAAATAGCCGTCATACCTACGCTGTAGATATCGCTGGCATAGATAGGCCGACCAGAAAGCTGCTCACTCGGCATGTAGCCGGGGGTGCCCACCACAATAGAATGCGTGCTTTGCTCGCCGCTATTGATGATGGTTTTCATGGTCTCTTTAACCGCACCAAAGTCAATCAGCACGGGCTTACCATCTTGCTGGCGCAAAATAATATTGTCAGGCTTGATATCTCGATGAACGATTCTTTGACTGTGGACGTAGCCAATCACAGGCAGCAAATTCGACAAAATCGACTGCACCGCCGACTCAGACAGTGGCCCATCTTTGATGACTTTTTGCGTTAGCGTCAGTCCTTCGACCCATTCTTCTACGAGGTAGAACTGATCGGCTTCTGAAAAATAGGCATGAAGCCGGGGAATTTGATCATGCATTTCACCCAGCTTTTCTAAAATGGCGGCTTCACGCTGAAAGCGGTCTTGCACCATCTGATGTAGCTCTGGCTTGTCATGCACAGGCTTTAGCTGCTTGAGTACGCACTGCCGGTTGGATGGCATGTGCGTGTCTTCGACCAAAAAGGTTTGCCCAAAGCCACCATCACCTAGAACATTTAGCACCTTGTAACGGTTGCTCAGCAAAATCAGCGGCGCATTGCCGATCTGGTCTGCAACATGCTCGTTGGCATTATCGTCGGGGGCGCTAGTTGGCATGCTAGGTGAGGACATTGGGCCTCTCTCCTTATGTAGAAAATTAGGTAGTTGGCGGTAAATCAAAGCAGCGGGTTAAAGGCTAAGTATTAAATGCCTTTACTCTGCTGATAACATCGCTTTCATCGAAGTTGCGACTACAGTTTTCCCATCGAGCCAGCCAGATCGAGCCAGCCAGATCGAGCCAGCCAGATCGAGCCAGCCAGATCGAGCCAGCCAGATCGAGCCAGCCAGATCGTCGACTAGGGCCAGACCACCAGCACAGACCTCGTGATTGCACTATCAAAAATTGCACTATTAAACCTTTTGGTTCCTTTGGGTGGTTTCCTTGAGCGATTTGTGATGGGAAATGCTGCTGAAGGACTCTACAGTCAATCGCGCTAAAAATCCCGAAACAGCCCCAAAAACCCAAAAACCACACAAGATGCGTCCTTAATCACACATACTGTGTACAACTATTGTGACTGTTATTGTGTTTGTCATTTGGCGTGAAAAGATTGTAATGACTTTTTTCTGCTGATGAAAGAAATTGTTTGAGAGCTTTACCTTATTTATATGCGCTCCCACCCTTTCGACCGCTATTTTAAGTAACACTCTGGCACTGACACCTTGTCTAAAGACATCTGCCAAAGACATCCTTTGCGGCACACAAAAAATATTGATCGCGATCGCCCATGCAAAGCCCCTCTTCTAAAACAATACTCACCAGCCCCTACATTGAGCTAAACAATCAGGGCCAAATGGTTCGCTTTGACCTGACCCAACCAGTCCACCGGCTGGGTCGTGACAGCACCTGGGCAGATTTGATTGTGCCGGAGCAAGGTTGGGGCGTCATATCCGGGCAGCACATTGTGTTTCGGCGAGAAGGCAATCAGTATCGCATTCAAGATGGCGATGGCAATGCCAAGCCGAGTACGAATGGCCTATTTATGAACCATACTCGGGTGCAGACGCAGCCGGGCCTGCTGCTCAATAAAAATGCGCAGCTACAGATCGGGCAAAATCCTCAAAATATGATTTTGCTGAACTACGTGCTGAAGCCCAGTGCACCCATCACGGCAAATGTATCGAGGGCCAAGCTCAACTTAAAGGGTGCGGTAGAGCCCACAGTTGCCCTGGGTCGTGAGCCGGGCGGCGTGCCCAATGCGATACCCATGACGCTAGATGCACCATCGGTATCTCGGTTTCATGCGGCGGTTGTCAGAGAGGGCGGTGGCAGGTATGTGTTGCGCGATCGCAGCACAAACGGCACCTACGTAAACCGCAAACGAATCACCGCGCCTACTGATCTACAAAACGGCGACATCATTCAAATCGGCCCCTTCACGCTGATTTTCCGCAATGAAACGCTGGAAATATTCGATAAAGGCGATCAAATCCGCATCGATGCACTGAATCTGGTGCGGCAGGTGAAGTACGCCAATACGAAAAAAACGATTCTAAACAACGTATCGCTAGCCATTGAACCCGGTCAGCTCGTGGCCATTGTCGGCGGCAGTGGCGCGGGTAAATCGACCCTTATGAAAACGCTGTTGGGCATTGCACCCACCACCTCGGGCAAAGTGCTGATCAATGGCGATGACCTCCGGCAAAACTTTGATTTATATCGCGCAGAGATTGGCTATGTGCCCCAGGACGACATCGTCCATCGCAATCTATCGGTAGATGAGGTGCTGTCTTACGCCTGTGAGCTACGGCTGCCGCCAGATACTGATATTCCAGCAGCGGTAAAGCGCACGCTAGAGCAGGTAAAGCTTAGCCATGTCAGGCATACGGTGGTGTCGCAACTCAGTGGCGGACAGCGTAAGCGCGTCAGTATCGCGGTAGAGCTATTGGCAAATCCAAAGCTATTTTTCCTAGATGAGCCCACCTCTGGCCTCGACCCAGGGCTCGATAAAAAGATGATGTTGCTGCTGCGAGAGCTAGCAGATGACGGGCGCACGATTGTGCTGGTGACCCATGCGACCTCTAATCTGGAGGCGTGCGATCGCGTTGCATTTATGGGCAGCGGCGGACAGCTCTGCTACTTTGGCCCACCAGAGCGAGCCATGGTCTTTTTTGATGCGCCAGAGCCAGACTTTAAGTATTTTGCCGACATCTATATCAAGCTAGATGAAGGCAATAACGACGCCGAGCGAGCACAAAACGTCGCCCAGTGGTCTAACAAATTTCAGGCCTCGCCAGACCATGCGCAGTATGTACAAACCGTACTGAGCGCCGCACAAAATGCCACGTTTTCAGAAAAGCCCAAAAGACAGAAAACGTCTCCTCTACGGCAGTGGATTATTTTAGGTCGGCGGTATTTGACCTTAGTGGGACGCGATCGCTTTAGTCTCCTGCTCCTGTTTCTCACTGGCCCCATCGGCGTTATCCTCATTCGCCTTGCGCTCCCCGACCAGGCTCCTCTGGCAGACCCCGGCAGCGATCTCGATCCATCACAGGCACCCCTCGCCCTGCGTGTTCTCTTCGTCTTCACCTGCGCCACCATCTGGGTCGGCCTCTCTGGCACCGCCCAAACCATCGTCAAAGAAGCCAATATCTACCTGCGCGAGCGCCTAGTCAACTTACGACTCATCCCCTACCTTGGCTCAAAATTCTCCATTCATGCAGGCCTAGCCGTCATTCAAGCTCTACTGCTGATGATCGTCATTGTGCTTGCCTTTGAAGGGCCACAGCCAGACCTCGTACCTTGGTGGATAGGCCTAATCATCACGACTTTTTTGACACTGTTGGCTAGCACCAGCCTTGGCCTAATGATCTCTTCTATCGTCAAAAATCCCACCCAGGCCAACAGCGCCCTTCCTCTCATTCTGATTCCACAAATCATCTTCTCAGGCATCTTATTCGACATCGAAGGCATCGCCCGCCTGCTCTCTTGGATCATGGCCAGCCGCTGGTCTATCGGAGCCTACGCCGCCGTACTAGACGTCAATGCCATGGTGCCAGACGCCGTACCAGGTGTAACACTCCCCTTCGACGGCTCCTCCACCTACGATGCCACCTGGGAAAATCTGATGCTGAATTGGGCAGTACTCTGTGTGCATAGTCTTGTGTGCTTAAGCATCAGCCTGTGGCAACAAAAGCGGAAGGACATTTTGTAAAAGACATTTTGTAAGAGAGAGACCAATAGGCCATGGGTAAACTAAACCAAATAAAATCAATCCATAGAAATCAAACCAAAAACATAAAATCACTTACCAAAGCATCAAGTTTACTTAAACTGTTAGAGTCCTTATAAAAGTAGAATGAGCGAGCGTTTATGGCCGGCTTGAAGGCGACTGAGCTTAAATTTTTGCTAGATTTGGTCCATTTTGATGGATACCGTAGCAAAATCACGAAAATCAAGCCTAATAGCAATACGCCCGCCAGTGAGCGAGATAAAACTTGTGAGGCTCTAGTGGCAAAGGGCCTGGTAGAGTGCAGCCGAGAGATTTCAAAGTTTATAATCAATGGCCCTGGAAAAGCGCTGCTAGGCAGAGATGGCGAAAATCTCCCCATCCAGCTCAATCCAAAAGAGATTAGCGCTTTAGAGGCTTGCAAGAAGGAGACTATTAGCCCTGGGGAATTGGGCAAAAAGGTACCCGCAGAGGAACGTCAGGAGCTGATTCAAAGATTGGGCGATCGCGGCCTAATCAAAATTAGCGAATCCAAGGTCACTGAAGTTTGGCTCAGTACTCAGGGCAAACGATTTTTAAGAGAAGAATATGTGCCAACGGGCAATTGGGGAGTCACCGCTACCAAGCTGGGCTACTACGTCCAATTCTTAAAAAACAATGCTAGCCCAGCCGCCGGGCAGTCGATTCCTTTAGGTCAGCCCGTCGGGCAGAAGCCGCTGAGTCAGCCAGGCAATCAGCTCAATAACACGATGCCGATTGGCTCACAATCCAAGCCAGACAAGCAGGCTGTTTTACAACACATTCGACAGCTAGATCCGCTAGTGGGTAATAAAAATTACCTACCCATTTTCCACCTGCGCGATAAGCTCCAGCCACTGCTCACCCGCACCGAGCTGGATCATCTCCTATACGCTCTACAGAGAGAAGGAACCATTGACCTAAGCAGCTTGCACGATCAGGGCAACTATACGCAAAAACAGATGGCTGCGGGTATTCGACAAGACAACGGTGGCTATTTATTTTTTATCAGCGTTCTGTAGCAGTCCGTCAGAATGACGCCAGTTCTGACAATCAATTTTGAGAACACTTTACTTAAACAGAGTATTTCAGCGTGACATCTCTAGAGCAACTCATCCGCAAAAATCTCAATCCTTTTGATCCGACCACGTTTAAACCTGGCAACTTTTGGAAAGAACAGCAAAATCACTCGCAAGAAGTGACGTCCATCCATGAGCATGTCGTAGACAGTGTAGAGTCGGCACTGATGCAAGTTGCCAAAGACCGTAAAACGAGGACGCTGATGCTGCTAGGTGATTCGGGCTCTGGCAAAAGCCATTTGCTCGGTCGCATAAAGCGTCGACTGAATGACCGGGCCTGTTTTGCCTATATTGGGCCCTGGCCAGACAGTCAATTTATCTGGCGGCATGTACTTCGCCAAACGGTTGATAGTCTCATGGCAGTTCCAGAAGGACAAACAGACTCACAGCTCATGCGTTGGCTGAAGGGTCTCACTTTTTTCAAACAGCAGGGTTTGGCTAAGCGCTTGATGGGTGAACGGCAGGTATTTATCCGTGATATGAGAGCCAGCTTCCCAACGGCGTACCAGGGGAAGGAGTTTTTTAACGTTATCTATGGATTGCTCGATCCTGAATTGAGTGCGATCGCAGCTGACTGGCTACGCGGTGAAGACTTAGATGATGAAGACATGCAGCGCTTGTGGGTAAAGCGTTCTATCGATTCTGAAGATGCTGCCCAAAAGCTGATGAGTAATTTGGGCTGGCTGGCTGACTCAACTCAGCCTATTGTCCTGTGCTTTGATAACTTGGATAACCTGCCAAATATGCCAAACGGTCAAACCGGCTTAAAGGCAATGTTCAATGTGAATACGATGATTCACAACGAAAAGCTAAAAAACTTTTTGGTGGTCATTAGCCTGATTACCAGCAATTGGAATGAAAACGAAGACCAAATTGAGTATGCCAATCGTGCCCGTGTTGATCAGCGCCTGACCCTACCCAAAATCACAATAGAACAGGCCACTCATCTTTGGGCTTCTCGGCTACTTCCTTTACATGCGGCAGCTGAGCCTACGCCTGATTCACCGATTGAACCGCTTACCCAAGACTGGCTAGAACATAAGCATCCCGGTGGCAGGCTGCTACCCCGATTGGCCCTGATGCTGGCTGAGCAGCTTATTCGAGAGTTTAAGCAAACTGGCAAACTTCCTCCACTGCCCAGTCAAACCGTTGTTGATCGGGGCACGAGAGAGCTACAGACAGAGCCGATCAAACCCTCTTCAAAGGAGAGCGATCACGCCAGCTTTGAGCTGACGTGGCAAAAAGAGTTTCAAGAGACCGGCAGCCACCTACGACGAATCTCTCAATTTTCTTCACCGGAATTGGTTCGCCGATTACAAGAGGTTTTAGAAGCGTTAGAGGTGCCTCAGGTGCAGCATGCGATTCTACCAAGTCCCACATATCGCAGCTACTCTCTTGGCCATGAGCACTCAGGCAGGGTGTGCATTGTCTGGACAGAAGATAGCAACCTCAACTCGTTTTGTCATGTGATGAAAGCTTGCGAAAAAATGCAAAAAGGGAGAACACGCGATCGCATTTATCTCATTCGAAAAGCAAAACTAGGCACAGCAAAGAACAAAGGCTATCAGCTTTTTCAAACAATCTTCTCAGATAGCTCGCACCAGCATCTCCAACCCGATTTACAGTCAGTCCAATATTTGGAAACCTATCATCGACTCGTCAATGCTGCGGCTGGCGGCGAGCTAGTCATTGGGACAAAAACGCCCCAGGTAAAAGAATTACAGGCCTTTGTCAGAGAAAGCAATGTTCTCTCTCCCTGTAGCCTGCTACAGCAGTTGAGCGTTGTTCAATCGACGACTCACCGCAAGTCAGATGGCTCTACCGATCCACAAATTCTTCCTCCCATCATCTCACCTCCGCCTCCGCCTCGGAGGCAGTCTCCCCAGGAACTCGCAGAGCGCTACATCATTAACATTATGACCACGCAGTCTATGATGGGCCTACAGGTATTGATCGAAAACACACAAGAGCAGGTGCCTGACATAAACCCGGCAGCCGTGATGAACGTCGTAAAAGCACTCTGCAATGCCAATAGAGTTCAGCTGCTAGATCCCAACGCTAAGCCAGAAAATCAGCTGCTTTGCCACATCCCTGCTTGACATTTTAAAAGTGTCTTTAGCCGATGAGTCCTTCTTCAAAATCTCTAAAATCGCTCAGCGTGACCAAAGTACGGCTGGCCTTTGAGTGTCCTCGGCTGATGTATTTGGGCCATCACGAAGGTGGGTTTACGATGTTTCGCTCATCCGATCCGTCAGGTGGGGGCATTGGGCTGACTTTTCATAAGCTGTGTGATGATTGCGTCGATCACATTACTTCTGATAGTGCGATCGCTGACCTCCTCACGCCAGAGGCCACACAGCTCACACCCAACCTCCTCGCCCAGCAAATTCAGCAGCAGCTGTACCGCGCCATATTTTTTCCCCTGGTGCAGGAGACCATTAAAGCAAGTCCTCAAAAAGTAGCCAAGCTCAATCACCTATGGGAAGGCATCACCGGGCTCATTCGACGATGGGCAGATCTATTAGTGAGCAATCGCAAGCTTTGTTCTGCTAGCGAAGTCATTGGTAAAACGTTCTTAGCCCAAGAGCTAAAAGTAAAGTTTGACTTTGACCTGCCCAATGGCGAGCGCCAGCTTGTAAGAGGTCGCTTTGACAGCCTTTTATACGACTTTGAGCGTCAGCGCCTGTGCGTCGTCGAGTACAAAACGTATCAGGCAACCGACCCTGCTGCGCAGCTAGCGCAAGTGGCCCTGTACAGCTACATGCTCAAGCAACAGCTCCAGGTAAACATAAACTCTGCGGTGTACAGCGTACTTCCAGAGTGGGAAGGCGTTGAATATTCCTGGGATAAACTCGAAAGCACAGTGCACCGACTCATTCCCTACAAACTCCAAAAAATGAGGGAGTGGCTAGCTTGGCAACCCTCTCAGCCCAGCCCACCCCCAGAAACAGTACACCCTGGGCTATGCAACATTTGCCCCCAAAAGAAGAAATGCCAAACTTACTTTGACACAGCTAGTGCTGCTTCTATTCCTAACCAAGTGCTGCTACCAGAACCAGTATTGATAAATGATATTCCACCGCTCGTTGCTGGCTCAGTGGTAGAAAGCTTTACCGTAGATACGTCTGTACCCGTCAAAGTAGATACGCTCTGGGTCGAATCACTACAGGTAGATACTCTTGAGATAGCCGCTACGCAGCCTCCACCAAAAGTAACTCTCAAGCAACCCACTAACCAAGCCAAGTCCCAACCTTCAACAGTCTCTGAGAAACAGTCCAATCAATCCTCACAGGCAACAACAGCAACAACAACAACATCATCACCCATAGCAACTACCAACGCAGCAACCGAAAGCCTTGCTATGCAGCTAGTGGAAGTTTTACAGTCTTTTAACGTTGGTGTGGATTATATTGGTTCGCTATTGGGCCCAGCCTTTGTACGTGTAAAGCTGAAGCCGCACTTAGGCGTACGTGTTAGCTCCATTCTCAAGTTTGAAGATGATATTAGGGTGCATTTAGGCCTGCACAATCCACCCATGATGGCCCCCCAGGCAGGCTATATCAGCGTCGATTTACCTCGGCCAGATCGGCAAACCGCTTTTTTCAAAGATTATTATCAGCTTGTACAAAGCGCCGCAGAAAGAAACGGGGCCAAAGCCAAAGTGGCCATGGGTATCAACTTAGAAGGTCAGTTGATTGAAGCTGATTTATCAAATCCTAATACCTGTCACTTTTTAGTCGGTGGTACAACAGGAAGCGGTAAAAGCGAATTCTTGCGATCACTCCTCCTCAGCATCATTGTCCGGCACGATCCTAGCCATTTACAAGTTGCCTTAGTAGATCCTAAACGAGTCACCTTTCCCGAATTTGAAACCATGCGATGGTTATACGAGCCCATTGTCAAAGACAAAGAAGATGCGATCGCGCTCATGGAACGCCTCGTCGCTGAAATGGACGACCGCTACCAGCAGTTTGAGCAAAGCCGCTGTTCTAATCTATCGGGTTACAATCAACAATCCCAACAAAAAGGCGAACGACCACTGCCTCGCCTGCTGTGCATTTTTGATGAATACGCCGACTTCATGGCTGATAAAGAAACCGCGAAAGCCCTGGAGCAAAGCATTCAGCGGCTAGGTGCCATGGCCCGTGCAGCTGGCATTCATCTCGTCATCTCAACCCAACGCCCCGAAGCTAAAGTGGTCACACCGCTCATCCGCTCTAACCTGCCAGGCAGAATCGCACTGCGAACAGCGAGCACCGCAGATTCTGCCATTATCTTGGGCAGCAAAGAAGGCGCTGCGGCCAACCTGTTAGGGAAAGGAGACCTGTTTTATTCTGGAGGGCAGTCTCTACAGCGATTGCAAAGCTTATTTGCCCCGGCAGATACCGTTGCACAGCTTCTCCAAGAATGAAATTAAACTGTTTATGACTGAGGTGACTGCCAATGCACCTGATTTCCATTCAGAAGCTTCGCAAGGATGCAGCTCATTATCCCGACGTAGGCTCTACTATTGAAGAATGGTATGCAACGGTCAAAAAAGCCAGATGGAAAAAGCTAGAAGATGTTAGAGCAATATATCGTGACGCAGAAACAGTTGGGAATTTTACTGTGTTCAACGTCAAAGGAAACAAATACCGTTTAATTGTCGGCATTGACTACGTTCATAGCGTCGTTTATTACAAGTATTTTCTCACTCACGCTGATTACGATAAGGATAAATGGAAGAATGACCCTTACTATTGATTCCACCGCTTATAACAGCTTACTGACAAAGATCTCACCCAAGGTAATCGATTCACAGTCAGAATATGAGCGAGCTTTATCTATTATTGAAAAGCTTATGTTTAACAATAGCCGTACCTCAGAAGAAACGGCTATCTATTTGCTACTCGTGACGCTAGTTGAAGCCTACGAAGCAGAATACTCTCCCATGCCAAAACCTTCACCTGATAGCATCTTGCGCCACATTCTTGAAGCTAGTGGCACTCAGCCATCAGCTTTAGTGGGCACTATTGGCTCCCATGACGAGGTCATAGAGATTGTTTCAGGTAAACAGACCATTAGCGAAGCCCAAGCTAATATCTTAGCTGAGAGGTTCAATGTCTCAGCCAGCTTATTTCAATAAGCGAGCACCGCAGACTCTACAATTATCTTGGGCAGTAAAGTAAGGTGCTGCGGCCAACCTGTTATAGAAAACGTCCTAATCCATTAGGATGTTTGCGTAGAAGAGTTGTTTATTTAACAGGGGTTGTAGCCCCTAGCGAGTGTTCTAAGCAACTCTTCAGAAGCTATAGGGAAAGGAGACCTGTTTTATTCTGGCGGGCAGTCTCTACAGCGATTGCAAAACTTATTTGCCCCAGCAGATACCGTCGAACAGCGTCTCCAAGCATGAAATCAAACTGTTTATGGTATAGCTAGCACTCAAGCATTAAGCAGCCAGCGAGGTAGTTAAGGCAGGCAAAATAGTTTCGATAGCAGTCGAGTCTACCATTTGAGAATAATGCTCAATGGTGATACCAACGGGCTTGCCATCACTATCTAAGGGTCTGCAAATAAATAACCTCATGGATATGAGCTAATCTAAAAACACCTAATATCTGTGCAGCTTCAGCCTATGAACTTGAGGACAATCCACGAATGTCACTGCGAGGACTGCCAAAGGGGGAATGCAGCGATACAAGGCTA
>JBCBKQ010000082.1:0-21930 GCA_038521595.1 Cyanobacteria bacterium J06627_28 | reverse complement strand
CTGCCAGGATTCGGCATAGCTTTGGTGCAGGTTCAGCTCTTTCAGGACGCCGTCGGCTAGGGCGTGGAAGGTTTGAAAGCTTTCCCAGTCGGGGGCTTTTGCGGCGGCGAAGCGGTAAGCGCGGGCAAAGGCTTCTAAAAAGAAGGCGTCTTGACCGACATAGTAGGCAAACTTTTCCTTGGGCAAAGAACCATCGCCGATGCCCTGTACAAATGTATTATGCAAGGAAGCATCAGCGAGGTCTTGGTTGGCTTGCCAAAGGATTTGAGAAAGAGACATTTGGAGAGAGAGTAAGCGCGAGTGATATAACGCTACACGATGCTCGCGCCTGTTTCTATTCTGCGGATGGCAACGACGGCAGGTTTGGGTGGGGCATTTTCTGTCTTTGCAGGCCAGTTGGAGCCGACGGGCACTTCTCGCTGCTGCAAGAAAGCTGTGCCGTCTGTGGTTTTTAGCTCGAATTCGCGGGTCTCAGCAGCCATGGCCTCGCGGATACCGTTGCGCTCGCCGGGATGCTGCGCAGCCAGGAAGAGCGTACTGCCGTCATCGGTAAAGAAGGGGCCGGTAAGCTCGCATTCCATGGGGCCATAGGCAAACATTTTGGCTTCGCCTTTGGTGCTTTCTTCGAGGGAAATTTGCCAGAGGGAGTTGTTGCCGTAGAGGCCGAGGAGGCCTTTGCCAGTGATCTCTTCACCGTCGTCATTTTTACGCTGGGCAGGGACGGGTTTGTTGTGAGTGCTGGTGGACATGTCTGTAACGACCCAAAGGTTGCCCTGATTGTCGAATTCTAAATTGTCTGGATTGGCAAAGCCAAAGCCGCCGTCTGTGGGTTCGCCACCCGTGGCAAAGATTTCCCAGTTAAAGGTGAGTGAGCCGGGTTCGTTGTCGGTTTCGATGACTTTCATGATCCAGCCGGCTTCGTAGTCTTCTTCGCCATTGGGGCCGACGAAAATAGTTTTGTCTGGGCCGCCGTCGCTGCCGGGGGTGCCAGAGGTGAAGGCAATGAATAAGGTGCCATCGGCTGAGACTTCAGTATCCTCGGGGCGAGCGGTGGCCGTTGCACCAATGGCGTTTGCGGCGTAGTGAGCGTCGATGAGGATAGCGCCCTGCTTTTCGAGGTCGGTGCCTTCGTAGAGGTCGCCTAGGGTTGCGAAGGTATCGGCTAGCTTGGTTGCGATCGCATCGTCTTCTACCTTGCTAAAGCCGCCTTCTGGGCGCTGAGGTAGCTTTACGAGGCCGCCCATCACTTGGCTGGGAAGAACTGGATTAACGGGGGTAGAGGGGTTAAGTGGCATCCACTCGCCAGTGCCGTCTGGGTTGAATTTGGCGACGTAGAGCATCCCATCGCTCAGTAGCTGTGAGTTGGCTTTATCTTCTGGACTGCTGACGGTGCCAGTGCTGATGAATTTGTAGACGTGACCGCCTCTGCGATCGCACCCCGAATAAAACGCCAGCTGCTTGCCACTCACCGCCCGAATGCCCACCGCCTCATGACGATAGCGCCCCATCCAGGTATGCTTCGTGCCATAGTCATTTGGATCGCTTGGGTCTATCTCAACAATCCAGCCGTACTTGTTGCCCGCCAGGCCAAAGACATTGCCCTGACCATCGAAGCCAGCATTGAAAGACTGTTTGCTAGGTTCAAATGACGAACCATCGCTGTAGACGCCTTCGGGCACCTGATATTGGATATTTTCTTCGGCGCTGAGGCTCGTGCCCCATGGCGTAGTGCCGCCTGCGCAGTTGCCAAAGGTGCCAATGATGCGATCGCCCAACCCATCACTATGGCCCTGCGTATTTTGCTTATTAAAGATCGCAACCGCAGGCCCAGTGGACTTGAGATAGTTGCCATCATCGAGGCCAGCAATGCCTGAGATTCTGCGATCGCGATCGCTCTCCACCCTCACCCACTGCCCTTCCTCATTGCGCCGTACAAAAATCACTCCAAGCCCTTGATCAATCAGCATCTCCCTCGAAATCTGCTTAATCTGGTTCTTCAACGTGTCATCTTTTGGCAAGTTGTACGCATCGACCGCCTGCTCTTCTAGCTTTTTCAAAGCCTCGGTCACTTCGTCAAAGGGCAAAGTCTGACCGATAACGGCCTCGTAGGTTTGCTCCCATGTGGCCGTGCTGATGTATTCAAAATTGATCGTCAGATAGCCTTCGTCTTTCCCGGTAGAGATAAAAGAGAGATAGTCATTGTTGTAGCCAAAGCGAGAGTCGCCAACGGGGTCTCCCCAGGCAGCGATGACATCGTAGGTAAAGCCTTCAGGAAGGACGATGTCATCTTGAACGGCGTATTGAGCAAATTCTGTCGCCTGCTGCGCACTGCTAACGTTAATCGCCTCGTAGGGCATGGGGCTTTTGATCGGGCTGAAGGGGGCCGGGCGATTGCTCGACGGCCCGACTCCAAACAGTCCACCGTCCGAGGGCCCGCTGTTTGATTGTCGACAACCCTTTAAAGGCAATGCTGCCGTTCCTGCGGCAGCTCCTAGAAACAACAAAAAATTGCGGCGTTTCATAGTCATAGATGGTGATGCTTCTCGGAGTCTTAGGTATTTGGGTTCTAGACTATACGAGCGACAGGTTAAGAGCAGGTGAAATAAAGAAGTTCGTTATCTTTCGGAAAGATTCAAAATAGGGTGACACTTTGAGCAAAAGAACGAAACAGCTTACGGATTGGCCTCAGCTAGCTCCTGCTGCAAGACCTGCCGCTCAGCATTGCTAAAAAGACGCGATCGCGTAATAAATCGCTCCCCCTGTGGCCCTTCCAACGAAAAATCACTGCCGCCCGGCCCAGGCGCCACATCCAAAATCAGCTGCGTATGCTGCCAATATTCATACTGCTTTACTCCCATATAAAAAGGGCAGCCCTCAATATTGCCGAGCTTCACATCTTGATGACTTACCATAAAATCGCCCATGGGGTAGCACATCGGGGCACTACCATCACAGCAGCCCCCAGACTGATGAAACATCAGCGGCCCGTGCTTTTCTTGTAAATGGTGAATCAACGCTTTCGCCGTGGCCGTCACGGCCACTCGCTTAATCCTGCTCATATCTAAACTACTCATATCCAAACTATTCACATCCAAACTGCAGGCGTATGCAAAAAGGTCATATGCAAAAGGGTCTTATGCAAAAGGGTCAGCCTCCACCGTGAAGACTCACCCTCCGTCAAGGCGCTATTCCATCACTTCGTTAGCAGCAGCGACTTAGTAAAAGCCCAGCGCATTTGGGCTGTAGCTCACTAGCATATTCTTCGTCTGCTGGTAGTGGTCCAGCATCATTTGATGAGTCTCTCGGCCAATGCCAGACTGCTTGTAGCCGCCGAAGGCCGCATGGGCAGGGTAGAGGTGATAGCAATTTACCCACACGCGGCCCGCCTCAATAGAGCGGCCCAATCGGTAGGCGCGGTTGCTATCTCGGCTCCACACGCCAGCCCCTAGGCCATACAGCGTATCGTTAGCAATCTCTAGTGCTTCTGCTTCGTCTTTAAAGGTCGTCACCGACAGCACAGGACCAAAGATCTCTTCTTGGAAGATGCGCATTTTGTTGTGGCCGCGCAGCACCGTTGGCTGGAAGTAATAGCCTTCTGCTAGCTCACCCTCAAGCCGAGCCCGCTCTCCACCAATCAAACACTCCGCCCCTTCCTGACGGCCAATGTCCACGTAGGCCTGGATTTTCTCCAGCTGATTAAGCGAAACTTGAGCCCCCATCATCGTGTTAGAACTCATTGGGTCGCCCAGGCGAATCTGTTCAATTCGCTTTAGGGCTCTATCCATAAAGCGATCATAAATCGACTCTTGAATCAGCGCCCGAGAAGGACAGGTACACACCTCACCCTGGTTAAAGGCAAACATCACCAGGCCTTCAATCGCTTTATCAAGAAAAGCATCATCTTCCGCACACACATCTTCAAAGAAGACATTGGGCGATTTGCCCCCCAACTCCAGCGTCACCGGAATAATATTTTGTGACGCGTACTGCATGATCAACCGGCCCGTGGTGGTTTCTCCGGTAAAGGCAACCTTCGCAATGCGAGGGCTCGTGGCCAGCGCCTTACCCACCTCTGCACCGGGGCCATTCACCACATTCAGCACACCCGGCGGCAGCAAATCACCAATGAGATCTAGCCACACCAAAATAGAGGCAGGGGTCGGCCCGGCAGGCTTGAGCACCACACAGTTACCCGCTGCCAAAGCCGGTGCGAGCTTCCATGCCGCCATCAGCAGTGGAAAGTTCCAAGGAATAATCTGACCCACCACGCCCAAGGGCTCATGGAAGTGATAGGCCACCGTGTCGCGGTCTACTTCGCCAATGGTGCCTTCCTGGGCGCGAATACACCCGGCAAAATAGCGAAAATGGTCAATGGCCAGAGGCACATCGGCCATGGTCGTTTCGCGAATGGGCTTACCGTTATCCCAAGTTTCGGCCTCTGCAAGTCGCTCTAGGTGAGACTCCATGCGGTCGGCAATCCGATTCAAAATCAGCGCCCGCTCTGTCACAGCCGTTCGGCCCCAGGCGTCTTTGGCAGCGTGGGCAGCATCGAGGGCCAGCTCTACATCTTCAGCAGTGGAGCGGGGTACCTGGCAAAGGGGCTTACCCGTAATCGGAGAAAGGTTGTCAGAATATTGGCGTTTAACCGGCGCAACCCATCTGCCCCCAATGAAATTGTCGTAGCGAGCATGGAATAAAGGGGTTGATTCGACTTGTTTCGCAATAGATTGAATCATGAACGTTTTCCTTGAAATAGATGAGAAAAAGCAGCGCTATCAGCCAGCTGGAAAAGATGCGTTGGCCAATTGTTGGTGAGTGCGTTAGCGCTTAACTTCAACGGTTAACAAGGCGCTTTAAAGGGAGAATATATAGCGTCTGCTGAAGCCGCCTATACTAGGCATATCAAGGATCTCAGCCCACCATTTAGAGATTTATATGGATTTAAGATTTTGAGCTGCCAGTCATAAAAAATGTGATGCTTGCTCAAGAATCTCTTTTATTTTTTATTGCTACGTTAATTTCTGTGGTGGTTTGTATCATCTCCTGTCGGTCCTTGTCGGTGCGGCAAGGACGCTTTGGCTTTATCGTGTGTGGACTAAAACAGAGCGCAGACGAACGCTATCTGGCCATCCGAAAGCTGATGAAGCCGGAACGGGTGGGCAAAAGTTCTAATCAATTACTGACTAATCAATTGCTGACTAATCAATTGCTGACTAATCAATTGCTGACTAAAGAGGCGCATCCTCACGGGTTTCAAGTGTGCCTAGCGACGTCACAATCTTTCGCAATCTGTGACTTTAGCTGAGCAAGTGAGGAAAACTTTTGCTCTGGGCGGATGAACTGCTCCAGGCTGACGGTGAGTACCTTGCCGTATAGGTTGCCTGTCCAGTTCAGCAGATGAACTTCTATGCTGAGCGTCTGCCCCGCTACAGTGGGGCGATTACCAATGTTCATAACGCCTTTGACAGGTTCACTATCAGCGCCGAACGCCCAAACGCTATAGACGCCCTTTCTAGGTAGGTACTTTTTGATAGGAATGCTTAAGTTTGCGGTCGCAAATCCGATGGTTCGCCCGAGCTGCTGGCCCTGCACGACGCGTCCAGTGAGGGTGTAGGCCCGGCCTAGTAATTCAGCGGCCACTGTTGGGTTCCCATCATTGAGCGCCTCACGAATTTGCGAGCTGCTAATGCGGTCTCCTTTTAGCTGTCTTAGCGGTACCTGCACGACAGGAACCTTGTGCGTACCTGCGATTTCTGTTAGGTTTTGCGCGTTTCCTGTACGGCCTTTGCCAAAGTGAAAATCACTGCCCACACTGATTTTTTTGGCCTGCAAGCCGTCTATCAGAATATCTTCTACAAAGGCCTGTGGGCTCAACTCGGCCAGTGAGCGATCAAACGGCAGCATAATCAGCTGATGAATGCCTAGCTGCGAGAGCCGCCAGATTTTTTCGGCAACGGGAGTGAGTAGAGGACGGGCAACCCCTGAAAAATATTCGTGGGGGTGCGGTGAAAAGGTCACGACGGTGGCATAGTGGCCAGATGCCGGCAGCGGCGGGCCGACGGGCAAGGCTATGGCGCTAGAACTGCCGTTAGTCGATGTGTCTGAGCTGAGATAGCTGTATCCAGAGGCTAAAATGCCGCTGTGAAAGGCCTGAATAGAGACGTTGTTCGTGGCTTTTTGAGATGTGTCTGCCTGAGATGCGGCTGCCTGCGGGGCTTGCCCGTTACCTTTAGAAAGCGGCTCACACAAAATTTGGGCCATCACCTGCTGATGACCCAAATGTACGCCGTCAAAGTTTCCCAGCGCTATCTGTGCAGGGCCTTTCGCCGCTGCTAAAGAAGACGTAATCCACACGCTTTACAGTTTGACACAAATAGCCCCCTGCTAAATAGCGTTAGCAGGGGGCACAGGACTGATATTGCAGTCGGTGTGGGAGGTTTAGACCGTGGCTACTGCTGGTGACTCTTCGGTGATGAGTTCTAGTACCATGCCCTCTTTGGCGACGATGGTGCCGGGGAGTGCCTGGGAGGTTTGGCGAACGATGTCGTCCATAAATTCGTCTGTATGGCCGGGGTCATGGTGAAAAATGACGAGCTGCTTGACGTTGGCGGCTTTGGCGAGCTTGACGGCTTCTTGCCAAGTGGAGTGACCCCAGCCGATTTTGCTAGATTTTTCGTCGTAGTATTCGTCGTCTGTGTAGGTGCTGTCGTAGATCATAACGTCGGCATCCTTTGCCAAGCGCAGGACGTTGTCGTCTAGGCGGCCAGGGAAGTGCTCGGTGTCGCTGACGTAGGCAGCAGAGTGGCCTTTATAGCTGACGCGGTAACCGACCGCTTCGCCAGGGTGGTTGAGCATGGCATTGCTGATTTCGATGTCACCAATTTTGACGACTTCGCCGACTTCAATGTCGCAAAACTCTAGCTCAGCGCCCATGATTTGCAGAGGCACGGGGAAATTGGGGTGCAGCATCTGGTCGTTTAGGCGCTGCTCGATGGTGGAGCCATTGGGTGCGATCGCGCCGTGAATCTTAAACTTATTTCCTGGCACAAACGCAGGGACAAAGAAAGGAAAGCCCTGAATGTGGTCCCAGTGGGAATGGGTGAAAAACATATTGGCCTGAACAGGCATCTGGCCCAGCATTTTTTGACCCAGATTCCTGAGGCCGGTGCCGCCGTCAAAAATCAGCTGCTGGCCGCCGACGTTCATTTCGATGCAGGCTGTATTGCCGCCATAGCGAACCGTCGTTTGGCCCGGACAAGCAACACTCCCCCGGACGCCCCAAAAGCATATCGAAAATTGACCGTGCTGATCTGACATGAGCCTTACGTGAAGTGATTTGGAGGAATTACTATCTATTCTTACAGTTCTTTTGCATCCCTTATTAGGTTATAAGGATGCCATACCGGCCTGCTCGAAATACTAGAATGTCCTCCTTGCATAGTGCCCAAGGCAAGTGGCTCGCTTTCGCTATCAATCTATTAAATTTGTTTGTAGAAAGGTTTTCCGTAACACAGATGTCCGGTTAATCATCTTTTTCGTAGCGCTCCCAGTATTCTTCACTAAAGCGCCAGGGCCGTTCTGGTCCGCCTTCTGGGCCGCCTTCTGGGTCTTCTTCTGAGGCAGGTGTCTCTAGATAGGCAGGTTCTCCACTAGATAGGCGCTGTGCGATCGCATCTATACGCTCGGCCACAAAGCTCAGCCGCCTCACGCTTTGACTCGTCTTAGCCTCATAGTATTGCCTGTTTAGACTGATCTCTTCGCGTAACCAACTGGCCACGAGCGTCAGTTGCTCATGACTAAGCGTCTCAAATAGCTCTTGTTCAGCAGGTTTTGGCATTCGCACCGTTGGATTTTCCACCGCAGATAGCTCCCAAGCCGCTCGGCTCTCATGAAGATCGCCGCCATCGTAGAGGATGGCTCTCGTCTAGCTACGTTTTGTGCACTACATTTGCCACTATCTATACTCAACTTTTGTAACACTCAACTTTTACAACGGAGCTCAACGCTCTACGAGCTTCCGCACTTAGCTTTAGGTACTACGAGCAGCTAAACCATTGATTCGAGAAGGCGCTAAGTGCATAGCAGCGGTGGAAGCCCGCGTCGTCGCACGGCGCTAGGGAATGTCCACCAAGACAATTCACTAATGCATCAGCGAATTGCTATATCATCATCCACTGGTCGATAAAGGTCAGCGTGGTGTGAGCCGTGAGGTTGTATTGCAGCGGCGTAATGGTGATGAAGTTGTCTTTGATCGCGCTGACGTCAGTGCGGAACTTTTCCTGGAGAGCAGCGCGTTCAGCTTCTATGGCGGAATCTGTACCTGCTGAGACGAGGCCACTAGGCGATAGCGATTCTGCCTCACCTTCCTCCATGACTTCACCTGCTAGCCAGTAGTAGATTTTGCCTCTGGGGTCAGTGCGCTTTTCAAACTGGTCAAAATATCGGCGTATGCCCTGGCGTGCAACCACAGCACCTTTAATGTCTTCGGCAGGAACGGGCGGTACGTTCACATTCAGCAAAATCGGTAGGTTTAGAGGATTGGCCTCTAGGTGGGCGACGAGCTTGACGGCAAAGTCTGCGGCGGGTTGAAATGTTTTGCACGAAAAGCTGGTGAGGCTGAATGCGATCGCAGGAATTCCCTCTAAAACGCCTTCCATCGCTGCCGAGACCGTCCCCGAATACAGTACATCCGTCCCCAGGTTTGCCCCGTGATTAATTCCAGAGACAACAAAGTCCGGTGGACTGGGCAATACAGCATCTAGTGCCAGCTTCACGCAATCTGACGGTGTTCCCGAACAGGCCCAGGCCTCAATGTTTGGATTGAAAACATCTTCTATCTGGTTGACGCGCAGTGGTCTGTGTAGGGTGAGACCATGTCCGGTCGCAGAGCGTTCTCGGTCGGGGCAAACCACAGTGACGGTGTGTCCGGCGTTGGCTAGGGCGTTGGCCAGGGCACGGATGCCCAGCGCAAAAATACCGTCGTCATTGCTTACCAATATATTCATTGAATGTTTCTGGCCTTTTTTTGCCCTTATTTTTTGCCTTGTTTCTGGAATGCCAGCATCTAGACCTCACTGGCAGGTTACCATAGACTAATTTGCAATCTGAGCTAAGCTGCCGCTTTTGTCTGAGATAACTTGATTCAGACCTCGCAGCGATTTCTTGATTGCCCGCTTTTATTGTTCGTTCTTCTCCTTCGTTCTTTTAGCCTTTCGCCGTCAGCCCCATGTCATCATCCGAAATCGAGTTACAGCTCAGCGCCGTTCAACAACGTGCAGCCGAAGACATTAGCGCAGCGGCTGGCCTAGACGATCTCGATAAAGTCCGCGTCAGGTACCTGGGAAAAAAAGGTGACCTCTCAAAGGTACTCGGTGGCATGGGCAAGATTTCGGCTGAGGAGCGCCCTAAAATTGGCAAGCTAGCAAACGAAGCTAAAACTGCTCTACAGTCCCAAATTGAGCAGCGAAAAGAGGACTTACAGTCCGCCCAAATCAAAGCCCAGCTGGCTGCCGAAACGCTGGATGTGACTATGCCGGGCGTGTATCAGCCCCAGGGCCGGGTTCACCCGATCAACAGCATCATTGACCAAATTACCGATATTTTTGTGGGTTTAGGCTACACCGTCGCTCAGAGCCAAGAAATTGAGAGCGACTACTACAACTTTGAAGCGCTAAACTTTCTGCCCGATCACCCTGCCCGCGACATGCAAGACACGCTGTATTTGCCTGGTGGTCAGCTCATGCGCACGCACACCTCCAATACGCAAATCCGCTACATGGAGAATAACGAGCCGCCGATGCGTGTCTTGGCTTCGGGCCGCTGCTACCGCCGCGATACGGTAGATGCGACCCATGCGGCAGTGTTCCATCAAATCGAATTTTTTGCAGTGGATAAGGACATTACCTTCACTGACCTGCGCGGTACGGTGCAGCTCTTTTTAGAGGCGCTGTTTGGCGATATTGAAGTGCGGTTTCGTCCGAGTTATTTCCCCTTTACTGAGCCGTCTGCTGAGGTGGATGTGCGCTGGCAGGGTCAGTGGCTAGAGGTGATGGGCTGCGGCATGATCGATCCGAACGTGCTCAAAGCGGTGGGCTGCGATCCAAGTGAGTATTCAGGGTTTGCGGCAGGCTTAGGTGTAGAGCGTTTGGCGATGGTGCAGAGCAAAATTGACGATATTCGTCGGCTGTACAGTAGTGATTTACGTTTTCTAAATCAGTTTTAAAGCGCTCTCTAAAGTCAATAGACGCCTTGTCAAAGATGAGGAATTGTTGCTGTTTAGTGAATAACCCTGGCATTCATGGGTTTGAGCCGCTGTGCTCATTTCTATCGGTGCTAGGGTTTATAAGGACATGATGCTATCGCAGCTGTAAGTACGGCTCCCGCGTAATATATGACTCCTTTTCCGTCGTATCGGCCCAAGACGTTATCTTTGGGCCCGTTAGAAACTGAGATTTTAGAAATTATCTGGTCGCTGGGGCCGACGTCTGCCACCACCATACATCAGACTATTTTGGAAGATATTGATCGTGAGCTGACCTACTCGTCGGTGTCTACGGTGCTCAAGCGACTGATGAAAAAAGGATGGGTGTCGTGCGATCGCGCAAACCGTGTGCATATCTGGCAGCCCCTGGTCTCTCAGCATGAGGCCAAAGTATTGAACGCGCACGATCAGCTCCACCAGTTCCTAGCGGTTGGTAGCCCAGACATTGTGGCCGCCTTTGCCGAAGAACTCGACAATGAAAGCCTGACTCAGCTAGATGAAATTGTGGAGAAAGTGAAAGCCGCTCGCCAAGCAAGAGGTCTTTCGTAATGATGCATTTGCACATGATTGGGCTGGCCGTTGCGATCGCCGTTTTCATCCGTTACACCAGTCAGCTAGTCAGCCCAACCAAACATTGGTCACTACGCTGGGCTAGAGCCCTGACGGCCTTTGTCGTGCCGCCTCTTTTTTTACTGGCGACCGCCGTTTCTATTTTGGCCATGGGCACCGACGGCCCTGCCGTTTGGGATAGCTGGACAAGCTACGGTCTGTCTTTGGGCTTTGTTTTATGTTTGCTGGGCCTGTGGACCTATCTGGGCGGGCTCGCAATCAAAACCCGTTGGCAAATGCGCCTGTGCCCACAGCAGCCCATTGAAACAGCCTTTGGGGCTGTGCCTGGGCGAATAATGAGCGTTCGTGAAATTTTTAGTGCGCAAGTAGGGCTTTGGTCTTCTGATTTGGTGGTGAGTGAAGGGCTGATAAGTTGCTTGGATGAAGAACATCTGTCGGCGGTGATTGCCCATGAGCTGGGCCATGTTCACTACCGGGATACGTTTTGGTTTTTTTGGCTGGGTGGGCTGCGCCGAGTGAGTGGTTGGCTGCCCTACTCTGAGCAGCTATGGCAGGAACTGCTGCTGCTGCGAGAGGTGCGCGCAGACCATTGGGCGTCTCGCCGGGTAGACTCGCTGGTGTTGGCAGAGTCTTTGGTGAGTGTGGTGACTGCGCCGCTGATGATGGCAGAGTCGATTTGTCCGGGGTTTAGCTGCGCCGCGCCGCGTAGTCGCTTGGCGCAGCGGATAGATGCGCTGCTTTCAGATGATTTGTCAGGGCTCTCTCAGGTCTCGCTTGGGGCTTTGGCTGCGATCGCGCTCTCTCTAACTCCCTTACTCGTCATCCCTTTCCACCATTAGATCGTGGAGCTAGACTGTAGAGCTTTTTCCTCCGTACCTTTTTCCTCCGCATTTTTTCCTCCGCATTTAGCTGCATGTGCGCTGTAGTCATAGACCTGACTCATTTTGTTGAGGCGCTCTTATGACGCCGGTAACCCGTTACCGCTGGTACTGTTTTTCTACATTGGGGGTGATGGTTGCTTTTGGCATTGCCAAGACTCTTTACAACGGGTGGGGCTATCCGTGGCTGCTCGGCCTCAGCGGTGATGTGCTGTATGAAATGGCCTGGATTTGGTTGGTAGGAGCATGGCGCGTGCGCTGGCCAGTGAAATGGATTGCGATCGCAACCTTCATCCTCACCTCTCTCATTGAGATCACCCAGCTCATTCCTTTCCCAGACGCCTGGATTTCTCAGCTGTGGTGGCGACTACTGCTAGGCACCCACTTTTCATGGCCTGATTTTTTGGATTACGCGATTGGCTGCATCCTCGGGGGAATCAGCTTAAGCTGGTTGAGAGGCCGCTTTGGCCTTCGCTTGCGAGCGTACAGATTTAGCGAATAGGAATTGCCAGGATGTTGATCCAAACGGCATTAAAAGAGTGGTCAGTCGCTGTTGATGCCTTGGCCAATGGTGATACCACTGTGCTACTGCGCAAAGGTGGCATTAGAGAATCTCAAGGAAAGTTTTCAGCTGAGTCGGAGACGGTAATCCTGTTTCCGACCTTTGAGCATCAAAAGGCTGAGCTGTTGAAGCCTAAGTATCGTGATGGCGTCGTGCCTGTTGCACCTGGTTGGCACCCCGACACGATCACCCTCAAGGCCTGGGCTAGCATTACTCATATTTTTTTGACAACATCAGTCGATAACGTTGCGTCACTAGCCGATTTTCATATTTGGCAGCCGCAGCTTGCACAAGAGCGATTGAAGTGGAAAGCCAGCCAGCCGCTCTATGTACTGATGCTAAGGGTATATCGCTTACCAGCGCCTATGCCCATTCCTTGGCAGGCTGACTATGGGGGCTGTCGCTCTTGGATATCTCTAGAGACGCCGCTGTCACTGACTGAGTCAGCCGAGCTAGCTGCTGTATCAGATGAGGTTTATGGTCGGCAGGTTAGTGCGATCGCTCAAATGCTGGGCGAGTGATGGCTGACTGAGCCATGTCAATAAGTGACAGCAAAGCGCAGAAAGCTATACTTTCTTAGCTCACTGCTTTCCTGCTCACTGCTTTCCTGCTCAATACTTTCTCAGCTCATTACTTTCTCAGCTCATTACTTTCCGGACATTGCTTTAGCCTGTTCTGCCGCCAAACCGCTTTCTGCTGCAACGCCAACATCACTGGCAATTGACTGAGCAATGTCATTAGACGGGATTTCCTTTTTGACCTCTTTCAAAATGCGAGGCACGACAATGGTCACTTTTGTCCCTTGCCCAGGGCCATCGCTCTCTATGGCAATGTCTCCCTGCATGAGGCGCATGAAATTTTGAGAAATTGCGAGCCCTAGGCCAGTCCCTTCATAGGGCCGCGTATGAGAGCCATCAATCATCACAAACGGTTTGAAGAGCTTTGTCAGATGCTTTGGATCGATGCCAATGCCAGAATCAGTAATCGTAATTTTCACCCAGGGACCTGGCGGTATGTACAGCTCAATCGGTTCACCATCTGCACCGATAGGGCTTTCTTCAGTGGTGATTTTAAGCGTGATACTGCCCTGCTCTGTAAACTTAATTGCATTAGAGAGCACGTTCAATAGCACCTGCTTAAACCGAGAATGATCTACCGGCACCATAATCGGTTCAGAAAAGTCAGGTCGAACCAGCCGTAGCCCTTTTTCTTGAATTTGTGAGGCCTGCATCTCCAAAACATCTTGAATTAAGTGGCGCAAATCGACCGGATGAATATTGACATCCAGCGTGCCCGCTTCAATTTTGGCAATATTCAAAATGTCTTCGATCACCGAGAGTAAGTGGAGCGCGGCCTTATCTGCCTGATGCAAAAAGTCCATTTCCTCTTCGCGTGAGTCACACAGCCCATCGCGCACCAAATGAATAGAACCGATGATGCCATTCAACGGCGTTCGTAGCTCGTGAGAGGTATTTGCCAAAAATTCATTTTTCAGCTGATTGGCTACCTGTGCATCTTGCCAGGCTTGTCGCAGCTCACCAGAGTTTTCTTCCAGCCGCCTCAGCATTCTTTCAATCACGGTACCCAAGTAATCTAGCTCCCAGATATGCGAGCCGTGGGGAGCCTTTTCTAGCTGAGAGAGATCATCGACATCTTGGGTATAGCGAATCAGTCTCTCTATCGGTAGCGATAGGCTACGCGAAACGTACAGCGCCAGCAAAATACTGGCAATAAACAGGCCAATATTGAGTAAAAAGAGCACCTGACGAATTTCATCAAGGCCAGACAGGGCTCGCTCAATGGGAGTGACCGCAAGCACTGTCCAAACCTTATTTTGTTTAGAGCTGACGGGTACCTCAAAGCCGCTATAGCCCGCTAGCCACTCACGTCCGTCTTCGGGTAAAAACCGAAAGAGATGAATAAAGTCGCTGTTCCCTTCTTTTACGTTGTTGATAACGGCGGTGTATCTACTCACATCTCGCAGGTTAGAGACATTTTGGCCAACCTGCGAGATGTCAGGATGGGTAACAATCACCTGATTTTGGTCAATGACGACCGTCTCGCCGACAAGAGACTGCGGCGTGGCATCCTGTAGCTGCGATAGGCTCACCTCCATTGCCAATGTATAGCGCAGCATTCCATCAGATCCATAGATAGGGCTTGCCACAATAAATCTAATCAGTGCTGGCTCCTCAGAGAGGTCACCATCAGACGGGTTCTTGACGTTTTCAGCGGTTGGGGTGGCGCCTAGTCCAGGCGAAAAAACGTAGAAGTCTGCTTTTTCGATGCTGCCATCTTGTAGCCAGGGGACTTGCTTGGCCGTTGGCAGTATGGAGCGTGGAGCATTGGCAATGCCCTCTGTGCGGCAGGTGTTAAAGGTGGCCTCAGCTGTTTGTGGCGCTCTTAGCTCTACGCAGTTGACTTGGTAAGGCGTAGTTTCTCGGGTAAATCGAGTTAGCAGCGCTTCAATAGCTTCGGCATCTCCGCTCTGAAAGGCTTGTGTCTGGGCAAGTAAATCTAGATTGGCTTCTACTGATTGAATTCCCACCTGCAGCTCTTTTGCTTTGCGGATGGCGCTACTCTCCAAATTTTGCCGCGCTGTATTGAGCAAGCTAGTTCGTGCTTTGCGTAGCGCAACAGCCTGCCCAATGAACAAAATGGGCAAGCTGAAAGCCAAAATTCTAAGCAGTAGGTTGCGCCGAAATGAGCGCGGATGATTAGTCATAGCGACGAGCAATCATGCTCTCAGACATCTCAGACAGTTACGATCACAACAGTTCTTGGTCAAAAACAGTTCCCGGAGAACTAAGCCCGGCCTGACTCCCCAAAACTTAGCTCAACGAATCCAACTCTTAGCAACTAGATTATAGAATCAGTTTCCTCTGTGGAGCTTATAAACGTGAAGCCTATCAACATGGGCCCATAAATATGGAGCTTACAAACATGGAGCCTGGAGACCTACAACCTGACAAGTAACCTGACAAGCCAGGTGACCGATAAAAATTAAGGACAAAGCAGTCTATTTCGATAGGCTGTTTTAATATGCTGTCAAAACGATTCTCTGTAGTTACCCTTACCTAGTTTATCTGCCAAGTCCGTACTATTGCTTAATCTGCCTCAAAGTTGAGACTGGCTTTAACAAAGATGAAGCCTTTACATATCGTTTCGCGCTAGTGACTGACGACAGCCCCAAAGCCTACAGCTAAAAAGTTCTCACGGATGAAAGTCCAGATGAAGTATGGACGATTTCTCTCCAGTGCCCACGACAGTGCCTATGACAGTGCCCATGACAGTGCCCATGACAACGACAGCGCCCACAACTGATAATCTCGCTGAGCATCTACCGCAGGGCCGCCCCTACATCTCCGCGATTTTGGCGATGAGCGCAGATGGTAAAATCTCCGATGCCACTAGAGCAGCAGCGCGTTTCCCCTCTGCCGCAGACCAAGTTCATTTAGAGGCTCAAGTGGCCAGGGCCGACGCTACTCTATTTGGGGCTGGGACCCTCAGAGCCTACGAGACAACGATGTCTGTTTCCAACCCATCGCTGATAGCAGAGCGGCGATCGCGCCAACAACCCGACCAGCCCATCCAAATCGTCTGCTCAGCGATGGGCAAGCTCGACCGTCAGTGGGCTTTTTTCCAGCAGCCTATTCCCCGCTGGCTCATTACCACTGCCGAAGGCATCCAACGATGGCGCGTGGACTCTAACGGCAGCAGACCCTTCGAGCAAGTACTAATTACAGAGCGTCCTTTCAACTGGAAAGCCGTGATGCAAGATCTGCGCACTGGCAAAACAGGCCTTTCCCAATTAAACAAGCATCTCCCTATTCAGCGACTTCTGGTGATGGGCGGCGGTGAACTCATGGCCTCGCTGCTGGCAGAAAGCATGATAGACGAGCTGCACTTAACGATTTGCCCTTTATTCATTGGCGGAAAAACTGCGCCAACGCCCATAGGCGGTTTAGGCTTTACGCTGCCTCGTACGCCACAGCTAAAGCTACAGTCCTCAAGAGTGGAAGGAGATGAGGTGTTTCTACACTATCGCGTGGACAGAGCGGTTCAACAAAGCTAAGGCGGTTTATGTGGATTTTCTCCTGTTGTTCTCATCCTGTTGTTTTCAATGTGCTTTTTTGACTTCTCTCCTTTTTATAAAAGTTCTACTAATCTATAGAAGACCCACATATCTCTAAAACTATTGTGTCAACTTCTCAAGTGCAGTACACCGCCCGTTGGATGAGTCGTCTGTCTGATGTTCCAGCTGAGCAGTGGGATGCAATGGCTAAGCCGCTTGCAACGCCTGCTTTTGAGTGGGACTGGCTAAATAACATGGAGACCTCTGGTAGTACAGGGCCCAACACGGGCTGGCTGCCAAATCATTTGACGCTTTGGAAAGAGGATGTCTTGGTGGCGGCGGCTCCGCTGTACCTAAAGGGCCACAGCTATGGTGAGTTTGTCTTCGATCATCAGTGGGCTGAGCTAGCAGATCGCCTTGGCGTTGAGTATTATCCAAAGCTATTGGGCATGTCGCCCTTTACGCCGGCAGAGGGCTATCGTTTTTTGATTGCGCCGACGGAAGATGAGGCGGTATTGACTCAGGCAATGGTGCAGCTGATTGATGAGTTTTGTTTGAAGCACAAGCTATCTGGTTGCAACTTTCTGTATGTTGATCCAGCGTGGCAGGGGCAGATGGAGACGTTGGGTTTTCATAAGTGGTTGCACCATAGCTATGTGTGGCAAAACCGAGGCTTTGACGATTTTAATGATTATTTGGCGCAGTTTAATGCGAATCAGCGTCGCAATATTAAGCGCGAGCGCAAGTCTGTGGCAAAAGCTGGAATTTACTTTAAGGTGCATACGGGCGAGACGCTAACGCCTGAGCTGTGCCGCAAGGTGTACGACTTTTATAGTGATACTTGCGATAAGTTTGGCTGGTGGGGGAGTAAGTATCTCAAACAAGATTTTTTCAGGCAGCTGTATTCGGTTTGGCGCGATCGCGTGGTCATTTTCGCAGCCTATACAGAAGAGAGCCCGGACGATCCTATCGGCATGTCATTTTGTTTTTACAAAGGCGATCGTCTATACGGCCGCTACTGGGGCTCATTCGAAGAATACGACAATCTGCATTTTAGTGCCTGCTACTACGAACCCATTGAGTGGGCCATCGCCAATGGCATCAAAACCTTTGACCCTGGCGCGGGCGGTCGCCACAAAAAGAGACGCGGCTTTCCAGCAACGCCAAACTACAGTCTGCATCGCTTCTATGCACCAGAACTCGGCCAGATTTTAGGCAACTACATAGGCCGCATCAACACCGCAGAACAGCAGCAAATTGATCAAATCAATGAAGACTTACCCATCAAAGATTTTACTGCCAACGTTCCCTTGATAGAAACTGAGCAATCATAAGAACGCCTTCATCAGAGGCTCCTAAGTCGTTCTTATGATTGCTAACAACAATAAGGCGCCCGAAATTCATTCTTATTATCGAAACACCCCCACTTTCGATAATAAGAATCCAATTCATTTCTACATAGATGGTTGACAGCAGCGGGTAAAAGTGTGATGTCTCCAGGCAGGGCCGGACGATACATATGCACCTTACTTACAGGTTTTCAAAGCGTAAATGTGATTCTAATCCATGCATGAGGTTTGATTAACGCCGTTACACCTTCATTCCTCGCCAAGATAGAATAGTGAGCCAAACGATACCTCACTGATACTTTTAGGCTCTGGCATGACGACTGTGATTTCAACTCAACAACCCATTGACCAAACACAGACATTAGCAGCGCTAGATAACCAGCTCTCAAAACGTTATGTAGAGCTAGATCCAGCTGGCTATTTCTTAATTTATCTGGACACTGATGCTGACTTGATCTGCGCAAAGCATTTTACAAACACGATTAACGACAAGGGGGTCGCTTGCGATCCTGAAACGGGCGAACCGCTTTGTGGAAAAGGGAAATCACCGGCTCGCCAATCGACACAGCTGTTTGCTGGCCGCACGGCCAAAGAGCTATGTATGAAAATCTTTGAAGATAAGGAAAACCCCTGCCCGCTGACGTATTTGGATCATGCTGCCTACTTAGGCCGCGAGTTTGTGCGTGCAGAAATCGCATTACTCAATGGAACGGAATATGTACAGGACTGAACAAGATAGGCTTAGACAAATAAATATGGCGAGATAGAGCGTCGCAGTTACTAGCAAGGGGCAATACTTAAACGGGATGTCTCGCCTATTAGAGCGTGTTTTCTATAAATCCGGTACAAAGCGCTGGTGAAGGCTTCGTCAATCTTTTGCTAGGACTCAAGTGCAGCATTCACAGCGGGCATTCTAAGAAACTGCTTGTTTGATGCGCCATCGTGATGTCACCTTCTGAGTCAACCCGTCCCCCGATACCGATTAACCCTGCTTTGAATGCGCAAATCCTCGGTCAATATGGTGAGACCTTGGTTTGTAACTGGCTGCATCAAAAAAATTGCAAAGTACTACACCAACGGTGGCACAGCCGCTTTGGCGAGATTGACCTTATTGCTAAAGGGCAGAGTGGGCAAGGGCGTTTACGAACAGAGATGCTTGCTTTTGTTGAGGTAAAGACGCGCAGCCATGGCAATTGGGATGTGGATGGATTGCTGGCCGTGACCCGCGCAAAACAGAAAAAACTCAGAATGACGGCGCGTTACTTTTTGGTACGGCATCCACATTTATCTGAGTTGCCGTGTCGCTTTGATATTGCACTGGTGATTTGTCAGGAATCGGTTGTCCCAGGTCGTTTGAGCTTGCCGGTTCCCAATAGCTCAAAACATTTGGTGCTGCAGACTTACTTACGAGATGCCTTTTGCTAAAGCCCATTGCTAAAGCCCATTGCTAAAGCCCATTGCTAAAGCCCATTGCAGTCTTCATCTAGCGACAGATGCTCGTACTTTATGCCAGTGTTTCCGGGCAATAGCCGAGGCCGGTGACAAACTGCTCGCGAAACTCTTCGATTTCTACGCGGTCGGGTTTGCCATGGGAGACTACAGCGACCTGATAGCGGCGCATTACATCTACTGCAGACTGCTCCATTTCTAGGCCCCATAGAGCCATTCGCACGCGAAATCCTGGGTCGTATGGGGTGCCAATTTCGTTGAGGAAGGCGGAAAAGTTCTGTTTAGCTTGGGTCGTGGCACTGTCGTGTAGCTTTACTTTGACGACCCAGCCGTTGATTTGGTGGATGACGGTAATAAATTCGAGTGGCAGCTGATTGACACAGAGCAAGCGTTCTACCACGCGTAGCGTTAGGCTTGCATTGGACAGATAGTAGATGTATTCCATCGTCTATGTGAGTGGGTGCTACAGTCTTAGTTGCCTTTATGTTGATGCCTTTATGCAGTTTTTTATAAAGGGACAGCTATGAAAGGGAAAGGCCACTTGTATCAGTGACTGAGAAGGCGTCACTTATGATTAATCCATGCTTAATTAATCTAGGTAGCCAATGGATGGTTTGAAGATTACAAAAGTCGATGAATTGCTGCAATAAAGCTAATACAGTGCTTTAGTGACAGCGCTTGGACAAGGCGCTTCAGCGTCTACTAACTGCGCTTTTCTCCTCTATTTGCTCCTTGTAGATGCTTTCGTTTATAGAGTGCGTACTTCTATTATGACTTACTGACTCCCCCAATTAGGCATATTTATTATCGAATAGTGGATGAAATTTTGAATATGGCCTGCTACCAAAACTGAGTTTATGACTGATTTCCTGATCGATCCTGAACGTGACTTACAGCTGAGCGCCTACAGCTACGATCTACCGACAGAGCGGATTGCACAGAATCCGGTGACCCCGCGCGATCGCTCAAAGCTGCTCGTTATTGATGGCCTAGAGACCCATCAGCATTGCCATTTTTATGATTTGGCAGCTTGGTTACGACCGGGTGATTTGTTAGTGCTTAATAACACGAAGGTGATTCCAGCACGGTTATTTGGCCAAAAATCGACGGGCGGGGCCGCTGAGCTACTGCTGATTGAGCCTATCGATGAAATTCGTTGGTTAGCGCTGGTTAGGCCCGGGCGACGAATTCAGCCGGGCACTGAGCTTTTATTTGGCGAGGGCGTAGGGGATGGCGAGCAGCCTTTGCTTAAGGCCTTTGTCGAGGATCGAGATGAGCCAACGGGAGGACGTATTGTACGACTAGCACCGCAGGTAGAGGCTGCTGTCGCTGAGCTAATTCACCGATTGGGGCAGGTGCCGTTGCCGCCGTATATTACTCAGTCGTCTTCTTTGCCGGAGCAGTATCAGACGGTGTTTGCCCAGCGCGAAGGTGCGATCGCAGCCCCTACTGCCGGACTCCATTTTACCCAAGACCTCTTCACCCAGCTAGCTAACAAAGGCATCGACACTGCAGAAGTTACGTTACATGTGGGCATTGGCACTTTTCGCCCGGTAGAAGTTACCGATATTGAAACCCACGAAATGCACCAGGAACGAATAGAAGTCCCAGCCGAAACCGTAGAAAAGATCCGGCAGACTAAGGCGAATGGTGGCCGAGTGATTACGGTGGGGACGACTTCTACAAGGGCCCTTGAAGGGGTGGCTGCTATCTGCGGCAAGCTGGAACCTTACACTGGCAAGACGGATTTATTTATCTATCCGGGCTATCAGTGGCAGGTGATTGATGGCATGATTACAAATTTTCACCTGCCAGAATCCAGTTTGCTGATGATGGTGAGTGCGTTGATTGGGCGAGAGCGGTTGATGGCGGTTTATGAGGATGCGATCGCTCAAAACTATCGCTTTTATTCTTTTGGTGATGCCATGCTGATACTGCCAGAGGCGCTAAGTGTGCAAAGCCATAGATCGGAAGATTCATGGGAAAAACCTTTTTAGTTGTTGGTGCCAGTAGAGGGATTGGAGGTGCGATCGCACAGCACTTTCACCAGCAGGGTCACCATATTTATGCGGTTTCTCGAACGAGGGCAGCTTGTGGCAGTTGGATTCAGGCTGATATCTCGACGGCGGTTGGTATTCAAAGCGTTGTCCAATCGATAGGTTCTCAGCCACTGGATGCTTTGCTTTACATGGGTGGCGTTTGGGAGGCCAATGCTTTTACGGATGCCTTCGATTTTCGAGCTAGCCCGGATGCGGAGACGCGCTTTGTGCTGGCTGTAAATGTGATAGCACCGATTGAGCTGACGAAAGCACTGGCTACAAATTTGGCAAGGGCTGATAATCCTAGAGCCATCTATGTTGGTGCGCTGTCTGGATTGGAGCAGTCCGCTTCGCCAGAAGTCGCTAACACAGCTTCAAAATTTGGCCTCAGAGGCGCAGTACAGGCCCTGCGTTTGTCGTTATCACCAGAAAAAATTGGTTTTACGGTGATTAATCCGGGCAATATCGCCACGGAAGAAGTCATTGCCGATATAGAGGCCGGACGCTTCCGTGCACAAGTGCCTATTCCCATGGAAGATATCATCGCAACGGTTGAGTGGATCTTGGCTCGTTCTCCTTCTGTAGATGTGAGTGAAGTGAATCTACGTCAGAAATGAAACGATATCTGGGCTAGAGGCTTTTGCTATGTAATGAATTGCTATGTGATATAGCAGTAGGTTGGGTAACAAATTTTGCTCTTTATTATCCACAGGGGGGCATCAGAGCAAAGCAGCTTATCAGTACTAG
>JBCBKQ010000081.1:0-22005 GCA_038521595.1 Cyanobacteria bacterium J06627_28 | reverse complement strand
TGCTGTCACGCTACTTGGCGCAGGTGCAACCACTGGCTGGCCCTGCTTAGTTATCGATGGTGGCACTGCCCTAACCTTTACAGCAGCAAAAGCAAACGACCTAGGTCAGGGAAAATTTTGTGGCGGCGCAATTTTGCCAGGATTACGGCTACAGAGAGAAGCTCTCAGCCAAAAAATAGCTGCGCTCGCTGATTTTGTAAATCAAGGCCAGCCAGGGAAACAACCAGAGAAGCAACCAGAGAAGCAGCCAGAGAAGCAGCCAGAGCGATGGGCAAAGGATTCTGTCGGTGCGATCGCAAGCGGTCTCCACTACAGCCTTACAGCCACCGTCATCGACTACCTAAAAGACTGGTGGCAGCACTTCCCACAGGGCAACGTCCTCATGACTGGCGGTGACGGCCCTTTACTACATCGCTACTTACAACAAAGAACCCCAGAGGTAGCCCCCAGGGTTCAAGTCAATAGCGATCTGATGTTTTACGGAATGCAGGCTTACCGACAACGTTTACTCAGCATTAGCCCGGATCTCAAAACGCCGTTAGCGTAGAGCACTTATAGTATTGGTATACTCGCTTTCGTTCGTGCCGAAGGTAGACCCTTGAATTGCTTCAGAATCATCTAAAGACTGCAGAGAACTTACTCGGTTACGCGCATCTGGGTGAGTGCTCAAAAACTCCGGCGGCGAACCGCTGCGAACCAGCTTTTGCATAAAGCTCACCATGCCCGTTTGGTCATAGCCCGCACGGCCCATGCTGTAGAAACCATGGCGGTCTGCCTCGTACTCATCACTACGGCTAGCCGGTAGCTGCAGCGCAATTTGCGTCCCGATGTTTACCAGACGTTCTCTATCTACGCCCAGCGCACCCGTAATACCTTGGGTAATCGCCGCCTGACGCATCTGCTGCACCGCATGGCGCCCTGCAATGTGGCCAATCTCGTGACCGACAACACCAGCTAGCTCAGCTTCATTATCAGCAGCAGCCATCAGCCCTGTCGTGATGTAAACGTATCCGCCCATAGTGGCAAAGGCGTTCACCGCATCGTCTTCCACGATTTGGAAAGTATAGGGAATGTTGGGGCGATCGCTTACGCCCGCAAGGGTCTGACCAATGCTGTCAACATACGAATTCAGACCAGCATTATTAAAGAGTCTAATCTGACCACTCTCTATTAACTGCCGATTGATACCGCCACCTAGATCAACTTCCTGACTATCAGACATATTTGAAAGCTGATAAACCCTTACACCGTTTATCAGCAGGTCTAACCATCCGGCATGAGAAGGCTGTGCAGTCGCGGTGCCAATGCCCACAACCGTAATCAGAGTAATCAGGGCGTAGGCAACGCGGCGACGCACTTTCTTCCTAAATTCTGGCCAAGAGCCTGGCAAATTAAACATAGGTCAATCGCTGAGAATGTGTGAACGGAGTAATGTTAATCGTCTAGCGCACCTGCATAGACAAAAAGATGCCTGTATAAACATTAACTAGTCAGCCTTCAGGTGCGAACGAGGTTGTGACAATTCGAAAATTGTAAAAAACAGGTTTTATACCTCCTCAAAGGTACAAAATCCTACCTGCAGCAGCCATCGGTAAAAAGAATTAGGTCAGAAGCATCAAAGGTTAAAAAAGGTAACGCAGCCGTCAGGCGTCTGTGCAACCGTTTATAAATACCAAAGGTTTAGTCACTATTCCTGAGATTGCATCTCGGTCGTTCCATCTCTGTAGCCAGACGAAACGGAAAAGTGTGGTTAAATACTGTGGTCAAATGAGGTCTCTCACGGGGTATACGAAGGTGGCAATTTTAGATTCAAAAGGTCGGCTCTTTGGAAAATTAAGCTTGCTCGACCTAGGAGCAGCCCTAGCCATCTTGATGGTAGTCGTTGGCATTTTTGTCTATCCAGGTGCTGGGGGATCCGTCGCCCAAGTAGGCAACACCCAAGAGATTGAAGTCGATGTAATTGCTCGCGGGCTCACTGTATTAAATCCAGAAGATTTTTTAGCGAAGCTGGCAGAAACCGACTCTACAAAAATTATCGTTCGCAACCAGCCCTACAGCGATCCTATCGCTGTCAAAAAAGTAATTCCGCTGCCTCGCAGTGTTGCAGTCCCCCAGCCAGACGGCAGCGTCAAGTCCTTTCCTGACCCCAGACCTGAGCTAGGCTACACCGCTGATATGCTCATCACCCTGGGTGGCCGCGCCGAAAAATCTAGCAACGGCCCCGTTTTGGGTGTGCCCGTTAAGATTGGAACGCCCATTGAAATTGAAGGCCAAGATTACAACTTCAAGGTGTCTACGGTCGCGGTTCGCATCCTAGACGAAGCCACTGAGGCCCAGCCAGAAGCTGCTCCTGAGACTGAATAGCCCTGATTTACTAGCTTTCTATTGACCAGCAACTGACTGGCTTTCGACTGACTGGCTTTCGACTAACTGGCTTTCGACAGGTTGTTGTTGACTGTGGAGGCTATCGGCGAGCTTGTCTGCAATCCCGGCAATCCAGGCTTCGTCTTGCTGAGTGTAGCTACGCGGCGCATTTGCACCTAAAAGCAATACGCCCACATCGCCCAGTGGCTGACAAATAACGCCCTGGGTATTTTTGGGCAAATAGTCAAATTCTACGCGGCCAGGATATAAAGCTAAATTCACCAAATAGATTGGCTTTTGCCTATCCATTGTGCGCTGCACAATCGTGCCTGGAGATCGCAGCTCACCTGTACCCAGCACCCCCCGTCGCAAAAGCACTTTCTCACTGTAGTAAACCAACACGCTGCGAGTAGCCGTATTAGTCAGCAATAAATGCGAGGCCCAAGCCAGCTCTGTTTGGATCTGGGTAGGCAACTCTTCGTCTAGCTCAAAGCCTTCCTTTCCCTCTAGAACAACAGACTCAGGCAGCTTTGGCTGGATGCGCTGCCAAAGCAATCCGGTTAAAATCAGCAGCGCACTCAAAATGACGCCTAGCGCATCGGCCCGTGACTGAGAAGCGCTTAAGGCTGGCGTAGTCACTCGATTGAGAAACAGCAGCGTACCGCCAATAGCACCCACCACAATGGGTAAGCGTCTCAAGACTTCGTTTTGATCGGGTCTAGCCATACAACCTCTAATTTTCTCTGGATTGTTTTATGGCCAGCTGCTCAATGGATTGAGCAGCTAGCTAAGCACTGAGCTTTATAGAACAAAGGTTGCAACTGTACTAGGTACAACAAGCTTAGTGCAGATTGCTATAGCTCTTTTTCAAACACTCTATAGTGTATCTTTGGCGGGAATATATCTGGAAAGGGTTGGCAAAGCGAACGTTGTCAAAATATCGATTGTCGAAATTTAAGTTGTCGAAATTTAAGTTGTCCAAATCTAAGTTGTCCAAATCTAAGTTGTCCAAATCTAGGTTGTCCAAATCTAAGCTGTCGAGATCCAGTTTGGGAGTGGTGCCTTTAAGTGCCTTTGTGGCACTGTTTGGCGCTGGTCGCTGGCAACCTGCCGTGCCGCTCAATCTAAGCGCGGTAGATATTCGGCCACAGTGGGAGTCAGCTTGGATACAGCGTGCGATCACAAACGACTCAGCCGCCAAAGCCATCGTAGGCCAGTACATCTCTGGCCTATCGGCCTCTGGATATAATGCTGAAAGACAGGGCGTGTGGGTCTCTTCGGGGCAATACACCATTGCCGAAAATCAGGGCAACATTCCCGGACCAGCCGCCTCCCTCACCAAAATTGCCACTACCCTGGCTGCCCTCTCCACTTGGGGACCAAACCACCAATTTGAGACCTGGGTCGGCTGGCGCGGCAACCTCGATAAAGCCTCAGGCAGCGGCGTCATTAATGGCGATCTAGTCATTAAAGGCAGCAGCGATCCGCTGTTTGTCTGGGAAGAAGCGATCGCACTGGGCAATGCCCTACAGCAGCAAGGGATTCGCAGAGTCACCGGCGACATTATTATCGCTGGCAACTTCACCATGAACTTTGAAGACAGCCCTAGCAAATCTGGAGGGCTTTTAAAGCAAGCGCTCAACAGCGCCCAGTGGAATAGCGAAGTACAAGCCGCCCATCAAAGGCTCGCACCGGGTACCCCAGTCCCCAATATTCAAATTGACGGCAGCGTACGCTTAGAGGCCAGTAGCCTAGGCAATCGTGCCGCCGGCTGGCTGGTTCGCCACGATTCTTTGCCTTTGGTGGGCGTACTAAAAGCCATGAACATTTACAGTAACAATCCCATGGCCGAGCAGCTGGCCAATACGGTCGGTGGCCCCTCTGTTGTCGTACAAAAGTCAGCCGCAGCCGCAGGCATCCCTTCTGGTGAGCTACAGCTAATCAATGGTTCTGGGCTAGGTGAAGCCAATCAAATGTCACCGAGGGCAGCCGTGGCCATGCTGCAAGAGGTACAGAATATTTTGCGATCGCACAACCTCACCATCTCAGACATTTTCCCGATTGCAGGCGCAGACGGGGGCACCATCGTAGACCGCAACATGCCCAACAATGCAGTCGTCAAAACCGGGAGCCTGGCAGTGGTCAGCACCCTCGCAGGTGCCTTTCCGACCAAAGACAAAGGCATCGTCTGGTTTTCGCTGCTGAACTATGGCTCAGGACTAGATGCACTGCGTGTCCAGCAAGATCAGGTTCTGCGGGCGTTAGAACAACAGTGGGGCCGCGCCGCTGAACTGCCTACCGAACTGCAGACCCGCGTTGTGATTGGGAGAGCCCCCTACCAGTTTGGCGATCCACAGAGAAATGTAGCCATCGCCAACGAGTAGACAGAAACAGGTAAACAGAAACAAGTAGACAAAGAATGGTGAAATGACAAACAAAAGCGTCAAAAGCCTTCTGGCACAATTTCAGTGACCACTTCACCCGTTTCTCCACCCGTCACAACCACAGTGCCTGCGTCAATATTGCCAACGGCCCGATTGCCAGCCATTGAAACTTCTGGATTTGCCGCCTGCTGATAGCGCACGTTCCCATCAGCCTCTACCTGCTGACTTTCGGTTTGCCAAGTGAGCGCATCAGCTGCTAAGCGCGCATCATTTTCTTCGCCCACTGCGCGGACATTTCCCAGCAAGTAGACCGTTTGCGTCGCAAGCTCTACACGAGCACTGTCTGCGATCGCACTCACCCGCCGCTCAGGCTGCACAATATCTACGGGTCTATCAAGCGTAATTAGCTCCGCCTCCAAATCCCAGACAGCCCGTTCACTGTTCACCGTCAAAGGTTGCGTGAGCGCATCTAGCTGCACGGAGTCCTCAAGCGTCACCTGCTTCTCTTCTAGCTGCGCTTTTCCAGACATCCCAACGAGACGGTCTGTCACCGTTTCATACGCCTCACCGTCAAATTGCTCCACCTTCAAAGGTTGATCGGTCTGAATCACTTCACGCTGGGTAAACCACGTCAGCGCATCCGACTCAAAACTCACCCAGGGCGCTTCCTTACTTTTGGCAATGACGCCGCCAGACAAGTCGACTCGGTTGTCTTTATTTTGTACCGTGACTCGACGTGCGATCGCCTCCAGCTGATCGTTAAAACCTTTTACAGGCGGATTGTCAGCATCTAACTGATCGTCATCCTCTAAAAAAGGCTCTCTACCAAACACGTCTGCGGCGTCAGCAGCATCACCATCGTCAGCCCCTGCTTCTTCTACAAAAGAATCATTGACCGATTCATCGTCTAAAAAATCACCCATCACCAGCAGGTCGTCTTTGGGCTGCCACTTGAGCCGCTCACCTTCCAAGATCAGCTCATCCCCAGTCGCCACCAAATTACCCCGCAAAAAAAGCGTCTCACCATTTTGCCGAACCTCTCCTTCATCAGCAATAACGGTATAAACAACCTCTCCCGATTGAAAAAATTCACCCTCTAGGTTGAGGAGCTCTGCTTTTTCGGTGTCAGGTATGTAGTTAACCGTTTCGGCCTTGATGCGCCACATCAAATTGCCATCTTCGTCTGGCTGCTCCAGCGTTACCGTTTGCAAGGTCAGCTCAGCATCAATCTGCTCAGCGGGCTCGCTATTAGTTAAGTTTCCACCAAAGCCACAGGTACGCAGCACAACAGCCAACACAACAACAGCCGCGACCAGAAAGACGACCTTGTACCACCGATTTTTCACAGTTTTTCTACAACCCTCAAAGGCAGCTGGTCAACAGGAGGCAGCTAGCCAGAAGCGATAGCCAGTCAACTAGGCTCGACAGCCCGTCAGCAAGAGGCAGCCTCTTAATAGCCTGCCAAGTAACCGACCGACCGGCAGCGCGCCAAAGATACACCCCGTCATCAACACAAGATACTACGGGCGAGCAGGCTCAGCCTCGTCTAGCACAGCAATGCTAGAAAGGGGGCGATAGGTGTAGTTATTTTGAGAGGTACTGCCACCATTGCTACCCCGCGACGTTTTACGAATATCGTCTTTGACAGCATCAAGATCGATATACCGATCAGACACATTAATTAGACTGTCGCTAGTCATTGCTCTGAGGCTAACCACTTCAACCCGGATGCCCTTGTAGCTAGCAGCATCGACCGCATAGGCCAAGTCGCCATCGCCACTGACCAGCACCGCTGTGTCATAGCAATCGACTAAGGCCATCATATCAACCGCAATTTCGACATCAAGATTGGCCTTTTTGGAGCCATCGGGCAGCTGCACCAAATCTTTTGCAATGACGCGGTAACCGTTGCGCCGCATCCAAAGCAAAAATCCCTGCTGTTTCTCATTGGCGCGATCTACGCCTGTGTAAAAGAAAGCACGAAACAGCCTTGAGCCTGATGTCAAGCGGCACAGCAGCTTCGTATAGTCAATTTCGATGCCTAGCTGCAAAGCTGCATAAAACAGATTAGAACCGTCAATAAAGATGGCGACACGACCTCTATTTTCCAGCACCTGCTCAGGCGTAAACACAGAATCGTGACCTAGGATTTGATGATTATTTAACATAATTTTCCCAATTGAGAGAGTTCGTTTTTAAAATAAAGGTGCTCACTTCACTCAGCAGATATTGCGGCTTATGAACTCCGGAGATATTAAAGGAAAATCTTAAATAATAGGGCCAGGCCCTTTGGAAAGATTCGCTTCTAAACTAACAGGTTCAATTAAGAGAAATAGTGAGATGAAAGCTAGGCTAATCATTCTTAACGGAACGGTACAATTTGAGCCGACACGGCAGCCAATCAAAAGCTCCAGCTAACAGCTAGAACTAGCCGGTCTGAGGCGTCAAATTGTACAAGCGAATCGGTCCAAACGAGTGAGAAAAAACCGTCAATCGGAGTACCGTGATTCGTAAAGCACTACGATTCGTAAAATTACGTACTCAAAATGATCATACCGTCAAAGTTTTTTACTGTGGGGCACTCGCCCGGATTTTAATCTCTTCTCAAGGAATGAATGATGCCGACGGTTGATGGCACATTTAACAGCAAGGGTGGCAACTTTTACAAAGCAGGCTCAACTTAAATTCACGGGCCAAATTCATGGGAGCCGAATTCATGGGGCTACTCATGGTGCTAAATGTCACGGTTTTGGCCCACGGTTCTGAGCTGTTGAAATCTCAATCACTCATGAGCGTATTCTCATGAGCACATTAATAACGCCAACTCTTGAAGTGTAAAAGTGAAGTGTAAAAGTCATTTTGCAAGGAATCGCTTACAGCTCGACGAGCCTGTTAAACTAATTAGGCGTTTTGCATCTTTGAGCAGGCGGATGTCTATTATCGACTCACGCTTTCTCACTGATTAGCCTCTCATTGAAATAGCCGACTGGCTAAGACTTGATTAGCTACGGCTCGACTAGCGACGTGCCGGGCCATGCCTTCATTAGCTTCACGCCGTGCACGAGCAGCCTCAGCATTAGGCATGCCTGAGCATTAGAAGGTCTGCCACTCAACGCAAAATGCTTTTCGACTTCCGGCTGGGCCTTGGCTCTGGCGCTAACAACTATGAGCTTGTTGCCCGCAACATAAAAAGTGGCATGGCAACCTTGTTCATATTTTGTTACAAATAAAAGTGAACTTTCTGTGCAGGTACTCACCTCAAGCATGTTAGGCGGTCTGCTCGGCTCAAATTCTTCCTCAACGGACTTCGGCGAAAACATGCTGAGTTCCGTTGTTTCTCAGGCTATTCGACAGCTGTTTACCCGCAGCGAATCGGTTGAGGTCTCTGTTCGTTGCTCACCTGCTAGTAAGATTTTGCAGGGAGTGGTGGATAGCTTCCAGATGAAAGGGCGCGGCCTAGTCATCAAAAAAATGTTTGAAGCAGCAGAAATGGAGTTTGAAACTGACGCTGTTTCTATTGATATGTCAGGCCTAGTGGGTGGCAAAATACGCTTGAAGCAGGCAACTCATGCGATCGCAACGGTGACCATGACCGAGTCAGGCATCAACAAAGCGTTCACCGCAGACTTGGTACAAAAACACCTCAACGGTGTAGACACTGAAGAGGCAACCAGTCTATCCGGGGGTGACCCGGTATCTTTTCGTGAGGTCCAAATGGTGCTTCTGCCGGAGCAGCGGGTAAAGATTTCTGCCCTGACTGACCTACCCAATCGAGAGAACTTACCCATCAGCCTCTCCGCAGAAGTTAGCGTAGAACGGCGGCGACGCGTAGTTTTTACCAATATTGAATTTGAGCCTGAGGGCATTCCCGAAGATATTCAGTGGCTTTCTGAAGCGATGATTCCGGGATTTATCGGCGTACTCAATAAGATGGTGGATTTGGAGAGGTTTGATCTAGATGGTGTTTCACTGAGAGTGAACCAGCTAGACGTACGCGGCAAAAACCTCCTCTTCAATGGCTATGCCGAGATTGAACATTTTCCCGGCATGTAGGTTTGAGATTTGGGTTTGAGATTTGGGGCTGACAGTCAGCCCTAACGCACAGCTGGCACATGAGCTGGCACATAAAAAATACTTTTCATGATTGCCTAGCCACTGTACGCTACTGACTCATAGCGGCGAAGCAGGAGAGCGTGTGGGCATCATTGAGTTATTTCAGTCGGGTGGGGTGGTCATGTGGCCGCTCCTGGTTTTTTCCATTTTGGCGATGACGCTAATTTTTGAGCGAGGGCTGTTTTGGCTGCGGCTCTACCGTCAGCAGGATCGCTTTATTTTGCAGGTGCTTTCAACCTACACTACACAGCCACAGGATGCGATCGCCCGCCTACGCCAGCATACAGATTTTCCCATTGCCCGCATTTTTCTCTCTGCGCTTACCCTAGAGCAAGGCACCCCTGAAGACTTTCGTCTGGCGTTAGAAAGCGCCGCGCAAAGCGAAATACCCCTACTCAAACGATTTAATACTGTATTTGAGACAATTATTGGCGTGGCCCCTTTGCTAGGCTTGCTAGGTACGATTTTGGGCCTGATGGAATCGTTTTCGTCTCTACAGATTGGCTCTGGCGGCGAAAGTGCCAGTAACGTGACGGCTGGGATTGGAACGGCGCTCGTCTCTACTGCAACAGGATTACTAGTTGCGATCGCAACGCTACTGTTCGCCAATCTATTTCTAGGTCTGTATCGGCGACAAAGATCAGCCATAGAGGCCTATAGCGGCAAACTAGAGCTGCTGTATCGTCAATATTACCGACAGTATTTAGCCCGTCAAAGAGCCGCCCGCTAGTCTCTTTGGCCCCGGCATATCATCGCATCCCGGCACATCATCGCAAATATCTTAGGAGGTCACACCTAAACAATCACACCTAAAAAATCACATCTAAAAAATCGCACCTAAAAAAATTGCTGTGAGTCACAGCACTATTCTTTGATAGAGGGATACCATAGGGGAAGATTATTTGATATCTCATCTGACCCATTTACCCCGGCTCGTATCATGCGTCGTTCCTGGTTAGCCTGGGCCACAAGCATTGTTGCCTTTTTTCTGACAGCTGTTCTAGCCATTACATTGGGCTCAGCCAAAGCGCCCAATGTGGAGCGTGTTTCTCAGCTCTCCGGCACCCGGCTCTCCGACACTCGGCTCTCCGACACTCAGCTTTCTACGATTCCTAGCAGCCCTAACTTTTCCGCTACCAAGACAAGCGCTTACCCACCCTCAAATTTTTATCCGGCTAATAGTCCAGCTACCATACCCGGTACGTCTGTTTCAGCTGCTTCTAAAGCTGCCCCCAGCTATCAGCCTGCTGAAGTCGTGTACTTAGCAGACCCGAGCAACTACGGTCAACGCTTTACGGTAGATGCCTCAGGCAACCCTGTCACCAATGATTATCTTGTCGTACTTCACGAAACGGTCGGATCGGCCTCTAGTGCGATCAATCTTTTTCAGACACACCACCCCAGAGACGAAGATCAGGTCAGCTACCATACGCTCATCACATTAGATGGCACGGTCGTCTATGTTGTACCGCCTGAGCAAAGAGCCTTTGGCGCGGGTAATTCATCTTTTCCAACCAGCGCCGGAGAAGAAAGCGTCTTTACCAATCCAGATTTTCCCAGCTCCGTCAATAACTTTGCTTATCACATCTCGCTGGAAACTCCTGGAGATGGACAAAACAACAATGCCAGAAACCATAGTGGCTATACTGCAAAGCAATATCAGTCATTGGCTTGGCTGCTGTCACGCACAACGGTGCCAGAAGAACGCATCACGACGCACAAGCACGTAGACAGATCAGGAACACGCACTGACCCACGCTCTTTTGATCCAGAGTATTTGTTTAGCCTTTTGAGGCAGTATCCCAGCAGAGCCGGGCTATAAGTTCAGACAGGTCTGGGTCACCACTCTCCTGCATCTAGATTAGTGCGCCATATTGGTGCTCCATTTGGTGCTCCATAGAGGCAGGTCTTAAAGCTAGGTCTCTAAAGTCAGGGCTTTAAAATCAGGGCTTTATATTGTGAGCCAGCTTTTTTTTGATGAGAGACTTTAGGCCTGTTTTTAGCTGTCGAAACTTTGATGGCTGAGGAGCAGCGCTGGCCTCGAAGACAGCCTTCCCCTCGGGGTCATGGAGATAGCGGTAATGCTCCCACAGGCTGCGGTAAGGGCCACCTGTTCGCATGGGAGTCCCTGCCCAGTGTAGGTAGCGCAAAGGGACATCACCATCAAACAAGCGATCACCCCGCTGCTCAAAATGCGAAGAGCCTCCCCAGCTGCCGGCCTCAGCAGGATTATGCTTAGCAATATTCAAACGCTTAGGAATGGCACTCAAAACGAGATAGTTCATAATTGGCTGGTCAGTCGTGCCATTAGAAAAATCGAAGTACTCACGGTGAGCCGCACACTCAGCCAGGATTTCGTACAGTCGATCTAGCGACAGGGCGCTTTTTTTAGAACCCCATAAGCCACTGTTGAACACATCTTCTAGCGCTTCGGGCGAAAAAATGTTTTGTTCGAGGACGACGTCTGTAAAAACATCTTCTAGCCCGCGCTTGTAGTGGTAGTCGCACCAGATAAAATCAGCCTTGTCTAAGTAGGCCAAAGTTTCTGTCACAGGCGTGAAAAATAAAATATCGGTATCAATATAAAGAAATTCATCCAACGGCCCAAACCAAGCGGCCAGCTTGCGCATTTTGTTAGGGAGCGCCAAAAAGTCGCGGGGAAAAATATCGCCAATTTTCTGAGTCAGCTCATCTAGGAACCCCAGGTCTGGGAAGCAATGAACATCGTATAGCTCAGCCAGTTGAGTAGCGACTGCCTGATGCTCATCATTAAAAGGAATGAGATAAACGGGAATATCTGGATCGAACTGACGTAAGCTGCTCATCAGCGCGATCGCATTTTCCTTCACTTTGTCGTTGGCAACGATGTACACACCACGCATAGCTTGTTTTCCTCTTACTTAACTGTCGTCTGGCTTAACTGTCGTCTGGGCTGGCTGTCGCCTGGGTTAGCTGTAGTTGAGTTCACGGCTAAAAATTCTCAGCCACACACGCTATCTTTTACTTTTTCTGAAAACTGAATGGCACAAAGTTCAGCGTAGTAACCGCCTTCTTTTAGCAAGGCCGTATGGGTACCTGTTTCAACAACGCGGCCTTGATCAAGCACGGCGATTTGATCCGCGTTTTGGACAGTCGATAGACGGTGAGCAATCACAAGTGTTGTGCGATCGCGGCTTAATTCATCAATGGCCTTTTGCACTAGCCGCTCGGAAACCGTATCTAGCGCACTCGTTGCCTCATCTAAAATCAAAATGTCTGGGTCTTGTAGCAACGCACGGGCGATCGCCAGACGCTGCCGCTGACCACCTGAGAGCAAAACACCGCGATCGCCAATCATCGTCTCTACGCCTTGGGGTAAGTTCATTACAAACTCATGGGCATTTGCTCGTTGGAGCGCATCTTGTAATTCTTGCTCGGTTGCCTCAGGCCGTCCGTACATTAAGTTGTCTCTTACAGAGGCATTAAACAAAAAAGTATCTTGACTCACAATGCCAAGCCGCCGCCGGAAGCTATTGACCTCTATGTCGCGCAGGTCAACGCCGTCTAGCTCAATGTTGCCCGCACAGGGGTCATAAAAGCGAGGCAGCAAATCGGCCAGCGTCGATTTACCAGCACCTGAAGCACCCACTAGCGCTAGCGTAGTTCCTTTCTTCAGCGATAGAGTAACGTCATTTAAAACCTGCTTGTCCGTTCCGGGATAGCGAAAAGAAAGCTGATTAAAACGAATACCGCTTTCTAAACCAGAAAACGGACGGTGGCCTTCGGGCATAAAAGGCTTGCTCTCTCGATGCAGAAAGGCACTGACAACGGCAACACTCGGCAGAACATTGGCAAGCTGACTCCGCGCCGAGTTGAGCTGTCCAATAAAAGGCAGCATCCGAAACAGCAGCACCAAATAAGTCAGCAAAATAGACGAAAAAGTGTCGAGCTGCTTACCCATCACCATGCGGCCCACCACAGCCACACTAATCAGTGCAATGATGCTAGAAACCTCATTCAGCGGCGCAATCCCAGCAAACAATCGCTGAGAGCGATATTCTGCAATTTCACGTTGCGCAATTAGCTGACTAATACGGTCATACTCTGCCTCTTCATTAGCGGTTCCTTTGACCAGGCGAATACCTGTCAAAATCTCTAAAACCCTTCCTGAGTATTCTCGCGACAGTGCTGAGAGCTGACCACCAAGCACCTTAGACTGACGAACAGCCGCTTGGTTAATCAATGCCACAATCCCTAAAGCGACAGTGGCAATTAGCGTCAGCTGCCAAGAGGCTAGTAACAAAGCAATCACAAAAACAAGAATGGTGATAGATGAGATCACCAGGCGTGTCAATGTGCGAATCGCAACCGTGGTACGGCTAATCTCTACGTTTAGATGATTGATCAAATCACCCACTTTGGTTTTAGCGTAGTAAGCCAGATCAACTTTAAGCAAGATACTCAGGCCTTCTAGTCGCAGCCTAGAAGAAAGCTTTCGATTGAGCTTGCTAGAAGTTAATGAGCCTGCGTAGGTTGCTGCATTTTTTAGGACAATCAGCCCGACAACCGATAGAGACATCACCATGAGGCGATAGCTGTCAGGAACGGTGTCAAATACCCCTAAAATCGTCTGCAAGCTGCTGGGCAGTTCATCATTGAGTGACGAAGATTGCCCCAGCAACTCCAGCAAAATAGGCACAATCAAAAAAGTACTAACGCCATTGAAAATGGCACCCGAGAACCCCAAGCAGATGGTGGAAACGACCAGGAGAGGGTATTGACGTAACGATTTTAGGAGAAGGTTTCTAGAGTGCATAACCCCGGGGAATAAAGCAAAATGCTAGGTAACGACAAGCAGTGGCTGAGTCAAAGCAGCTACAAAGTGACAAAAACGGGATGGCATAGATAGCTAACGAGCATTCACGTCATAATGAGCAGCAACCTGACAACATCAGGCTTCATTAAACTAGCCACAAAGAACCGTCCGCTATTTCAAGTCGCTTATTGAAAACGACGCACATAAGAATCAGTACCCTTCAAAAATAAGAGGCTTTGGCAAATGGGCAGCATTCTGGTCGCTTGGTCTAGTCGCTTGGTCTAATTGCCCAGTCTAATTTCCCAGTCTGATCGCCCAGTCTAATCGCCTAGAAATAGACGCTGTTGCATAGCACCTTACTAAGGGTTCACCAAAAGCGCTCAAAACACGCTCTAGCCGCACCTAATTTGATCACATCCATAGTAAGTGTCCCAACGCATTAGGACACTTCCTTAAAAGCATTGCTTGTTTGCTAAAGGATATTGCCATTCCATTTATCAGCAGAAAAAACATAGGACTCTACAGCAATCTGTACAAAGCTTGTTGCACCTAGTACAGCTGCAACCCTTATTCTGTAGAGCTTAGTGCTTAGCAGCGGTGAGACCCCGCGTCGCCTTGCGGCGCTAGGGAACGCTCACCAAGACAAGCTGCTCAATGCATTAGCAGCTAGCTACACTACCGAAGAACGGTTTGATTAGAGGTTTTTTCTAATTTTTCAACCGATTGGAGCAAGGTTAGTGTGGTCTCGTAGGCAGAGGCTGTCAGCTCATTTCGCTCCGTATCATCCTGGACAAGCCCAACTTCGTCATCTCTCAACAAGCTCAAGATGCCGATCACACTGTTTAGCCGAGAACGAATTTCATAGGAAGCTTTCGTAATCGTTTCCTCAACGTCTGTGGACGTCGCATCTGCCGACTGATCCTTTGCTTTATCAGAAAACTGGATGGCACACAGCTGCGCATAGTATCCGCCTTTGCTCAACAGTTCTGTGTGAGTGCCCATTTCCACAACTTGGCCTCGATCTAATACTGCAATTTGATCGGCATTTTTTACGGTGGACAGGCGGTGGGCAATCACTAGCGTTGTGCGATCGCGGCTGAGTTCATCAATCGCTTTTTGCACGAGGCGCTCAGACACCGTATCGAGGGCACTAGTGGCCTCATCCAAAATCAAAATATCTGGATTTTGTAGCAGCGCGCGGGCGATCGCCAGTCTCTGGCGCTGTCCACCAGAGAGCAAAACGCCTCTATCCCCAATCATTGTCTCCAAGCCTTCAGGCAAAGCATTCACAAACTCATAGGCATTTGCCCGGCGCAGGGCATCTTCAATCTCTGCATCACTCGCTTCCTGACGGCCATACCTCAAGTTTTCTTTAACCGAGGCATTAAACAAAAACGTGTCCTGACTGACAACGCCGAGCTGCTGCCGAAAACTATCAATAGCAAACTCACGCAGATCAATACCATCGACTTCGATTTGCCCACTGCACGGATCGTAAAAGCGTGGCAACAAATCTGCCAGCGTTGATTTACCGGCCCCAGAAGCACCCACCAAAGCCAGCGTCGATCCCTTCTTCAGATAAAGATCGATGCCTGAAAGTACCAGCTGCTCGGCACCTGGATAGTGAAACGATAGCTGCTTGAAGTGAATGCCCTCACGTAGCTCAGAAAACTGCCGATGACCACGGGGCATAAATGGCTTATTTTCTCGGCTGAGGAAATGCCCAACAACAGCAACGCTAGGCAAAACATTGGCTAGCTGAGACCGTGACGAATTGAGATAACCAATAGAGGGCAGCATTCGAAAGAGCACGACCAAATAGGTCAACAGGATAGAGGAGAACGCACTGAGATCTTTACCTACGACTAAGCGGCCAACCACAGCGACCACAATCAAGGCAATAATGCTACAGACTTCATTAAGCGGCGCAATCCCTGCAAATAAAAGCTGAGAGCGATAGTCGGCGATTTCACGAGAAGAGATCAGATGGCTGACCGTGTCATACTCGACCTCCTCATTTGCCGTGGACTTAACCAGGCGAATTCCTGACAAAATCTCAATAATTCGAGACGAATAGTCCCGCGATTTTTGTGACAGCTCTTCTCCGTAGACCTTTGAGCTTCTTACTGCTGACTGATTGATCAAGGCCACTAGCCCTAGCGCAAAGGTAGCAATCACCGTCAGCTGCCACGATGCAAGCAGTAAAATGCCGACGAAGACTAGAATCGTGATTGCCGAAACAGCCAGTCGAGCCAAGGTACGGATGGCAATTGTTGTGCGGCTCACCTCAACGTTGAGATGATTGATTAGGTCACCAACTTTATGTTTGGCGTAGTAGTCCAAGTCCACATCTAGCAAAATGCGTAGCCCTTCTAGCCGGAGCTGAGATGCAAACTTGAGGGTGAGGCGGCTAGACGCTAGTGAACCTGAATAGATGGCTAGATTTTTGAGGATGATGAGTGCAACTACAGATAGCGACATCACTATCAAGCGATAGCTGTCAGGAACGTTATCAAACGCACCTAGGATCTTTTGGAGGCCGCCTGGGAGCTCATCGGACAGTGCCGAAGACTGGCCCAGCAGCTCTAGCAAAATAGGCACTAGCAAAAAGGTGCTCACACCACTAAACAGTGCACCCGAAAACCCAAGCAAAATGGTGAGAGAAACCAATATGGGGGATTGACGCAGCGATCTTAAAATCAGTTTTCTGGAGTGCATAATCCTGGAAACGAGCGAGATGCTAAATAATTGAACGGCGTCCGGCAACAATCCCTTCTAAGGGATAAACAATCAGTCAGGACAGAATGGTAATAGCGACAAGGTCGGCTGCCACTGGTATTAGTAACTGCCGGGCTGAAAGCTATGGAAATCAGGCTTTTGCCGATGTATCCCGCTATGCTGTTTGCTGAGCGGTTGGCCGGTAACCGACGCATTGGCTATCAGCTTATGACATAGCAGAACCGAACGAGCGACCTAATATCAAATCACCATCAATTATTCAAAATCCGCGTTGTAAACAGGAAAATTACACAGCTGAGCTTTATGGAAATCAGCATTTTCACCATAGAGCATGCTCTTTAGCAGCTCATGATGTCTGCTCAGCCGATTGAGTCACGTCTACCAAGATATTTTGTAAACACATTGCCATTGACTCAATCCCATAATTAGCTATGCATCTGGCTCTTGCACGTTGGCCTTGTTGATTGGCCGCTTCCATATCTTGCAAGATATGAGCCAGCTTCTCAGCAATTTGCTCGGGTGATTCAGGATCAACTAAATAGCCTGTATCTCCTAAAATGTCTGGGATATCGCCAACTTTGGTGGCTAAGATTGGCTTGGCCATTGCCATGCCGTCGGTGAGCTTCAAAGGAAACTGTGCTTTGGCGGCTGGGGTGTCTCGCTGTGGCACCACTAGCACATGGGCGGCAGCGACAATATCTGGCATTTGAGCGTATGGGTGTTTGGGTAGCTTTATCAGCCATTTCCCCCAATGTTCCATCAGGTAGTCATCGTAGCGGTCGTAGGGGCTACCGCCCACAATGACCAGTCGCCAGTCGGGTTGCCCTGCCTGGTCGAGCGCCTTCAAAACATCTTCGACGCCCTTGTAAGGACGGGGCGCCCCCGGAAACATCAGCACTTTATAGTCGGCAAGATTGTAGCGCTCACGGCTCTGCTGCGGATCGTATAGATCGGGGTCAAACAGGGTCATGTCTTTGCCGTTAGGCACGTAGTGGCCCCCAAAGCGCGATCGCATAAACTGCGTATGCAGCGTAATGGCGTCCGCCCGAGACGTTAATTTTTCTATCCACTTCAGATACAGCGGATGGTCTGGCTCACGCAAAGCACCATCAGGCTTTAAAATTTCTTTTAATCGCCGCACCCAAGACCCTGGATATCGATAGTCATCGCCTCCGTGCCAGCTCAGCTCCCAGTCGTCGATATCAAGAATGACAGGGCGTTTTTTCCGCGTTTTGTCATATTGAATCATTTTGTTGTAGAGTAAAGCCAACCCAAAGCTACTGGGCTTCAGCTTATAGGCAATGATGATGTCACCTTCGATAGCGGCCATTAGCTGACGAGCTGACTTTAAAAACCGAGGATATGGCTCTTTCTTAAAGACCTTAATAGGTAAGCTAGCGTCATCTGGAAGACCGTTGTCATCATCAGAAAATCCGAGAATTTCGACCTGATGACCTAGTTTTTGGAGAGCCTGTGCCAGTAGAAAGGGTCTGACAGCACCTTTCCAACGACCTGCACCACTACTAGATAGGTCACTGGCAATAATAGAAATTTTAAGCAGCTGTACCGTCGTAGCTACTGATACCGTGTCTCTAGACGCGGCAATCGTCTCTGGCGTAGAGACATACGTCAAATCAGGGTTCATTGGGCATAGTTGAGAACGTTAAGCGGCGGTGTAGCGTACGCTCTAGCGGCACGCGTCCTACCAGTTACTCATTGTGAAAAGGCCCACACTCTGCAAGTTGTTGAGCGTCAATGACTTAGCGAAGGTGCTTTGTTTTCAACGCACCTTTACATCGTCATCGGAGGCAGTTCCAAAATCAGCTTCCCTAGAGTGCCCTTACGAAACTCATTGAGCAGCTTTTGAGCCGCACGTTCTTGTTTTCCCTGAAATTTTTGGTCTGCTAAGCGCTGTAAATAGGTTTCCCCTGTACACTCAGCAGCGGATAGTTCGTAGCGTTTGAGTAGAGACGGTAGCTGGTTTAACGGGGGATGAACCGCATCTAGCTCACTCAATAAATCCACAAAGGCAGCGGCAACCCGCTGGGTATCGTACGCAGCCTGACCAATATCATCACAAATAGCTAGCTTTAAGGCCGCAGCTTGGTCTTTTAGCTGCGATGGGATAATGCCTGGAGAATCTAGCAGCTCTAGCTCATCAGAGACTCGCACCCAGCGCAATTGACGGGTCACGCCAGCCTTACGAGCACTTTCAACGATGCGTCGTTTTAGCAAGCGATTGATCAATGCTGATTTGCCTACATTGGGGAACCCGACGACCACCGCTCGCACAGGTCGCACGCGCATGCCTCGATCTTTTCGGCGCTGGTTCATTGCGGCCCCGGCAGCCTGCGCCGCTCGGGTAATTTGGCCGACGCCTTTACCTTGGTTCGCATCGGTGTAGTAGGCGATTTGGCCTTGGGCTTTGAACCATTGCTGCCAGCGATCGCGCACATCAGGCGTCACCATATCGACCCGATTGATCACTAAGACTCGCTTTTTGTCTCCCAGCCACCGATTTAGATCAGGGTGCAGTGTCGATAGTGGAATACGGGCGTCGCGCACCTCTAGTACGACATCGACCCGCTTCAGCTGCTCTTGCAAGGCTCTCTCTGCCTTTGCAATATGTCCTGGGTACCACTGAATAGCTGGAGCGGCCATAGGTCTTTGGAATTAAGTATTGAAATCAGGCCGATCAGGGCACTGGCCGATCAGGGCACTGGCCAATTAAGGCACTACTAGCACGGGACAAGGCGCAAGATTAATCACGCGATTGCTGACACTTTCCTCGCAGCCATCTTCGATGAGTCCAGTGCCCCGGCATCCCATCACAATAAGGTCCGCAGACACCTCATCGGCCACATCACAGATAATAAAGGCCGGATTGCCTTCACGCTCAACCGTTTCAGCAGTAAAGCCGCGCTGTTCAAACACCGTTTTAGCCTGCGATAGCAGAGACGCGACGGCCTCGTGGGAGGTTTGCTCGGGGTGGGCTGGATCGCTGTGCTCAGGCGTCTCTACCACAGAGAGCAGTAACACTTTAGAGCTGCAGAGCTGGGCCATATCTAGTACCGTTTGCAATACCTTTTTGGCACCGGGACTAGAGTCAATCGAAAAGAGAAGCGTCTTGTACATACCTTGCGGATCTAATGTTCCTTCTAAATTTCCTATGGGTTTGTTTCAGAAGAGATCACAGACTTCTGTAAACTAGTAGACACATAGGCAATTTTACGCATTTTACGCAGCTTTAAAAAGAGCCTTACGCATCCGTCAGAAGCGAACTGTATCAACCACAGTAGACAAGCTTTGCACCGCTTTAAGCGCTGATGCACATAAACGTTACATATTTTTTAGGAGAGTATTTTCTGTGGCCAAGAAAGCGCTAGCTGATTTATCTGCATCCGACGTCTCTGGAAAGCGCGTCCTCGTACGTGCCGATTTCAACGTCCCCCTAGACGATGCAGGCAACATCACAGACGACACCCGCATCCGCGCCGCTCTACCCACAATTCAAGACTTGAGCGGCAAAGGGGCAAAGGTCATTTTGGCCAGCCACTTTGGTCGCCCCAAAGGCAAGGTTGTAGACAGTATGCGCCTCACACCTGTCGCTAAGCGCCTCTCTGAAAAACTAGGCAAAGACGTTGTTAAGTGTGATGACTGCATCGGCGACGGCGTGGCGAGTAAAGTATCCGCCATGCAAGATGGCGATGTTTTACTGTTAGAAAATGTGCGCTTCTACGATGGCGAAACTAGCAACGATCCTGAATTTGCTAAGCAGCTAGCTGCCAATGCCGATCTATATGTAAACGACGCGTTTGGTACCGCGCACCGCGCACATGCATCAACAGCAGGTGTTACGGAGTATCTAAGTCCCTCGGTCGCCGGTTCTTTGATTGAAAAAGAGCTGAAGTTTTTACAGGAAACGGTTGATAACCCTCAGCGCCCTTTGGCTGCTATTGTTGGCGGATCTAAGGTCTCTTCTAAGATTGGCGTCATTGAAACATTGCTAGACAAGGTCGATAAAATCTTCATCGGCGGCGGTATGATTTTCACCTTTTACAAAGCCCGTGGCATCAGCGTCGGCGGCTCTTTGGTAGAAGAAGACAAGCTGGATTTGGCGAAAAAGCTAGAAGCTAAGGCCAAGGAGAAAGGCGTTGATTTCTTGTTACCCACTGATGTCATCGTGGCTGACAAGTTTGCAGCTGATGCAAATACTCAGACTGTAAGCGTTGATGCTATTCCTGATGGATGGATGGGTTTGGACATTGGGCCTGACTCTGTGAAGACTTTCCAAGCGGCTTTGGCTGACTGCAAAAGCGTCATTTGGAATGGCCCCATGGGCGTGTTTGAAATGGAAGCGTTTGCGAAAGGAACCACTGGCATTGCAACTACGCTGGCTGGACTCACTGGCAGTGGCTGTATCACTATTATTGGCGGCGGCGACTCTGTTGCAGCTGTTGAGCAGGCGGGCCTGGCCGACCAGATGAGCCACATTTCGACGGGCGGCGGCGCTAGCTTGGAATTGCTTGAAGGGAAGACGCTTCCTGGTATTGCAGCACTAGACGAAGCGTAGGCCTATGCTTCCATAACAGGCTTCTATAAGCAGTCAAAAAACTGAATGGCCGCCGTATATTTGATATGTGGCGGCTTTCTTGCTTTAAATGCTTTAAATAAGAACAGGTGTGTAGGCAAGCTGGTGCGAGGTAAATACAGCTGGATATGTGTACGTGTTTGGCGTAACCGGCTGGTTGCGTCACATATCGAAACCCACCCCGTCGCTGCGCGCCACCCCTGTATTGGTGAGCATTCCCAGCGCCGCAAAGCGACGTGGGGTCTCACCGCTCCCGAGAGGGGATTTGCCTCAGGCTAAGACGTTTAAAGCGGTCTAAACTTAGTACAACAAGCTTAGTGCAGATTGCTATATCTTCTCGTAAAAGCTCAATATAGGTAGTTTTTTGGAAAGTTTACAGCACGTCATTGCCCAACACATTCGGCAAAGTGACGCTCAGCGAATTACATTTTCTAAGTTTATGGAGTTGGCGCTGTATCATCCGCAGTTTGGGTACTACGCTACGCCGGGCAGCATTATTGGGCCGCAGGGTGACTTTATTACCTCGCCGCATATGGGCCATGACTTTGGTGAGGTGATTGCTGAGCAGTTTGCGGATATGTGGGTGGCGCTGGGGCGGCCTAAGCGGTTTGATTTAGTGGAGATGGGGGCAGGGCAGGGGTTGATTGCAGGGGATGCGATCGCACATCTCCAAACCCACCACCCGCAGTGCTTTCAAGCCCTCAACTATATCATCATCGAAAAATCAGCCGCTCTCCAAGTCGAACAGCAAAAGCGCCTCAGCCATTGGCAAGCTCAGGGCGTTTCCATCACCTGGGAAACCTTAGAAAACATTTCAAAAAACACCCTCGTAGGCTGCGCCTTTTCTAATGAACTAGTCGATGCCTTTCCCGTACATCTAGTAGAGATTCATCAAGAGCAGCTTAAAGAGGTCTGGGTTACCTACACATCAGACAAGGAATTTACTAGCCTGCTTGCCGACCTTTCTACGAGCAGGCTGGTCGATTATTTTAAATTTATCGATATCGACTTTAGGACAG
>JBCBKQ010000080.1:0-22060 GCA_038521595.1 Cyanobacteria bacterium J06627_28 | reverse complement strand
GCGCTTGAGAAGGAGGGGTGCGATCGCATCTTCTGCGACGAGGGTGAGAGCGGTGCTAAGGGTAGTCGCCCGGAGTGGGACAACTGTCTGGATCATCTCAGAAGGGGTGACACGCTTATCATCTGGAAACTGGATCGCGCCAGTCGCTCGACCAAACACTTGATAGAACTAGCCGAGGACTTAAAGCAAAGAGGTGTCAAGCTAAAAAGTCTGAAAGAACAGATTGATACTGCTTCTGCAATGGGAAAGTTCTTTTTTCGGATGACGGCATCAATCGCAGAGCTGGAGCGCGATATCATTCGTGAGCGAACCCTGGCAGGATTGGCGTCAGCTAGAGCCAGAGGACGCAAGGGTGGTAGAAAAAAGAGTATCACTGAGGGTCAAAAGCTAGAAGCAAAGCGGCTTGCTGAAGCAGGTGAGCTGAGCATTGCAGACATCTGCAGGAAGGTAGGTATTAGTCGTGCTAGCTACTATCGGCTAGTTGTCTGAGAGATTATTTGGCTAACTTCAGGCATGTTGACTACATTGCACCAGCAAGTCCCTGAGATTTTAGGTGCTTTATACTCTGACAGGTGGCCTTGCACTGTCAGGATATAAAGAAAATTGCACTCACGCACTAAAACCATGAAACCAACAGACATTAAATGGGCATTCACACACGAACTTGAGACCGGAATTATCCCCACGGAACTATTGAGAAAGTGCATACTCTTGTTTACTGGGGAAATCATCCGCAGCGATGAGCTATCGATAATAGCCTATAGAGGCTTCCCTGTAGCCCTTTGCAGACTCTATAGGATTGACTTTGAAACAAGAGACACTTACGTCGAAGAAATTGAAGCACCTGGATTTGACTGGCAATTTCTTTTTGATCTCCTACGTGCAAAGCAAGGATTGATTGTCTCTGGGTTCGATATTTTGTGCTATCGGAAGAAGAATTTGTTAAAAGCTGTAGCCCCCCAGAAAAATTTTACGAGCTACTCGGATGCCAAAAAATACACGAGTCGAATATTGACTGCTATGTTTTCGCTTCATACCAGCGCTGAATTAAACCTGTGTTCAGTTGCTCAGGTCAGTGAAAAAGCATCAGACAAGTATTTTGAGGGAATCCGAAAAGGCTCACATGAAAAATATGTAAGGATGAATAAAGAGCACTTCCAGATGTTTCAACAGGCTGTAGACGTTTGGCAGGAGAAATATACCGACGATATAGGACTAGCGATGTACAAACGAACAAAGCGATTTCCGCTTACTTTGTTTCCTAAAACGCAAGGAACTCAAGCCATTCGATTATAGATAGTAGGATATAGAGCCACGAGACTAAGAATAGGAGAGATCGATTTGCAAGCTCTTTACTTTACAAGAGATGTACTAGTGAGATCTTCTACAGAGAAAGAGACTGCTTTGCCATATAGCGAGAGGTATAAGTGATAGGAGTTCATCGTCTACCGCTGGGTACAGGAGTAGGCATAGACTCACGGGTACCAGGTGCATCCTCAAAGATAGCACCTCGTTTTATCAAGGCTTGTTTTTCTATCTCCGAAATTCCAATTCCTATGCCAAACCTAGCTCCTATTACAGTGGATTCACTCAAGTCTGCACCACTCAGGTCTGCCAAATTTAGGTTGGCCCTACACAGGTTAGCGCTGCGCAGGTTAGCTCCACTCAGGTTGGCACTGCGCAGGTGAGTGTTACTTAGGTTAATTCCACTTAGGTTAACACCACTCAGATTAACACCACCCAGACGTGCACTGTGCAGATTAACACCACTCAAATTGGCATTATTCAGATTGTTAACAAAGGTCAGGTTTGCATCACTCAGGTCTGCACTTTGCAGGTCAGCTCCATCCAGATTAGCCATACTTAGATTAGCTCTACATAGGTTAGCCATACACAGATTAGCCATACTCAGATTGGCCATACTCAGATTGGCCATACTCAGATTGGCCATACACAGGTTGGCTTCACTCAGATTGGCCATACACAGGTTGGCACTGCGCAGGTTAGCTCCACACAGGTTAGCTCCACACAGGTTAATCTCACTCAGGTTGGCCTTGATCAGGTTGACCGAGCCTAGATCAGCATTCCTAAGGTCTTTCTTGCTGAGATCAGAATTCCTTAATTCAGCTCTTCTCAAAAGGGTGGCTTTATATCTGTACTGCGCCCAGGCAACATAAATGATACTTAAAACAAAGGCAAATGACAGTGGATAGCTATGCCCTGTGGTTAATGCAAGAAACAGAGCACACGTTAAGAACAGCCCTGATACAACAAGCTGCTTTATCAGTAGTATAAAACCTGAATGGCTAACTGTTTCCCTATGGTTTACCTGTAACATTTTTTACTTCTTTCTAAACTTTATGGTTTGAATATCTGATAGAAAACGACCAATGATTCTGCCTGCAAGTACGACCCATAGTAGGAAATCAGAACCCACAATAATGAAACAAGCATAACGATTGACCCCCCATCCGCTTTCTCTCAAGCAGGCATCAAAGCCTGAATAGGATTTCCCGATTATCAATAGCCCAATACCACTCGGTAACCGAAGAAGAAGACTTAGTGCGATTGCATCTTGGACAGACTGATAAAAAGTTGGCCAAAGATCACCTAAAATAACACTCCCTACAGCATCAATAGGCTCCCAAATTGATTGAAGAAGTTTCTTCGTTGGCGGCATAACAAGAACTAGAGAAATACTTCCATGATACTCCTCTCATGGTAGGGTGCTGAAAGCTTGCGAAGCGTCATGAAAGGTCTCGTCTAGCTAACCTCAGTAAGGGGTACGAGTAGTATCGGAACCAAAAGCTGCGCTAAGCACTCCTAATTTCTGTACCAATTAAACCTGTCTAGCTAAAGGAGGTTGAAACCCTTGATATATAGTTCTTTTTGTACCAATTAGGGAAAGGATCAACTGGTACAAAAAGAACGACTCAGACATAGTTCATAGAAACTACAGCGAAAAGCTTATGTATCAGGGGTTTCAGCCTTAGCGTGACTTTCTGTTCCATTGCTACTCAAGGGACAGTACTAACTAACAGACGACAAATCAAGTCGCTTCTGGTGGTGGCGAGATCGGTAAATCGGACTAGCAGGGTATTCTGAGAGGGCAAAAACAAGGGCAGTGCGATGGCTCAAAACAAACAAGTAATTTTGCTAGAGGGTGGCCTAAGGATAGAGGCGCATCTTTTAGATAGCGGTCTTTCTAGCAATATTTATATTTTCCGTGAGACGGGGCTACTATCTGAAGAGTCCCATCAGAAGCCTTATGGCATATCAGTAGAGCAAGTTATTGAGGAATATGGACAGGGGCGAGCAGTACTCAGTAACACGACTGAGCCAGTCCCTGGTATCCAATGAGCAGCACATTAATCATTGTTTGTTCGTTGGCTGTTGGATCATTGCTCCTCTATGGCTCAATGCAGTTAGCTAGCCGGGACCTCTAAGGACACGAACCGCTAGGCGTAGTGACGTTAGAGGTTCGTGTCCTATCAGATTATCTAGCGTGTCTCAGATAACCTAAGAGATTTTGATAATCAAGGAATGAAACATAATTTGAGACACTGTTCTTATAGAGGCTCAAAAGGTCTAAGATACTGTTGGCGAACTCCCTCCAGCACTCTCAACTCGTTGACTGCTTTGGCTTGTAGCGTGTAGAACGGCAGTCTACATTTGAGACAGGTACCAGTACTCTCGTCATTTGTAGACAGCACCAGCTGCCGCAGACTATTTATCCTGCCTGCTATAGTTGTTGTAAATATTGTTGTTCCTCTTTAGTTGTTGTTTTTAATAGCTGCCTGAAAGCTATGCTATACAACCTTCAGAGCGCTAAAGTGAGAGATTCTAGTCTTAGCTAGCGGTACACCTTGGAACCAGTTAAACAAACGGTCGATGTTGAGCGCAGCACCAACCGCCACGTTCTGTAGATGCGTTTTGGCTTGTCCGATGTAGCGAGAACGCCGCAGCCCGCAGCTTCTGACGCTTTGCGATATGGTGCCTTCAATGCCTGCACGGCGGCGATAGCGTTTCTGGCCTGCCTTAGTTCTTTGCTGTGTTCTAGCTTTTGCTAGCGCTTCGTGGGCAGCTCGCGGTAGGTAGTTGCTTCGCGATGAGCGCGTCATGAATGCCTTCGATGCACTGGGCTTCATGACTTCTCGCATGGGTTGTCATCACATGCGTCACCAGGTGAGGGCTATCGTCATCACAGGTTTCGCTCAAGTGTGCGATGTAGCCCGTCCAGGTAGTGCCGCAGCGCCGACGGTAGCGCACTTCCACGTCGTAAGGCGATTCGATACAAGGCGTCTCTCTGACCGTTAGTTCTTTGTTGCTTTTCCAACGCAGGACAATGCCATCCTCCTCTTCAACTTCTTTGTAGTGGTAGGTCCACAGGCTCTGAACCGTTTGAACGGTGCTGAGTGCAAAGCCTTCTTCGGCGTACTTCGATGCGGATAAGCATTCAAGTAGGTAGGCACCATCTGCACCAACTTGTTCTGCATAGGCAATGCGCGCTGCTTTCTTTGACGGCAAACGGTAATCTTCTATCCGTCGTCCATAGCGGGCGTACCAGTCTTCGGGCGCAATCTGCTGTAGCCACTCTGGCGCGAGCACCGCTAAGTCATTGAGCGCTGCGCGAACGCTTTCGCCGACGACTTCTAGGCGGTTCAAGTCACGCACTGCGCCGAGAATACGCGTTGAGTCAGTGCGCTGCTTTCCTCCCCCTTTCACTAGCCCTAGTTGTGCACAACGCTCCAGCAGCTTGTCGAGTAGTAGGTGTTCGAGGTTGCCTGCAAGCAAACGGCCTCGGAACTCACTCAGGACGCTATAGTCGAAGCCGGTATCAGTTAACTCCAGTCGTAGCAGGTACTTCCATTCGATTCGAGAGCGCACCGCTTCGGCTGCTTGGCGGTCTGATAGCTTCTCTCTGAACTGCATAATAGTCACGAGCGCCAGTCGCCATGGCGGGATGCCCGGCTGGCCTGTGTTAGAAAACTGGTCTGCGAAGTCGCTATCTTGGAAGATGGGACCGAGTTCGTCGTGCAGCGTCAGGTATGGGTTGCCTTTCTTAAAAGTGGCTTTTGCAACGCGCTCGGTATCGGCAGGGACAGCGTAGACAGGATGAGACTTGAGGGACATAGTGACCTCACTTCTAGGTAGTCGTAGTTGCCTCAGTGTAGCGACTTTCAGCCCGTCGTCTCAGTTCGCCAACAGTATCGTCTAGCTTTTGAGATTGTCGAACGTACTGCCGAAGTAGAAAACTGATAAGAATTCAACAGATGGGTTTTACTTGAAACGCATACCCGGCGTTGCCTAAGTGCTGAGTGACTTTCTCGAAAAAATCGCTGCCTGCTTCGTTGGGTAAATACTGAACATACACTTGGATTTTGAAAGACCTACCCCTTGCTTCTGGATAAGACTCGTAGATTTCTTCACTCTCGATGAATGATAAATAAGCATTGATCTTGCTTTGTAAGAGCTGAAGATGCAGCTGCGTGTCACTCCAGTCGAGATGATCCGAAATAGCTAGGGAGACGTAGCCTGTTTCTTTATTTATGCCAATAAAATCAACTTTGTCTTTTTGCTCAATGGACATACTTCAGTAACGCCGTGCCTACGGTAGATCCTTCGATCATAAAGGACTCAGTTAGACACTGTCATTGGCTCGTAAGTAATACGCATGATCGTTCCGAAAATCTTCGTTTTCGGTGCTGCTAATTTATTACCGACTGTCAAACGCACAATGCAGGAATGCTCTACCTTTTCGGTTTTGTAGTATGTTTCACAATTGATGAATGCTATAAGTTTTGAGACAGTTTTATTATTCTAAAATCTTTGCTCAAGGAATGCTGTCTTACTCAGATCGTCTACTCGTCAGTTATCTCAAGATTGGTTGATGAAGCCGATTATTCCAGCGCAGTGCGAACCCACTCACGCAGAGACTGATCGGCTTGCACCTCACTAAGCTGAGCATTTGCTAAAAACTCATAGAGCTTTGTCTTTGGCACGATCATAAAAGTAGGGCTTACTTCTACTTCAACGTATGCAGAGTTTTGTAAAGCGTAGATTCGCCAAGTCTCACCGTTATAGCGCCAGAACTCAGGCACACCCATAGCGGCATAGAGCCGTAGTTTGTCAATATCAGTGTGGGTAATGTCTACTTCTACAACTAGGTCAGGCGGCGGGTCTTTCTCTATGTTGATAGCGCGGCCAGCGACCAAAGGTTGATTCTGAATGTAGTAAGCAGCATCAGGTTCAGCGGAGCGGTCTAGCGCTTCTCTTTCCAACGTGGTGGAGCCGATAGTTTTAATATCCATGCTCATCTCTGCCACTAAGATGTAGATAAATCGGCCAATCAACCAGGTTGAGAATTCATGAACTTCGAGCGGCATCGTAATTTCTAACAGTCCATGCGAATAAGTTAGACGAGTTTTTCTGGCTGGGTTAAGAGAGTCTCTGATGGCTAGATATCCCTGCCAGTCAAGTGAGCGTAAAACTACCCGCTGCTCACCAATAGGTTTTGGAATGGGCTGTCTAATCAAAGGAAGGGCGCTAACCATAATTTAAAGATTCCTACCGAGTATGGCCTCTTCAATTCTAAGTTCTGCCAATGATAATGCTGCCTTACTACTTTGAACGCATTTTCCGAGCACTCTGAAATGCTGCTGCTTGAACTTCATGACTGCCTGTCAATGCTTGAGTCTAGGCGTTTGCTCTGTCAAAAAAGGGGCGTTAATTTAGCGATGTCGTGCCCCAACTAAGTCGAATGATATGGCCTAGAAAAAACGTGTGCTCGCAGGCTTCGTCGTTTTTTGCCAAAGGCCAAGTAACTACAGTTGTTTGGAGTTGAAATCCTTGCGACAGCGCAGCCTTTCATGGGAATCGCACTTTTGATGGAGTAGTCAAACAAGGGCTATCTTATCGTTTCAAACGGCAATTAAATCATGTGGTTGAACAAGGCCAAAACCGTCTTGATCAACAGCTTTTAGATAATCATTAACAAGAGATGAAAAGGCATCTAACAGGTCATTTAAGGTTTTACCCTCTGCTAACAAACTGAGTCCTGGGGCATTGATCAGCTGCGCATAGTAACAGTCATCCTCCGCACTATAGGCGACTTCAGCTATGTAGCCTTCATGCTGAATGTGTTTAACAGTTGCCATCTTTGATTTACCCTCCAGGCCCTAAATTGCAGTCCTGCAAAAACTTGCGTATTTGCTTGATATATATAAGGAGCCTTTAGCCCTCTATCAGGATGTGGTCGATGCATTCCCCAGCGTTCGGCTCCAATTTCAAAAAGGATGTTTGCACTGCTCTGTGACTGTTTAGCCCCTAATGCAGTCATTAGCTTTTCAATCTCTGAGAACCGAATATCTTTGGGTTTAGGCTCTTTCCAAAGCTTTGCGTATGTCTTGATCTGACTTCTATTTAACTTTGGTGTAGCCATATCTTAACTATCAATTCGATAATCATTGGCAGCGATCACACACCCCTCTAATCGTGACCTCATAGCTTTCCACCGTGAGCCCTGGCCTCAGCTGCTCAGCATCCACCTGCTGAAAATTCTCCCAGGCCACATCTTCAATGGCGCCGCAGCTGTTACAGCGAAAATGGTGATGCAAACCTACATTGGCATCGTAGCGGCACACGCCTTCTTCTATGCGCACATCACGAATCAGCCCCGCATTGCGCAGTGCTTGCAATGAACTGTACAGCGTTGCCTGCGAAGCCGTTGGGACATCCTTATTTAAATCTTTTAAGAGCTGCTCAGCTGTAGGGTGGTCTTCTCGTCCTAGCAAATTGGCATAGACCGCAAAGCGCTGAGGCGTTACCCGTAGCTTTTTTGCCTTCAGGGTTTCAATAATTTCTGCTGTGTTGAGTGACATTGTTCACCTCCAAAACGGACAGATGGAATCATAAGCCCCTGGGCATTTAAGGCCGTATTTTTATCAAAAGCCCGTAGCTGCTAGTACTAATGTAACATTTACCTCTCAGAATGACACCCATATAAAAGTGTTTCCCAAACAAGCCTAATTCTTTTACTTGTTATTTTCCTAAATAAGAACTATTCTTAGATAGAGCGAGGTTGCCATACAAAAGCTCTGCCCAGTTGCGGCTTTGTCAGTTGTCCTCGAGAGATAGCCAATTAGGAGATTACTTATGACCGTTATTACTACAGTCCCCAGTATCGTATTTAAGACTCGCGTGCGTGATGAGTCTGTAGAAGGGCCAAACCCTTACCGCTGGCAAGACACCACCACTGAGGACGTCTTCAAAGGCAAGAAGATCGTTGTCTTCTCTTTGCCCGGTGCTTTCACCCCTACTTGCTCTTCCAACCACTTGCCTCGCTACGAAGAACTCTTTGATGAGATGAAGTCGCAGGGTGTAGATGAGGTTTACTGCATCTCTGTAAACGACGCTTTTGTTATGTTCCAGTGGGGCAAGCAGCAAGGTGCGCAAAACGTGAAGCTCTTGCCAGACGGCAACGGCGAGTTCACTCGTAAGATGGGCATGCTGGTTGACAAATCCAACATCGGCTTCGGCATGCGTTCATGGCGTTATTCCATGCTGGTCAATGACATGACTATCGAGAAGATTTTCATCGAGCCTGACTTTGGTGATAACTGCCCTACTGACCCCTTCGAGGTCTCTGACGCTGACACCATGCTTGCTTACCTCAAGGGCCAAGAAGCGCCTGGCGTCTCTGCACCTGTTAAAGAATTCGTTGGCTAATCGATAATTAGCGAATGAGTCATACTTAATTTGTGTGAGCTATTTGGGTGCTGGCAAAAGAGTGTGTATTCGTTCTTTTGTCAGCATCTCCTTGATCTAAAGCCTTAGTTTCTCTATACCGCAGCAAAACAACCATGAAACTCTCCAGTGCCAACATCGAAAATCATCTAGATACTGTCTACGACGCCGTCGTTGTCGGTGGCGGTATGGGCGGACTTTCGGCAGCTATTTATCTGGCTCGCTATGGTCTCAAGTGCCTCGTGATTGAAAAGGGTAAGGGGCGCTCTGTCTGGATGCAAGAGACGCGCAACTATCTTGGTTTTGACCCCAGTACGCCAGGGCGCAATATTTTGACCCACGGCACAAAGCAGGCCCTAGAGTGGGGCGCAGACCACCTGCGTGCTTTTGTAGAAAAGGTAACTGATGAAGGTGAAACCTTTGCAATCGATGTGAAAGTCGGCAAGAAAAACAGCAAGTCTTATACGCTGCGCAGTCAGTATTTGGTAGCGGCCTCTGGTGTGATGGACGTGCTACCCGAGCTAGAAAACATGCAGAACGTCTATGACTATGCTGGCTATACCCTGCATGTCTGCATGATCTGCGACGGCTATGATATGTGGGATCAAAAAGCCGTTTTGATCGCAGGTAAAGAAGCTCAAATCAATGCGGCCTTTGTCCTCAACTGGTTTACGCCTTACATTTCTGTGCTGACAGACGGTAAGTATCCGGTTAGCGAAGCTATGAAGCAAAAGCTAGCTGACCATGGCTATCCACTTTACGAGGCGCCTATCAAGGAATTTTTGGGTGAAAACCATAAAATGAGCGGTGTGGCGCTGGCTGATGGGACTGTCGTCGAGGCGACAACCGGCCTCATTAGCATGGGCTCCATCTATTACAATCACTATCTCAAGGGCATCGAAGGCCTTACTTGGGACGGTGAAAATCTCATCACCAACGATATGACGCAGACGACCCACGAGAGAATCTTTGCGCTGGGCGATCTAAAGAAAGGGCTCAATCAGGTGACGATTGCAGTTGCAGATGGCACCAAGGCCGGTACGCAGATCTGGCGAAACATTCGCCGGGCTAGCCCGCCGCGTAAGTGGGAAGAAAATATCACTCGCAAAGCGGTGGCTACTGCATCCGCATAACAATTTTTTACTGTGGCTTAATCTTGGTTTAGGCTTGGTTTGATCAAGGTAAAGGACTCGCTACCATGCAAGGGTGAGTCCTTTTTTGTTGGCTGTGACTATGCTCGAACTAAGACCTAATTGCGAATGCTGTGACAAAGATCTGCCGCCAGTGTCTACTGAGGCGGTGATTTGTACGTTTGAATGTACATTTTGCGTTGAGTGCGATCGCACCTTTCTCAAAGGCATCTGCCCAAACTGTGGTGGGAACCTAGTCGCTCGCCCAATCAGGCCCGAAGCCCTGCTCACCAAATTCCCTGCCTCACTAAAGAGAGTGTTAAAAGAATCAGGCTGTATTGCATGATTTTGCCGCCTTACCGTGCGCCTTGGCCGCTGAACAATGGTCTGCTCATGACGCTTTATGCCGGGCTGCGAGCCAGCAATGATTGGGAATCGACGATTGCTGCGCCAGAACCTACCTTTAAGGAAAAGGTTTTCTCGGGTGCCCAGGGCGTGCCTATTTTCGGTCTAGTGGCGATACCGCCAAACCCTATTGGCACCATACTTGGCACCTACGGTATTACGGGCGATCTAGACGATCAGTGGTTTTTACGCATTATGGCGCGCAAGGCCTACGCCAAGGGCTATGCCGTCGTTATTTTTGACTGGCGTGCCCATGGTCAAACGGCGAAACTCTCGCCGGCACTGACCTCTGATGGCCTCTACGAAGGGGAAGATTTCGTTCGCATTGCAGCGGCGGCAAAAGAGATAGGCTGCCCTGCACCGATGTGGTTTACGGCCTTTTCACTGGGTGGTTTGCTGGCGCTGTGGGGCGTCAAGGCTGCTCAGGAACTGCCCGAGTGGGGGGCTGATTTGCCCATTTCTGAGGAAGATATTGCTGGGTGCGCTGTGATTTGTCCGGCGCTGGAGTCGCTGCGATCGCTTAAATACCTCGAAAAAGCTCCCCTCGGCAAATATCTCGAAAAAGCCATCTCTCGTAAGCTCAAACAGTTACTAGCGCAGCTGCAATCAGACCATCCCAAAAGCTTCGATCCAGCTGCGGTTAATCGCGTTCACAGCATCTGGAGCTTCGATCAGGAAATGGTCATTTCTCGGCTCGGGTATGCTTCTGTCGCCGACTACTACAGGGAGACTAGCGGCCTCTACATTCTGCCAGCGCTCAAAAAGCCAACTCTCATTATCTATGCCGCCGACGATCCACTTTTTGATCCGACATTGGTGCAAGATATAAAGTCAGTATGTGATAACAATCCGGCTATCGACTTGACCTTGACCGAGCAGGGCGGCCACGTGGGCTACATCAGTAGTCAGCGCTGTCAGCAGCAGTGGAATGATCCAGATCGCTGGTGGGCCTGGAACCGGGTTTTTGAATGGTGTGAAGCTTCAGATTTTCTCGTTAGTAGGTGATTCACCTACTTATCCTACTGACGACATCCTACTAACGTCGGCGTCGAATTGTTTAATTCTAATAATGACCGAAGCTTTGTATAAGTTAGGACTCCAAATTTAAATTCAGAATGCTTCAGGAGCCTGCTGGCTAAAGTCTTAGATAGGTGTTTTGTCAGTAGTTTCTTTAAAAGTTGATTTATAGACTACAGAGTGACGTCAGTGATTAGGCTTACAGTAAAAGACTGGACCCTTTAGCTGTCCTTTTTCCTAACGCCTTGATCTGGCCATTTTGGCTTTTGGTTATTTTGGCTTTTGGCCATTTCGGCAAATCCCTCTAGATGCTTCCGCTCCTAAATGACAGCAGCTCCCTTGTCAGCAAAAGAAACCCTACGCCTCGCCAAGCTGAGAGATTATGGTGTACTCGATACCCTCCCAGACGAGACCTACGACGATATTACGGTGCTAGCCGCCCAAATTTGCCAAACCCCAACTGCGCTGGTCAGTTTGGTTGATGCTAGCCGTCAGTGGTTTAAGTCAAAAGTGGGCCTAGATGTTGATGAAACGCCCCGCAGCATTGCCTTTTGTGCATATACCATTGAGCAGTCAGAGGTCTTTATTGTCGAAGACACTCAAAAAGACCCAACCTTTGCGAACAATCCACTTGTCACTGGGCCGCCCTACATTCGTTTTTATGCGGGGGCTCCCCTCGTAACCCCAGATGGTCATGCCCTAGGCTCTCTGTGCGTTTTAGACTACAAGCCTCGTAAGATAACGGCGGCGCAGCGTAATGCGTTGGCTGTGCTGAGCCGCCAGGTGATGGCGCAGCTAGAGCTCAGCCATCAGCGCCATTTGTTGCTGACCCTAAACGAGCAGCTAGAGCAGCGGGTTCAAGAACGGACGGCTGGGCTAACGACGTCGCTCCATCGGCTGATCAAAACCCAGGCAACTCTACTCAAGCGAGAAGCGGCCTCCCGGCACAATGCCTTGCACGATCCACTCACGGGACTGCCCAATCGCAGCTACTTTTTACAGCGGCTAGATGAGGCCATTCAGCTCACCCATCGGCAGCCCAATCGTCACTACGCCGTTCTTTTTATCGATCTCAACAATTTTAAGCCCGTCAACGATTCGCTTGGTCACGAAGTGGGCGATCGCCTGCTTGCCCATGTGGCCAGTCAAATTCAGCAGCAGCTGCGAAAGAGTGACTTAGTCGCCAGGCTCGGTGGTGATGAATTTGCCGTGCTACTCGACAATGTGCCAGATGAAGCGCAGGCAATTATTGCGATCAAACGGCTACAGGCAAAGCTAGAAACGCCGTTTGAAATTGGTCATCATCGGCTGGCTGTGGGTGCGAGTATTGGCGTTACTTTTAGCAGTGTGGGCTATCGCGACCCAGCGGCGGCACTCAGAGATGCCGACTTGGCGATGTACCAGGCCAAAAAGCAGACCAAGGAACGCAACCAGGCGCAGCTGACTGCGCAGCTAGATCTGCAAAAGCAGCAGCAAAGCAAAGGTAAGAAATTGCCGATTGTTATTCAAGATGACCTACCTTCCCTCAGGCAGACCTTTGTCATTTTTGATGCCGAAATGCAGGGACGTGCCCAAGCCCGGCTCACTCTCGAAGACGAGCTACGGCAGGCCATTCAAAAGCAGCAGCTCTTTCTCCACTTTCAGCCAATTTTTGACTTGGGGACTCAGCAACTGACCGGCTTTGAAGGCTTGCTGCGCTGGTATCATCCAACCAAAGGCTGCCTGGCCGCAATAGACTTTATCGACGTTGCCGAAGAGCTGGGCATTACCTGTCAGCTTTCGGGCTATCTCATTCGGGTGGCCTGCGAGCAGGTTTCAAAGTGGCGATCGCACTTCTCCCAATCCTTTTCTAAACTGCCTCCAATTCAGGAGCCTGAGGCTTCTACCGCATCTGGCTTTGCCGTCAATGCCGCAGGGCAGTCTGCGCAGCGACTGAGCATTCATATCAATCTGTCTATGATGCAGATTCGGTATCCACAGATAGTGCTTCAGTGGCAGGCCGCATTAAAAAAATACCAGGTGCCAGCGTCTGCTTTTCAGCTAGAGATTGCCGAACAGAGCTTACTTAGCGGCGATCCTATGGTTACCGACTCTTTGCACAAGCTAAAATCGCTTGGATTTTGCCTGTGTGTCGATGACTTTGGTAAGGGGCACTCATCTTTGAGTCGGCTGCACCAGCTAGAGGTCAACACTATCAAAATAGACCGCTCTTTTGTTCGAGAGCTGGGCTGCACCGATGGGCTTGAGCTGGTCAAAACAATGATTGACTTCGGTCATAGTGCCAATCTAGACGTGGTTGCAGAGGGGATTGAAACCCAGGCGCAGATGCAGGCACTGCTGGAGCTTGGCTGTCAGTATGGTCAGGGCGTTTGGCTAGCAGATGCGATGCCCATCGAAGAAATCAACGACACGCTCATGCGCCAACGCTCTGATTTTACATAATCTGGTTTTGCATTACTGGCTGTACATCACTGGCTTTATGCAAACAGGCAGATCATAGACAAGATGAGTAATAGCGGTGTGAGCCAGTCTCCCCAGCGGACGTAGGGCGATCGCGTCTCTCGTAGATAGATAGTTGCCAGGTGAGTCATGAGGGTATTGGGTTCAGATATCCACAGCGTCTGTCCCCTTGGGTTGACTAGTCCAGAAATGCCGGTATTGGTCACACGCACCTCCCAGCGATCATTTTCGATGGCTCTCATCACGTCTTGGGCATGGTGCTGCTGCATTTGCCGAGGCGGATAGGGGTCGTTATTCGATGCGGTAAAAATGGCCTGCCCCCCTCGATTGACCTGCTGCCGGAACAAGGCCGTAAAGGCTGATTCGTAGCAGATACCGGCGGCTACTGGGCCAAAAGGGGTCTGTAGCTGCTGCGAAAATTTGCCTGGAGCCATGCTCTCCACCAGCGGCTTAAAGTTTGGGAAGACCGCTTTAATGGCCTGTTCAAAGGGTAAATATTCGCCTAGGGGCACAAGTTTTACTTTGTTGTATCGCCCAGCCACTTCTCCATCAGCCGTTAGCGTGAGTAAGCTCTGGGTCAAAGGTGTCTGTGAGTCATTGATCTCTTCGTAGGCAAAGGTGCCTAAAATCATGGGCACGCCCTGGTCGATGACGGCTCGAAGTATGATGTTGCGCGATCGCACAAACGGATTCCAAATCTGCGGAATGGCCCCCTCTGGCGTAATCACCAGATCTGCGCCATCTGCCACGAGCTGCTCGTATCCATCCAAATACACCTGCTGCGACTGCTGTATGCCCGCTCCTGTCACTTTCTCTAGCGTTGGAATGTTTCCTTGGACTAACCCTACAGCCAAACTTTTACTGGGGTTATCAATCAATGGCCGAGCATAGAGCCCCATCCCGATTAAATGGATGCTTAGAAAAAGCAGCAGTCCCCAACCGGCTGGCCCAGTCACCAATCGCCTGCCGCCGATTCGTAAATCTTCTTTCCACGATTGAAATCCTGTGGCCAGCAGGCCATTTACCGCCACAATCGCTGCTGTTATGGTAATTGGCCCTGCCAGCTGCCCCCACTGCAGCACCCATAGATTTTGCGGACTTTGGGTGTAGCTCAGCGATGTCCAGTACAGCGGCCCCTTACTCCAGACCCACTCCACTGCGCACCATAGCGCCGTGCCTACGAGTATCAGTCGCCATCCTTCCACCGTGCGCCAGCGATTGAGTAACCACAGCAGCGCCACCCAAGTCATCCCAATCGCCGCGCCCCAGAGCGTAATAAACAGCCAGGCAAACAGTGCTAGGGCTACCCCACCGACAAAGGGCACGCCCATGGCCAAAACTGGCTGCACCCACCAAACAATCCAGGACAGCGCTGTCCCGTGGTAGCCCAGCCCCCATATTCCTGTGCCCATGAGTAAGCTACGTAAAGACTTTTTGGAGAGGTTATCACTCCAGAGCACGACGCCCCACAGCGGCACCATGGCGATCCAGGCGAGCGGCCAGCCATTAACGGGGGCCAACCCCATGGTGACGCCGCCTACAAACAGTCCGCCTAACGGCAAAAAAGCTCTGAGCCGGGTCTGGAGTGGGGCTGGCTTTGGCTGCGCTGGCTGCATAAAAAAGGCGCTAGGTCATAGGCGCAAGAATTGTCAGTTCTAAAATCATAGAGCCTAAGTCATAGAGCTTAAGTCATAGAGCTTAAATCATGAAGCTCAAGTCATAACGCTCAAGTCATGAAGCTTAAGCCATAACGCTCAAGTCATGAAGCTTAAGATCACAGAACCGTCTGAGTTAGCGCCCTACTGGCTTGGTATAATCCTCATTTCCCGCTACAACGACATTCCACGGTGGCAAAACGACCATGACAGACTGGCAGGTGATTACAGGTGGGGTCACAGCCCCTAAAGGATTTAGAGCGGCAGGTATTGTGGCTGGCTTAAAGCCTTCGGGTGCGCCAGATTTGGCGTTGATTGTCTCTGACTGTGCGGCGATCGCAGCCGGTGTGTTTACCACCAGCCAAGTCCGCGCTGCCTGCGTTGACTACTGCCAAAACATTTTAGAGGCCAAACCCGCCGCCAGAGCGATTTTGTGCAATGCAGGTCAGGCCAATGCCTGCACGGGTGAGCAAGGCGTGCAAGATGCGATCGCCAGTGCACAAACCGCCGCGTCTGCGCTCAATTTGCCAACCGAAAGCGTTCTGATTGCTTCGACGGGTGTCATCGGTCAGCGGATAAAAATGGACGCGCTGACTGCCGGTATTCCCACGCTAGTGAGTGCGCTGTCGACAGAGGGTGGAGACAGCGCTGCCGAAGCCATCGTCACGACCGATTTAGTCACAAAATCCATTGCGCTTGAGATGCAGATCGGCGATCGCCCGGTGCGCATTGGCGGCATCGCCAAAGGCTCTGGCATGATTCATCCAAATATGGCCACTATGCTTGCCTTTGTGACCTGCGACGCTGCCGTTTCACCGCCCCTTTGGCAGGCAATGCTCCGCCGCGCCACCGAAAAAAGCTTCAATCAAATCACCGTCGATGGCGATACCAGCACAAACGACTGCTTAATTGCCCTCGCCAATGGTGAATCTCGTACCCCTGCTATCACGGAGCCTAGCCCCGAGGCAGACAAGCTAGAAGCCATGCTGAGCGAAGTCTGCGTTCACCTGGCAAAGGCCATTGCTAGAGATGGCGAAGGGGCTACCTGTTTGATCGAGGTGATGGTGACGGGTGCAATGAGCGATCGCGCTGCCAGCCAAATTGCCCGTACTGTCGCAGGCTCTTCTCTAGTGAAGTCGGCTATTTTTGGCCGCGATCCAAACTGGGGCCGCATTGCCGGTGCTGCCGGTAGGGCTGGTACCCCCTTTGAGCAAAGCGATCTGAGCATTTCCCTCGGTGACTTTGCGCTCATGGCTAATGGCACTCCACAGTCCTTTGACCGAGCCGGTGCCAGTACCTACCTAAAACAGCAATCTGAGCGCAGCACGCTCGCCATGTCCCAGATACTTCGGACCAGTACCCAGCAGGGCAATGACCTCGTTGACGCAGCCACTCAAACCCCCATCACCCGCCAAAAAAACGAGATAGAAGCCCTCTCGCATCCTGTGACCATTACCCTCAGCGTTGGTGATGGCCCTGGCAAAGGGCAGGCTTGGGGCTGCGATCTGAGCTACGACTACGTCAAAATCAACGCTGAATATACGACATAGTTGCTTCTAATATTTGTTTTTAACGATTGCTTTTAACGATTGCTTTTAATGGGCCGCTCTCGTCAGAGCGGTTTCATTAGAGTGCTTTCGTCAGCGAGTGGCACTTTTGCACCCGCTAACGTTTCTTTGACGCATCATCAAGTTGAAGTGCCATTATCAAGTTGAAGTGCCATTATCAAGCTTTTGTGAAGGAGTCGAAAAGACACGTGAGGAAACGCACATACGTAGAGGCTAAGACACTTTGCTAAGACACTTTAAAGTTCAATCACTTTTGAGGGTGTATTAATCAGCATGCTGGGCCTTATGCGGCTGCGCCACGACGGCAAAAATCAAGCCTGCACTGGGCTGTTCATGCTTCTTTTCATGCTCTTTGAGAAGTGTGGAGCAAGGGAGTGAACTTTTTTGGAACAATTTCGTCATTACGAAACATAAGGGGTCTTACTAATCAGATTGGTCAAAAATCGTGAGGCTAAGGCTAGTTGCAATTTTAAAGAGTCAGTATAACTACTGTAAACGGCCTCTATTGATGCAGATAGGGTGCTAACTTTACCGATATTGAAGAACCAGCCTGCATAGAAAGCCCGCACACAAACCCGCACACAAACCCGCACACCTAGCTCGAGAGTCTAATGCGTAAAGTTACCGCCTCAGCCGTTATCCTCACAGCACTGACCGGCTGTAACCAGAGTGGTGTTCCCAGTGCTCAGTGGAGCTTTGAGGTTCCTGCTGATGATTTATCAAACGGCGCTCAGTTCACTACGGACGATGCCTCTAGCGATGATGTCTTTAGTGCGGCCTTCCCTTTAGGCGTTCAGTCAGAGACTCAGTCTTTTTTAAGGCAGCCCTCCGGTGACATGATGGGGCCTGCTTTTGAGCAGCCGAGCAATGTAGACACCTTTGCGACCGACCTAACCAGAGGGCTGCCTGGTACTGCTGGGCTAGCGCGTAGCGAGTTTAGTAGCCTGGTTACGACGGCGACTGACGATACTACCAACGCCTTTATTCAAGCAGCTGCTCGCCCAGATCCAGTGGCGTCTGCCCGTCGTTACGCCGCTCGTGGCAGCCAACCTGCTCTGATTACTAGCCGCGTCCCCTACAGTGTTCAACCCTACAGTCAGAGCGTCTATTTACCGTCTTCGCCTGCGGCCTCTCCTCTCTCTGCGCTAGGTGTCGTAGGTGTACCTACGCCCTCTCAGTCGGATCTCGTCAGCACGCAAAATATAGATGCACAGACTGTAGATACCCGAACTATAGATACGCAGACTATAGGCATGCAAAACGCGGACTTACAGGGCACGGGGTTACAGGCGCTGGGTATGCCAATCGTTCCCGAAGCGCAGGTTTCTCCTCAAATTTCTGCGTCTCAGATTTCTGCGTCTCAGGTTTCTGTGCCTGTTGTTCCGACGGCGTTGCCTGTACTTGAGTCGGCAGCTGTTGACGTTGGCTCTACTGCGACCTTGCCTTCATCTGAAGTAGCTTCTGATGCGATCGCATCATCAATAGATACAGATGTTCCGATTGGCACGGCTATTTTGAGGGATTTGCAGCGAAATGCAGATGTCCAGTCCAGTCCAGTCCAGTCGATTCCAGTAGACGTTTCAGTCGAGACGCCCGAGCGTGTCCCACTGACTGACTTTGCGACTGGGCCGGAATCTGATTTAGAAGCCGATCTAGAAGCTGGCGTAGACGCAGATCGTGTTCCGTCAGCTTCTATTGCACCCTTTAGACCAACTATTCAGCCGACGCCGACTTTGGAGCGTTTGTTGTCTTCGCGTCCTGTTCGCGAGGCATCGCCCATGGTTGCTCGCCCTCGGCCCAATGGTGAAACCCAATTAAGTCGGCTACCTGAAGAACAGTCGGAGCGTAATGCACTGAGTCCACAGTCTGGTCTGCCCGAGCTACCTACCACGCCTGAGGTAACCTCAGATGCTCTAACGCCTGATGTTTCAGCGACTAGTGCTCCAGCTGTAGAAGCACAGCTACAGTCAAGCGCTGCGACATTGGGCAGAGCTGCTAGACGCAATTATTCTCCCTTGCTCGCAAGTCTGCAGGCACAGGATAATACAGTCTCTACTATATATGTCCCTATCTCAGAAGAGCCTTCCCTTGAGGTGTCAGCCTCATTGGTTCAGTCTGCGATCGCAGCTCTGGGCGACGAAGCGTCGCCGACCGTTTCAAGCACTACACAAGCAACGACGACGCCAATGACGACAGTTAGCCGCGACAACCTTGCTAACGATGTTTCTAGTCATTTGACTCAGGTAGAACGATCTTCTGCGTCATCTCTGGCAAACCTATTTCCCGTTGAAAAAGCTTTTGGGCCAGACGCCTCGGAGCGCTTCAGTGATGGCTATAAGTCTTCAAAGGGTGATGCTGCTGCTCTTCTAGGTATCGCCAATAAGCAAAGAGCACGCTATCGCCAGCGCATTAGCTGGAGGTAGCCGAAGATAGATGGGGGATGGCTAGAGACAGCTGCGGACAGCTAGAAACAGACCCGAACAAGCTTTCTGGCTTTAGTTTGCAACCAGTTCTACAACGCCTTCACTACTCATAATATTGACGTCGTACCCACGAAAGAAGTCATTACCTAGTAGGCCGACATCTACCGTCTCGCCAATGCTGACACGGGCGTCGTTAAGGGTAATGCCTCCTAGAGACATTGAGCTTAGCTGACCGACCTCGAAGGTCACCTCGGCTGCGCTGGCCGTAGAGGCAATCATTCTATCTATTGTGACAACCCCTAGATCATCAGCCATTGGCCGAGTAATCAGCGTACGACTAGCGCCCGTGTCTAGGATCATTTCATACTCTCTTACGCCATTGAAGGTCACGCGAACCACAGGCGTGCCGTGAAGCCGTCGGACAATGGGTACGCGTACTCGCTGTTGAGAATCGTCTGAGCTGGATGATGTCGCTGCGGGTTGTGAGGTTGCAGCTGGTGGTGCTGTTCTTCTAGCCGACGCGGGTAAGGGCACGTAAGTGATTGTTTGCAGCTCAGCAATTTGGGCTTGGGCGGCTTCTGCTCGTTGAGTGTAGTTTGCGCTTTTGGCCTGTGCTTCTTCGTAGTTTGCTGTACCAGGTGCCACCTGACCCATCTGCTGCGCTGCCCGCTGCCAGCGACTCACAATCAGCCCCCAGTCATCGGGGGAAAATGCCGATTGACTCAGAGCATCGGCACTAGAGGCGAGGTTGATGCCTTCGTTGTAATGGGCTAGGGATGCGGCTGCCGCTTGCTCTCTGGCTTGCTCTCTGGCTTGTTCTCCGGCTTGCTCGGCTGCGGCCTGCTCGGCTGCTTGTATTTCGTCAGGTCTTATCGCAATGTTTGGGTCTTCTGACGCGTTAGCCGCAGGGTCTATTGCTGTCGTGGCAGCTTGGGACTCATCGCTGGCTGAAGTGGCCTCTATGCGGTTTGATATTGCGCTACAGCCAAGGCAGAATAATCCGGCAAAACTAGGCAATAATATGAAGCGGTAAGAAAAACGAGACCAGGCCATGGGAAATGCGATTGTATGCCGTAGGCTTACTTTTCCCACAGCCGTTTGCAGGGTTCCTACGCCTTATACGGAATCTTGCTAATAAAGTTGACATCTATTTCAGTGTTTATCGCTTTAGTCGTTACAGCTTTAGAGATTACAGCCTCAATGGTTACGGCCTTAATGCTCATCTACAGTTCACCTATCTTTTGCCTCGCTCATCATGTTTGATCCCTCAGCTCAGCCTGCACTGCTTGTTTTAGAAGATGGTTCTATCTATAGAGGATGGTCGTTTGGTGCCAAGGGTACCACCATGGGCGAAGTCGTTTTTAATACGGGCATGACAGGTTACCAAGAAGTTTTGACCGATCCGAGCTACTGCGGGCAAATGGTGACCTTTACCTATCCGGAGCTTGGAAATACGGGTGTTAACCCAGATGATGAAGAGTCAAGTCGACCCTACGTGAAGGGCGCGATCGCCAAAAATATCTGCACCCATCCCAGCAACTGGCGCAGCACCCAGTCACTCAGCGACTACCTAGCCACCCACAACATTCCAGGTATTCACGGCATTGATACTCGCGCGCTAACCCGCAAGCTGCGTAGTGCTGGAGCCATGAACGGCGCAATCTCCAGCGACGTTCTCGATCCTGAAGAGCTGCTGCGTCAGCTTCAGACACTGCCTTCGATGGAAGGACTTAACCTGGTCAAAGAAGTCACGACCTCTGAGGTGTATACCTGGCAAGAATCGACAGATAATCAGTGGGCCTTTAGCGCTGGCTCAGAAAAGACAGTGACAGAAGAAAACGAGCCGTTGACCGTTGTGGCCCTAGACTTTGGCATCAAGCGCAATATCCTCAAGCGCCTTGCCAGCTATGGCTGCAAAGTTGTGGTCGTACCTGCTGACACCTCGGCTGAAGACGTGCTGAGCCATCAGCCCGACGGTATTTTTCTCTCCAATGGGCCTGGCGATCCGGCAGCGGTGACGGGTGCGCCAGAGGTCACCCGTGCGCTGATCGGCAGTGAAATACCCACATTTGGTATCTGCATGGGCCATCAGATTTTAGGCCTATCGCTGGGGGCAGATACTTTCAAGCTCAAGTTTGGCCACCGTGGGCTCAACCAACCCTGCGGACTAAGCGAGCAGGTCGAAATTACCAGCCAAAATCATGGATTTGCCCTGACGGCCGACTCTATCGAAGACACCCAGGTAGAAATCACCCATTTGAATCTAAACGATCAAACGATTGCAGGCATTCGTCATAGAGAGCTGCCAGTGTTTTCAGTGCAGTATCATCCCGAAGCTAGCCCTGGCCCCCACGATGCTGATTATTTATTTGCGAACTTTGTGCAGACCATGCGCGATCATAAGGCCAAAAGCTAGGGCAAAAAGCTAGGGCTAAAAGCTAGGGCAAACAGCACAATAGAGTCTGTTCGTTAGTAGGCCTGCGCAAGACTGCCTTTCATCTTTCTTATCTCCTTCTCATCAAGAAGAACAAAAAAATCTGTTTTAATTGAAAGATGATGTCCCCCGATAGGGCATGATATCAATGTCTTAAGTGTGAGTGAGTTTAGGCCTCTAAAATCATCTTGCGGTCAATAGTAACTTGCCCTATACTTAATCG
>JBCBKQ010000079.1:0-22088 GCA_038521595.1 Cyanobacteria bacterium J06627_28 | reverse complement strand
TGAGTCGGCAGTCTGTTTTGGAGCGCCTGCGAGCTAACCGTCATAATATTCAATCTTTTGGCGTGCAGTCTCTATCATTATTTGGCTCTGTCGCTCGCGATGAAGCAACGCTAAAAAGCGACATAGATTTTTTAGTAGAGTTTGAAACGTCAGCAACGCTTCGTGGCTACATGGGGCTCAAGTTCTTTCTAGAAGACCTCTTTGATTGCCCAGTTGACTTAGTTTCTCGAAAAAAACTCAAGCCTCTAATTCATGACACTGTCTTGGAGGACGCCATTCGTGTCGCGTGATCTTCGACTATATCTTGAAAATATCCTTGCTAGCATCATTAAAATTGAAGCCTATATTGCAGATACCAAAACGTTAGAAGCCTTCATTCAAGATGGCAAAACCTTTGATGCTGTAGTTATGAACTTGCAAGTCATTGGAGAATCTGTCAAACAAATTCCTGATCATTTGAGAATGACGTATCATCAAATTGCTTGGAAAAGTATTGCAGGCCTACGTGACATCATCTCTCATACATACGATCTGTTAGAAGAAGAAATAATTTGGGATGCTGTTCACAATGAGTTACCTCAGCTCTATGAATGCATTAAACAGATTCAATCGGATTTGTTATAGCCTTGAATGCAGGGTCGATTAAGACCGAGTAACATCTTCCAAAAATCGTATCTCACTTCAAGTAGGAGCCGCTATGTTTGCCTGTTAAGCAATGCGGTTAAACTTGAACGGCAATGTTGAGATACTCGTGAGCTTAATAACTTAGTGCTTCGCTAGGCCAAGTAAAGGTAAAAGTGCTGCCTTCTCCCAGGCTAGACTGAAGCGTAATTTGGCCACCCTGCCTTTCAACAATCTTTTTGACAATGCTGAGGCCAATGCCCGTACTTTCTCGAACATCTCTATTTTCAAGCGTTTGAAAGACCCCAAAGATTTTTTGGTGATAGACCGGATCGATACCAGGGCCATCATCCGTAATCGAGAAGGTTGTTAGCGTATTGTCTGTTTTCTCTACGTTGATGTGAATGTTGCCGTCTGTACGGTGGTTATATTTGACGGCGTTTCCTATCAGATTGGTGAGTACCTGCTGTAGCAGTAGCTCCTGGGTATGGAGTGTGTAAGTCTCACTAGGCTGAGTGACGTTAAAGCTTGGCGGAATCGCTAGGCTATGGGTAATGTTTTCAAGGAGGAGATTAGTCTCAACAGTGGTTGTTTTAAGGCTATCCCTTCCTGCTCTCGAATAGTCTAGAAGGCCGGTAATAAAATCATCCAGGCGTTTTGCTCGGCCCTGTATGAGCCGAAGCTGCTGTTGATTTTCTTCGGGAATCAAATCAGAAATGTCTTCTTCTAGCCACTGAGCTAGGTTGGTCATGGCTCGTAGTGGCGCTCGCAGGTCGTGGGAAGCAACATAGGCAAACTCGTCTAGCTCTTGGTTACGCTCTTTGAGCAGTTTTGCTGCTTTGTAGAGGTCGCGGTTGCTGGTTCTAAGTGCTTTGGCTCTAGATTTTAGGGTCTGTATCAGTTCGGCATGGCGAATCGCAATCGACAGCTGAATTGACAAATCATCTAGGAGCGTCAGTTCGTCTGCTTGCCAGTCTCTAGTCGCTCGGCAGTGATGGGCAATGAGCAGCCCCCATAGCTTTTGAGGAACACCAGGCTCGGTATTCTCTTGACGGCTAATCAGAACAGGGACAACTAAGTTGGCGCGTACTTCAAAACGCTCTAACATTTTGATGTGACAAGCGCTTAGGTGTGAGCTGTGAATGTTGCTGATGACTGTTTTGTGACCGTGGAGATAGTTATCTGCGCCGTTTTCTTGGAAACAGGTGTCATTAATTTCTAAGCCTAGGCTAGGTGTCCACTTCGCTAGCAGAGACTCGGCTACGATAGTGCCTGACATATCAGCATCAAAGCGATAGATAGCAGCGCGATCGCAATCGAGTAGCTGCCGAACTCCTTTGACTGCGATTTGCAATGTGTCGTCAATGTTTTCGGTACGATGAATTTGCAGCGCAACAGAAGACATCAGTGCCTGCTGCCTTTCTTGGCGGGTGAGTAGCCTCTGCAAAGCCTGCTGACTCATAACCCGCGCGATCGCCTGTGATAGGCTTTGCGCCGTCAGATCGCCCTTGACTAAGTAGTCTCTCGCCCCGTTTTTCATCGCTTCTACAGCGACTTTTTCATTGCCTTCACCCGTGAGCATAATGACAGGCGGCATAGGATGCACCGACTGCTTGAGCGCAGCCAAAAACTCCAGCCCGTCTACATCAGGCAGCATATAGTCAAGTAGAATTAGATCTGGTGTGTGCTTCTGACACAGGGCTAGCCCAGCTTCGCCGCAGTCGCTCTCTATGAAATCTAGCTCGAACGACGGTGTGATAGTCGTTGCCTGATTCGCAAAGCGACGGTAAATTGCGCGATCAGTTTCCGAATCATCAATCAACAGTACGGTGTACTGCAGTGCCGCTACTTGAGAAGCTTGTTGCGGCTGCATCCCTGCTGCTGAACGCTTGGAAAAGTTCATAAGATCTGTTGTGTGACAGCGGTATATGCCTGATGTCTTAACGAGAAGGCTTTCCTCCCAGAGCGATGCAAAAAAAGAGCTTATCTAAGGTCTTTCAATCCATGGCTAGCGATGATTTTGTGTAGAAATACGTTTTTTATGAAGATTTCCACCCTGTAAGTCTAGCTTAAAATTGACTTTGTTAAAAAAATATTAAATAACATGTCACGTTAGCTTTCGCTTTAGGCTTTTGTGATGGTGGTTTCATCCTGTCATTTGTCTGAGCAGCGCTAGCCCTGTGCAGGCAGCACCGCAACTTCAAACCAGTACTGTATCAGCGAGCAGACTGATTTTTTCAGCTGCTCTATGCTCATGGGTTTTACGAGGTAGCTATTGGCACCACGCTGATAGCAGGAGGCGATATCCTTTGGGTTGGATGAGGTGGTGAAGATAACAATCGGTATTTGCTTGAGCTGCTCGTGTTGTTTTATCTGAGTCAGCACCTCACGCCCGTCTGTCCCTGGCAGATTGAGATCTAGCACGATGAGCTGAGGTAGCTGTGTGAGGTTGCTGTAGGCGCCTCGATGATAAATGAAGTCAAGGGCATCATCCCCATCGTCGCAGCGCTTGATAGGGATATCAGTTTTGCAGTGTTTAGAGAGCACCCGTTGTAATGCTGCAAAGTCTTCGTTGCTATCTTCAACGACGAGCATATATGGGCGAGCAGATGAACTCATGGGCTAGAGGGAAGGAAAATTATTGCGATGGGGGGGTGTCAGCTGATGACTGTCTTGAGTCAGATGTATCCGCACCGGCAAGGGTGAAGTAAAAGGTCGTGCCTTCTCCGTAGGTAGACTCAACCCAAATATTACCACCGTGCTTTTCAACAATTTTTTTGGTGATGGTTAGCCCTGCGCCAGTGCCGCCGCCAAATTTGGTGGGCCCATGCAGTCGCTTAAAAATGCGAAAGATAGCCTCTAGGTGCTTTTCTCTGATGCCAATGCCGTTATCTTTTACATATAGCACTGGTATGGAAGCATCAGGAAACGATTCACTAGAGGTCAGTATTGGCTGCTCTGGGTAAATATTTTGCTGTTGAGCTTCCTGCCCAGTTAAAAAACCCACAGTTACCCGCTTTTCGGCTTTGTCATTGTATTTGATAGCGTTAGTAATCAGGTTGGTCAAGAGCTCGGTAATTTGGGTGTGATCGGCCTCAACCACGGGTAGTGGTTTTGTAATTTCGATAGTGGCTTCTTCTGGTTTGCTCATTTGCATCAGTTCAATAACGCTCTCTGCTAGCTCGTTGAGATCTATCGGAGAGAGCATCAACTCTGATCGGCCTAGCCGAGAGTAGTGGAGCAGGGAGCTAATCAAGTTTTCCATGCGCTGAGTGAGTCGCATGAGCGTGTGCAGCTTCTGAGCCCCATCTTCTCCTAGCGCATCGCCATAGTCTTCTATAAGAAAGCTGGAATAGTTATGAATACCGCGTAGCGGCTCCTTGAGATCATGGGATGCGATGTAGGCAAACGAATCGAGTTCAATATTGCTACGTGCCAGCTCCGAATTGAGTTCGGCAAGTTCGTCAGCGCGCTGTAGGACTAGGCCGATTACTGAGCTACGCAGCTCAAGGGCCGCTTCAATTTCACAGGGCAGCCAGGGCTGTGCATGGTGCTCTAGGGTTTGCTGCCACTTTTCAAAGGAGCGGCGGGGCGACATTTTTTCCTCACCATGCTCATCAATTTCTATAGGTTTCTCAGGATTACCTGCCCAGTCAACCGTTTGAAGTACCTCGGGCCGAAACCACAGTACGTATAGCTCTTGTACTTGAGAAATTGAAATGGCTAGCAGTCCGCTGGTGCGCTCGATAAACTGAGCGGCTGGCGCATAGGCCTGACTGAGGGTGGCTGTTTGAAAGAGAGCGCTTTCAACGAACTGGTCAGAGAGCCACTGTATGAGGCTATTGGTTTCTGCTAAAGATGGGGTCTTGCCCAACAGCGTAATTTCACCTTTTTCACAAAAGGCAGCGCCGGTTGAGCCGGTGAGTCCGAGCAATCGCTCAGTGTTTTGGGTGAGGCCTTGTTCGAGGTTTTCGCTTTGGGTAAGTGCGTTGATAAATTCTGTTTGGCGCTGCTTGATTTGAAGCTGGTAGTCGGCGTTTTCGTGATTGCTCTTATTGGTTAGTTCAAGGGCGATCGCCTGAGCCAAAAATTCACAGACGGTTCGATATTCGTAAGATAGCTTGCGTGGACTGTCGTGATGGCAGGCAATGAGTCCCCACAGCTTGTTGTCTGTTACCAGGGAAATGGACATGGACGCCCGCACGCCCATGTTGCTCAGATACTCAGTGTGCAATGGCGAGACGCTGCGCAACACAGATAAGCTCATATCGAGCGGTGGGATGTTGTCTGTTTCGGCTTCTATTTCCTTTTTCTGAGTCAGCATGGGCACTGGCTCATAGCGAATATCAGGAATGATGCGAAGCAAATTGAGTAAGTAGAGGTGCTTGGCCTGTTTTGGAATGTCGGTATCTGGATAGTGCAGACCAATGTATGGCGTCATATGAGACTGCTTGGCCTCAGCAATAACGCTACCAGAGCCGTCTTGGTCAAACCGATACACCATAACCCGGTCAAAGCCGGTAATGTTCTGAATTTCCTCGACTGCTGTTTGACAGAGTTCGTCAAGGTTAGACGTTTGTTGAAATCGATTGATGGGGCGCTTTACCAGCTTGTGAAAGTCAAAGAAATTAATGGAGTGTTGATGTTCACTGCTGGCAGCGGTCGCTTCAAATTCTAGACAGATCGCATCTCCATTGCGATGAACGACGACATTAAAGTGCTTGAGTTGCTGTTGAATCGGTAATGTCATCCGTAGCGGATTGATAGCTTCAAAGTCTCCACTTAGACAGCGTTTGATCAGCTGGATATGTTCATTACTCAGTAGTGTGGTGACTGGCTGTCCCAGTAACGCCTCGGGCGATTGATAAAAGTAGCTGTCTGTATTTTGACTAACTTGAATAATCGTCCAGTCGTTGGCATTTAGAGCGAGTAGAACACCATGGGGCTGAATGGCGTTGGGTGTGTGGATCGGTTCGCGATCGCAGTTGTTGATATCTACTGTGGCAGATGAAATATCTGGACTGGTAATGTTTGCGATCGCAGCTTTGGTTTTGGTGACGAGCTCTGGTGCCAGCATTAAAGAACCTAATCAAAGAAAGTGAAGAAGGCAGCACAGCAGTGCTCCTATACATACCGTACTTCCAAACTCCTCAAAAAGGCTTATGCCTCTAGATATAAACGTGTCGTGAGCTAATACCACTCCTTATAAAGGGGCAAGTGACAATAGAGAACGACTCAATGTTGTTGCTCTGTTATGGCGCTCTGGCAGTCGCTTATTCCTGAATGAGTTCTTCAGTGCTTGGGAGTCGATAGCTAGTACTGTGCCCACCACCAGGATTTTGTGTGAGCAGGCCTCTGGTTAGTAAACTTTGGATATCTCGCAGTGCTGTATCTGTTGAGCACTTGGCAAGCTTGGCGTATTTGGACGTGTTCCTGTGGCCTTTGAACCCATCTAGCATCCGATTTGAAGTAAGGTGCTGCCTGTCAAGTCTGCGGTTTGATTCATCCAATCCACAATCACTGCATATTATGCGGTGATTAGGGTATGCAATCACCGCAACCTCCATAAAAATCACCGTGTTTTTTGCTCGGCAAAATCCGGCTATACTGTGGCCCGTTTTGAGATGCCTTACCCGTCTGAGCCTGTGACGGCCAACCAAATTTGTGCGCGCTTCGCACTAGCTCTTACAACAGTTTCCCTGGCCCCTGCTCAAACTCAATTGCTTCATATAAATCCGCCAGTGCAATATCCATCCCAACAGAAGATAATGTAAAGCTTGCTTCTAATCCGCTGTACTCCGTAAATAGCCATTGGTTTGTTGTCTGCTTTTCGTAACGCTCTACATGGGGCCGATACTGATCAATTAGCACGTACTCCTGGAATGTCTCAATTGTTCGGAAGTGCTCAAACTTTTTGTTTCGGTCATAAGCTTCTGTTGAATCGGAGAGCACCTCTGCAATCAACATGGGGTTGATAACTGTATCTTTGCGGCCTGGTTTTAGCACCACCGGATCAGCCATTATCATCAGATCTGGATAGGTGTAGAGATTCATTGTCGGAAGCCAGAGTCGTTGATCTGTGACGAATACGGTGTAGGGCTTTTTACGCAATTCGAACCAGATTAAAGCGTACAAAGCACCTGCCAGCCGGTTATGCGCTGGTGTTCCACCTGTCATCGCCACTATTTCCCCATTGCGGAACTCACTACGCGTATCCGATTCTATCTCTAGTGTCAGATATTCCTCAGCTGTGTAAGTTTTAGTCCCTACTGTCGCTGCTGTCATATGCTGATTCCTCCAAGCTGCCTTTATTCTATCGCTGATCTATGAGTCGCTTATCAGCGTTGTATTCTGCTGAGTCTGCGTTACCTTTGGCACGTGATGTAGGAATCACACGATATTTGCCACTTTAACTTTAGTAGAGTTCATACTCCATGAGCTGACATAGAAGCGCTCCGTTGTATACGGGTGTGCGGCTGGCTGACTTAAGACCAATGTTACTAGAGAGAGCTTTGTTGCCACTTAGGACGTATGCTGTCCAGCCCTTGAAGCGTTGTTTTAAGACGTTGCCGAGCAGCTTGTAAAACGCGCCGAGGTCAGTGTCTTTGCCTAATCGTTCGCCGTAGGGTGGGTTGCAGAGTAAAACGCCGCTGTCTGCCGGGGCTTCTACGTCGGCAAGTTCGTTTTTTTGGAATTTGACTAGGTGTTCAATGCCGCACTTTTGGGCGTTGCTGTGGGCTTGGATGAGAACGTTTGGGTTGCGATCGCTCCCCCCTACAAAAGCAGCTAAATCTTCTTGTTGTTGTTCTTCTGCCTCTGTAATTAAGCCCTCCCACAGGTCATCATCATAGTCGAGCCAAGTTTCAAACCCAAACCGCTCACGAAATAAACCGGGGGCAACACGCAAAGACTGTAAACCCGCTTCTAGCGGCAACGTTCCCGAGCCGCAAAGCGGATCAAAAAAAGCTTGATTTGGCTCCCACTTAGAGAGTGTGATTAAGGCCGCTGCGAGAGATTCTTTTAATGGTGCTGCGCCCACTGCTGGCCGATAGCCTCGGCGGTGTAAACTATCGCCAGAGCTGTCTAGGCTAATGGTTGCTTTTCCCTTGTTCAAATGCACATTGATGCGCAGATCTGGCTCGTGAGTATCCACATCAGAGCGATAGCCGAGGCTATCCATTTGCTGCTGCACGATGGCGTTTTTTACCTGGAGTGAGGTGAAGTGGGTGTGGTTGAGCGTGTCGGTTTTGCCGGTGGCGGTGACGGCGAGGGTTTGTTCTGGCGTTAGATATTGCTCCCAGTCAATGCGCTGTACACCGGCATAAAGATCGTCGCCGGTTTCGCAGTTGAACTCGCTGAGCCGTAGGAGAATTCTAAAGGGGAGTCTGGCCCATAGGTTGACCCGGTAGAGTAGGGTGCGATCGCCTTCAAAAGACGCCCCACAAAAACCCGGCTGCACATTCTTTGCGCCCAGCTGCTCTAGCTCGTCTACCATGAGCGGCTCTAGCCCTCGGGCCACTGTCGCAAAATATTGATTCATCGCTACTGCCTAACTACACTGCCTAACTGCTGAGCGCTAAAGGTCAAGAGAGAGCCACTGCAAAAGCAGCGCCGTGACAACGCCGGGCTGCTCCAAATGGGGCAGTACACCAGTCTCTGATACTACCTGAAATTGCTGCACGGCTTCTGGATTGAGCGCGGCGAGTCTGCGACCGAGGGCAACGGAAGTGAACTGCGATCGCCCACCCCACACCATCGCCGTCGGTACGGTGAGCTTTGGCACATAAGGGGCTAGATCAAAATAGAGATCGCCCCGCAAAAAGGAGAGGGCGGCATATTCGGCATCGGGCTTTTGCGCGGAGGCTAAATACGCAGCTACGATTTCGTTAGAGAGTCGATCAGACTTGTAAAACAAGAAGCGTTCTAAAAAGCTGCGAACGGCCAGCTCATTGGTGGCACCCAGGGCATAGATAGCCTGATCTAAAAAAGGCGTATTGATCAACGGTTCGGGGAGTCGTCTGCCTGCGCCCGCGCCAAAATCTTTGAAGCCTGCTGGACAGGCGAGAAATAGTCGCTGGAAGTAGTCAGGACTGTTAGCGGCGAGTCGGAGGATGAGCCCAGCGGTGAATGAGCTGGCCACTGCGATAATGGGGCCAGTGTTGCGCTGAGAGTCGAGCTGGGTGAGAAAGGCGGCAATGCTGTTGACGTAGTCTTCGGGCGTGTAGCGGCGTTTTGGGTGGTCGGAGTCTCCCCAGCCGAGGAGGTCGGGTGCAATGACTGGGTGGATGGATGCGATCGCGCTATACACTTTCGACCACTCATAGGCTGATGCCCCGCCGCCAAAGTTATGGAAAAAAACAACCGTTGGTTTAGAGGCTGACTCAGATTGCCGTTGAGGGAAGGTCACTTCTTCAGGCCAAGGATCACTTACCTGTGTGTAGTAGACCATCTTACCTAGCGGCGTAGAAACACACTTTTGCCCAAAGCCAGGCGGTTGAAAAGAGAGCATTTTTGACTGCCTAAATGTACTTAAATTATTTCAGAAAGCGAGTGTAAAGCATACCCGTCAATAGTCGTAAAAACACCTTTTTTCTGGCTGAAACCCGCTTTTGGAGAGGGGTTTATGCTTTTAGGATTATTTGAAAAGGCTGTCAAAAATATGCCGATATTCAATTTTTGTTGCGTAGCCTATAAAGTAGCCCCAAGTTTCAGTTGCTAAAAAACAACAATTCACTTTCCGCTTGCTCATGAGAAATACGGATGCCAACCGCATTGTTCAATACGGCTACTTTTTTCATGTACGGTCAAACCGCAAAAATCGCTCAGTAAAGCGAGATTCTACCGAAAAACTAATCAAATGTGTTTGTTTCTGAAAGCCCCATGGGAATAATCAGCTACATATAGGGCTCCTGGCAAATTTGCTTTAGCTCACGGTCTTTGTGCTGACGCCTCATCGCCTTACGCTTTCATGTCCATCACTGTTGCATTTGTATAACGACTATGACACCCAAACTGTATGGAAAGGCTCTGGCTACAACGCTGTTAGCCACAACCCTATCAATTGTAGGCCTGGCTCAAGGCGCTAGGGCCAATCCTTATCAGAGCCTCAACGGCCTAAATAGCCAAGATCTTGTTTCTGGACAACACGCGGGCGCTCATATCGCACCACTGCCCGCCACTTCGTCTGATACAGTCTCTCAAATGGTAGAGCGGTCGGTCACTACGCAGATATCGCCAGCATCTAGCCTGCCCGCCAATCTAGTGGCTCCACTGGCGACCTCAGAGACGTCTACATCAGTGGTTGCCCAGGCAAACCTAGACGTTGCGCAATCAGGCGTCACCCCTGTGGATGAGACTTTTTCACCCCTCACAGACAGTGAAATCCGCGAGCTTTTGCTCATCGATCCAAACTTTGTACCAGAGGCTCCTCGCTCTTCTCCAGGATCTAGCTTCTTAGTGCCGTCTGCCTACGGTGCCGATTGGGGAGATGCCTTTGTCGGACTCTCTGGTGTAACCGCAGGCAACCGAACTGACCTAGATGGCTCTGCTAGTTTGGGTCTTGGCTTTGGTGATGCCGTTGACAATATTGGTCTAGAAGTGAGCGTAGGCATTATCAGCCTCAACGGATTTGCTGATGATGGCATTGTTGGCTTTAAGCTTCACAAGGTATTCCCGGAGGCCAATAACTTGGCGGTTGCCTTAGGCTGGTCAAATGCGGCCAAGTGGGGCGATGCGAGAAATTCTCCCGATACTTTTTATGGGGTCGTTACGCAGCGCTTTGATTTGGATCCGGGTGAAGTCAATCCTATACCTTTGACGGTTTCGCTCGGTGCGGGCACTGGCTCTTTCCGGTCTCGGGGTGCTCTCGTCGCAGGCAACAACGACCTTAATATTTTTGGCAGTGTTGGCGTGCGTGTGATTCCAGAGCTCTCTGTGATCTCCAGCTGGAATGGTAGCAGTGTGGGCGTTGCTGCGTCTGCCGCTCCGTTTGATATTCCTCTGGTGGTCACGGCTGGTTTCTCAGACGTGACAGGCAGCACAGTCGCTGGTACTCGGTTTAATGCGTCTTTGGGATACAGCTTCAGCTTCTAGCTACAGAACACATAGCTTAGAGAACACATAGCCTATAGAACATATGGCTACAAATCACTTGGCCACAGAACACTTAGCCACAGAACACTTAAAGAAGAGGACTTTTTATGCAAACTTCTAGGCTGGCAATTTTGCCATCTTTGATTCGATTCCCAATGCTGGCACTTTTTTGCCTGCTGTTGGTTGACGTAACAGCGCCGTCCAAGGCTATCGCTGGCAACGTGCCTGCTGGCGATACAGCGGTTGATGGCGCAGCCATTGGTGTGGATGGTAGCTTTGCCCCTGAAGCTTCTTCGGGGGGTGGCATCACGGCAACACCGAGCGAAGTGAGTGCTTCTGTTTCTGGCTCGTTGTCGGGTCTTCAGAGTAGTCAGTCGGTTACCTCTGTCACAGGTACCCAGATGCCTATGTCTTCTGCTCAGCTGTCGATTATTGCGGCTGCTTTGTCTACAACGGGTAGCGATGTTCAAACAGCGCTGACTGCTTTGAGCAATCAACTTTCTGCGGAGCTAGGTGGCGATCTCTCTATAGATGTTTCTGTTGTTTCTTCTTCTTCAAACAATTTATCGTTAGCTATTGCTGAGGCGAATGCTTTAATTAATAGTCTAACGAGTGAGCAGCTAGCAGCCGCAATGGAATCACCTACTTTCATGGCGCTTCGGCAAGTGTTGGCTGTTGCTGCTGGCGATGCTGAAAACGCTGAGGGCCTAGACGTAGAAGGTGGCGGTAATGCGGGTCTTCCCGTCTTGAGTCTGGCGCGCTAGTGGCGTGATGGTTACCTCAATTCTCTTTTGAGGTTGCTGCCCGATACTGACTGTGTTGAAAGGGGATGTGCTGATGTTTATTCGGCACGTCCTTTTTTGTATGTACATGTTGGTAAGGTGCGCACCGTGTATTAAGAGTGAAAAGGAAAACAGTGAAAAGGAAAACAGTGAAAAGGGGAAACGCAGTGAACAAATGCGCTTCCCCTTTTTATGCTGGCTAGTTTTAGGATTAATTTATAGATTAGGAACGTGGGTTATTCGGCTGTGGGCGCAGGTCCAATTTCGCGAACCTCGAGCAGTGGATAGCAAGGAATGGACTTGGGCCCACAGATGCTAGAAACGCTGCCGCTAGCCGTAACGATCTCGCCCACGCTGGACTGTAGCGGTTGCCCGGTCAGATACACTCGGCCAATGCTGCTGCTTTCGATGTAGTAGCCACCAGGATCTGGCGTTGGGCTGCTGTCTGACTCGTAGTCGTACTTTGCTTTTAAGATGCCTTCTACAGTGACAGGGTTAGCAATGGTGGCAATGTAGAGTTTGTGCAATTGCCAGATGGTGCCCGTGCTAATAGCTGCGCCCAAGACAAAGAAGATACTGGCGACGGCCCAGAGAGTGGGTTGCGATCGCTCTTTTCGCTGGCGCGATCGCCCAACTTCTGTCGTATCGGGTGAGTGAGCCCCAGGCTGTTGAGGCATGGTTGAAGACGTCATGGCGTAAGTTCTCCCCTTGGTAAAGTGTATGAATGAAGTCAATAAAGGCGATGAATCGACGATGCGGCTATCAGTCAGCGATATGAGCTGGTGATGCGTTTTCACAGACCTAGCATCAATCAAGTCAATAAGTGCGAGCTGTTTGAGTAGCGTAGTCTGCGTAAAAGATAGATAAACAAAACCTATTGCGGCTGGCGCGTTGTCATTCGTTTCAGTACATAGTCACTGTACCGATGATGTCTACTTCAAAGGTGCCTGCGATCGCCCGCTTTTTGTGACTGGCGGTAACGATACTTTCTTAAAGCCCTTAAAAAGGTTCTTCACTCACCAGTTTACCCAGTCAAACGGCCAATCTAATACCTTCTCAAAAGGTTGATAAAAAAGGCCTGACGAGGTTTCCCATCAAGAAGAACATTTACATTTTATGTAGACGTTTAAACCATGAAGGCTATGCCAGTTGCCACAGGTGTACCGAGCCTGACAGATACAAAAAGATACACTTTGTCGGTCATTTTATACCTATGACTTTTCTAGTGCTTCATTTCTAACGTTTCATTTCTAATGCCTGATACAGTGCCCAGATAGAGAGCGGTCTCAGATAGTGACAGGCCCGAAAGGTGCCAACGGCAGTAATGGCTTCTGGCGTGCGGAACTGCAATCCGTAGTCATAGATTTGGCGAACCACGGCTTCAGTAATTTCTAAAGCCTCATTAATTTTGCCTTCCTGGGCAAAAAAGGCAGCCAGACCAAAATTAATGCCTGTCCACACTTCTAGCTGATGGGTATCGTCTGGATTTTGGGGCGAGCCGTCTGGGCGAACGCCGTTGGCACAACCAATTTTCATGCCTAGCTCAGCCGCGTTGAAGTAGCCAGTTTGTGCGCCTTCAAACTTTTGGTTTTGGGGGCCGAGGTTAGCGGTGTATTCGTTGAATTTTACAAAGCAGGCGTCGTAGATGGCCTGGAGTGTTGGCTCTACAAACTCCTCGTCTACAACGTTGGGTAAGCCCATGTTTGCTGTGCAAAACTGACCGCAGAGCTGATCGGCCATGACCACATCGGAGCCGCTGCCCGTGTCCAAGCGGTAATAGCTGCCGTTCCAAAGTTGTTTTTGGTAGGCGGCGCGGCCATGCTGCCACCAGCGGCGATATTGCGAGAGCAAGATGACAATGGTGCCTGCTACTTTGTTGTTCTTTTGCCCATGTTTTTGTAGTGCTTCTCCCATGGCGATGGCTGCGCTCAATGCAGCAATCCATAGCCCACCACAATAGGCGCTGATGCCTTGCAGTCTCCAGTCGTCAAAGGTTTGGTCAGGGGCACCGCTATTTTCAATCAGGCCATCGCCGTCGGTGTCGAAGAGCTTTGTATAGGCGAGGGTTTCGACGACTGCAGGCCAGCAGTCTGCGAGAAAGTCTATGTCTGTGCTGCCAGTTGCCTGGAAGGCTCTGTATACCTGAATGACAAAGTCACTGGAGAGATCTTTCCACTGGTTACAGTCTTGGTAGCTGGTGTAGTTTGTCGCGATCCATGGGTCTTCATTGGGTGCGCCGAGGTCGTGAGGAGTTGCGCCTTTTAGCTTGCGGGGGGCGAGGTGATTTTCTTCACCGATGGTGTAGTAGTAGCCGATGATTCTCTTTTTGCCGTCAGCGGTGGGAATGGCGCGGGCAAAGGCACGAAGGATGGATTTTTCTAGCTCGGGCCAGAGTAGCAGTGTGGCAAAGCCGCCGTATAGTCTCACGTCCAAGCTTTCGTACCAGCGGTAGTCGATGCACTCTAGTACACCAAATTGACCGACTGGATCGTTTTCACTTGCAGCAGACCATAGGGTGCCGCCACTGGTGAGATCGTATAGCTCATTGAATAGCGCCATTTTTAGCCAGGCGGGTAGATCTGTTCTTTCTAGAACTGGTTGTTGCCAGGTTTGAATCTTTTGTTGCCAAGCGGTGTAGCTATCGAGTGCGGTGGTGGCAATTTTCCATGCGTTACGTCCGCTGCGATCAAAGAAATCGGTATAGCGTCTGTAGGCGCGTTTGCCCTGGGCGAATTCGGTGACGGGGAGATCCCAGCTTAGGGAGAAGGGGATTTGTTTGATTTCGCCGGGGGCGAGGGTGAATCGAAGTGCGATCGCACCCCCAATCCTTTCCCCAGTACTCTCACTCGCATCTTCAGTATTCGCCAAGCTGCCATCGGTTGAAAACTGTTGCCAAAGATCAGCGCCATCTCCCGCCGGATTCCAGCGTGTTTGATAAAAAGACTCTGCTTCTAGATGGCGAGCAGCAACGGCAAACTGCCCGTCACCTTCGGTGGGTTCTGCTCCCCACTCGCCATCCATCACAAAGCCAGTTGCCTTTCCATCTGTGCAGACGAGTTTGTTGTAGTTTGTTCTGCTTTGTCTTAGCGGCGGCACATAGTCATAAAAAGGACTGCCGTCTTCTCTTTGTTGAATCTCAGGAGAGTTTTCACTATTGGTAAACCAGCCCACCATGTTTTCCCAGCTGAGCATAATGCTGAGCGTTATGGGCTCGTCCGTTGGATTGTTGGCTGTCCAGACAAAGACAGCGGTAGGGTAGCTGCTTTCTTGATAGTTATCCTTCCAGATAGGAGAGAACTGCTCGCAGGTAAGCGTGGCTTGAAACACATTTTCGTAGGCGTACCAGCTACGGGGATACAGCGCAGAGTAAGTTCCTGTCTGCTTGTTTTCCGTTTGCTTGTTTCCTGTCTGCTTGTTTTCGGTACTGGCGGGATACCATTGCCAGCTGCCGAGTTCCTGCTCTGGCCTATCATCTGGCCTGCCATCTGGCCTGCCATTTGGCCTGTCAGTTGCCATGGCATAGGTCTTGCTACCGTCTGCGCTTTCCTCATGCACGCTAAACTGACAGCCCGGAAACTGATCAAAAACATGTTCGCCGCCGTCTAAATGCCACAGGTTAAAGGAACCGCTGGGTGCACGGCCAATGCATCCGGCACCAAAGCCGCCCAAAGGTGCACCGTGGTTTGGGCCATCATCCAGGTTGCTGGCATAGCGAACGATATAAGGCGTTTCCCACTGTTTCCCAATCGGCCACTGCCAGCTACAGTCTGGAATGGAAGGCATTTGGCTAATGGGCTGATTCATCGCTGTGGTTCCGCAATTTGAGACATCCCGGATTATCCTATGCTTTGTCTCTGCCGCCAACTGCAAGGTCTGTAAATCAGTAATGAATGGTTTCTTTTAGTCGCAAGGTATTTGCTATTCTTCAGTGTTCTTTCTGAAAAATTGAGACTTCAAAGGACTGTAAATCATCTGCGATGTCCACGATTTTTCCAGCCTCATATTCTGTAGAGAGTAGAACTTCCCAGTTGTCTGGGTTAATGTTGATGTCCCGATTGAAGGGCTGTTCGTAGCCAAAATTAATAACGACAAGCACGGTCTCACTTGCCGTTTCTCTCAGGTAGGCAAGGTGCTCGTAAGGATAGTGAATGAGCGATCGCCATCCGCCATGCTGCAGGGCTGCGCTTTGTTTGCGTACTTGAATTAGCTGCCGATAAAAGTTGAGAATAGATTCTTTTTCTTGGAAGGCAGCGGCTACATTGAGCGTCTTGTAATTATCATTGACCGGTAGCCAGGGCTCAATATCTTTACCAAAGCTAAAGCCTGCTTGAGGGGAGTCATCCCACTGCATGGGGGTGCGAGCCCCGTCTCTAGGAGGTGGCGTCTCTTCTGTGTCGTTTTTGACAATTGCTTTGTCTTGTAATTTGTTTTCTGGAATATCGGTGTGGTCTACCATCCCTAGTTCTTGACCATAGTAGAGAATGGGCGTGCCTCTGACGGTGAGTGCCAGTGCAGCGGCGGCCTTAGCAATTGCCTCTTTATTCGTACATAGGCTGCATTCAATCCAGCGAGAAAGGTGTCGAGGAATATCATGGTTGTCGAGAAAGTATGTCGGCCAGGCACCTGGAGGGGTGAGTTCCTCTTTTTTCTCAATCTCTCTTTGTAAATATCCTGGATACCAGGGGCTAAAGGGAAATTCGAAGGTGATGGGTAAATGCAGTTCGTCGTTGTGAATGCCATAAAAGGTGACTGAGTCGTACAGTCGGCTATCAATAAACGTTTCTCCTATCACTAGCCGATCTTCGTACTCATCTAGAATTTTTCGGATTTCTTTGATGACCTGATGATTTTTGGGAAGGTCTTTATCGTAGAGATGGTGGTAGTTGTTGTAATCGTTCTTATTGGTAGCCTCGTACTTCATCGGATTGTTTCTAAACTTGGCATCCTTGATGTAAACGCTAGACGCATCTAATCGAAATCCATCTACGCCACGCTCTAGCCAGAAGCGAATAATCTGATGAATTGCGGTTTTAGCGTCTGGATTATGCCAGTTGATATCCGGTTGATTTTTGTTGAAAGTGTGGAAGTAAAACTGCTCTCGTTCTGGCACGTATGTCCAGCCAGGGCCGCCAAAATACGACTGCCAGTTGTTGGGAAACTCTTCTCCTTTGGCCGCTTCTCTCCATAGGTACCAGTCAGCCTTGGGGTTATCCCGGCTGGCGCTAGATTCTTTAAACCAAGGATGCTCGTCGGAGGTATGGTTAACTACCAAATCAAGAATGATTTTGATGCCCCGATGGTGAGCTTTTTCTAACAGCTCGTCGAAGTCGGCTAAAGATCCAAATTTGCTATTGATTGCTTTGTAGTCGGCAACATCGTAGCCGTTGTCAACCATGGGCGAGGTGTTAATGGGCGACAGCCAGATGGCATCTATGCCCAGGCTGGTTTTGCTCTCAGGATTGCCGTCATTAAGGTAGTCCAGCCGCTCAATGATGCCTCGCAAATCTCCTACGCCATCCCCATTGCCATCTGCATAGGTCAGCACATAAATCTGATAGATAATGCCCTCGTGCCACCAGGGTTGCGTCGTAATTGAAGGGGTGCTCATAGCGTTGTCTTTAGGCCTAATTTCCTGTGAATTTTTCTAGAGGACTGTCAAATAGGTGTTTTTCCCGCGCATCGGTAGATGTCTTAGCTTTTGATTTTGCAAGTCAGGATCTAGACCCAAATCTTCCAAGGGAATGAGCCCCAGTAAAGGCGTTTGTCCCACAGGTAGCTCGACGCAATCATATCGACCTTCCCTGCCTTCGACCGTTAGCTGAAGCCCTTTGTAAACTCTGAGCGTTTGCATCCCGGTTGCTGTTTGAGCATCGACGGTGCCAATTTCTTTGAGACCTAGCGTCTGAATAATATCGGCAGGTAGGCAGAGTCTGGTTGATCCAGTATCCACTAAGGCATTGTCTACGGTGCAAGAGCGAATGTCCTCTTCTGGAATGAATCCTCGCTCTGCTAAGACTGTATCTGCCCAATTTGTGAGTTCTATGGTGACAACTACTTTGCCCATTGGGGTGTTAGCTAGCGTTTTGCTCATGGGTACAGTCGAAGGGTTCTCTGCGAGAGGTGCAGCATCTTCAATTTTAAGACTACAGACATTAAGGCCAAATATTCTTAATTTAATTCATGGCTTAGCTTCATGGCTCAATCAGTCTGGAGTTTGACGCTTAAGGATCAAAACACGCGATCGCATTCCTTCGGATCGTCTACCATTAAACATTAAGGACTGTAACCGTCTGCTCTCCTCCCTTCCAGCCTAGACAATGAAGAAAAAGTTTGATATCCAAGCCCCCTTTGAGCCCGCAGGCGATCAGCCAAAGGCAATCAAGCAGCTCGTTCGTAATCTCAAGGACGATAGCAAATATCAAACTCTTCTCGGCGCGACGGGCACCGGCAAGACCCACACCATTGCTCGCACCATCGACCAAATAGGCAAGCCCACGCTGCTACTCGCCCACAACAAAACCTTAGCAGCACAGCTATGTAACGAACTCCGCGAGTTCTTCCCCAATAATTCTGTCGAATACTTCATCAGCTATTACGACTACTACCAGCCCGAGGCTTACATCCCTGTCACCGATACCTACATCCAAAAGACCTCCTCGGTAAATGACGAAATTGATATGCTGCGGCACTCGGCAACCCGCTCTTTGTTTGAGCGCAAAGATGTGATTGTCGTTGCCTCTATTAGCTGCATTTATGGTTTGGGCATTCCGACGGAATATCTCAATGCCTCTATTCCTTTGCGTGTGGGCGCAGAAACGAATCAGCGTCAGGTGCTCAGAGATTTGGCCTCGGTGCAGTACACCCGTAATGATTTAGAAATGGGTCGCGGTCGCTTTCGCGTAAAGGGCGATGTGCTAGAAATTGGCCCTGCTTACGAAGACCGCGTGATTCGAGTCGAATTTTTTGGTGATGAAATTGATGCGATTCGCTATATCGATCCGGTGACCGGGGCGACGCTACAAAGTATGGATGCGCTGAATATTTACCCGGCGCGTCACTTTGTTACACCAGATGACAAGCTAGAGGCAGCCTGCCAGGGCATTCGCGCTGAGCTAAAAGAGCAGCTCGCTTTCTTGGAAGAAAATGGCAAGCTTTTAGAGGCGCAGCGGTTGGAGCAGCGCACTCGCTATGACCTAGAAATGCTCGAAGAAGTGGGCTACTGCAACGGCGTAGAAAACTACACGCGCCACCTAGCAGGACGTTTGCCCGGTGCACCACCGGAATGCTTGCTGGACTATTTCCCCCACGATGATTGGCTGCTTGCCGTAGATGAATCTCATGTCACCGTGCCTCAGCTACGAGCAATGTACAACGGCGATCAGGCTCGTAAGAGAGTATTGATTGATCATGGGTTCCGCTTGCCTAGTGCAGCAGACAATCGCCCGCTAAAGGCAGAAGAGTTTTGGGACAAGGTGAATCAATGCATCTTTGTGTCTGCTACGCCGGGCGAATGGGAAATGGGTTTGTCTGAGGGCAAAGTGGTAGAGCAGATTATTCGTCCGACGGGTGTGCTTGATCCGGTCATTGACGTGCGGCCAACGGATGGGCAAGTGGATGATTTGCTGGGTGAAATTCGTGAGCGGGCCGCTAAGGAAGAGCGTGTGCTCGTGACGACGCTGACGAAACGGATGGCAGAAGATTTGACCGACTACTTCAATGAGCACGGCGTGCGGGTGCGCTATTTGCACTCAGAGATTCATTCGATTGAGCGGATTGAGATTATTCAAGATTTGCGCAATGGTGTGTTTGATGTGTTGATTGGGGTAAACCTGCTGAGAGAAGGGCTTGACCTGCCGGAGGTGTCGCTAGTGGCAATTCTCGATGCCGATAAGGAAGGCTTTTTGCGAGCGCAGCGATCGCTCATCCAAACCATTGGCCGGGCGGCTCGTCATATTGAAGGTCGCGCCATTCTCTATGGCGACAATATGACCGAGAGTATGGAAAAAGCTATCGAAGAAACAGAGCGCCGCCGCGAAGTGCAAATGGCCTACAACGAGAAAAACGGGATTACGCCAACGGCGCTGATCAGACGGCAGAGCAACTCTATTCTCTCTTTTCTCGATGTGTCGCGTCGTCTCAATGCAGAGGAGTTAGAGCAGGCGGTGAATCACAGTGATGAGCTGCCTTTGGAAGATATTCCAGCGTTGATTGGTCAATTGGAAACGCAGATGAAGGCGGCGGCTAAAGACCTGAAGTTTGAAGAAGCGAGTGAGTTTCGCGATCGCATCAAACATCTGCGCGATCGCCTTCTGGGCAAACACAAGGCCCCTTTCCGCCTAGACAAAGATAAGGATAGGCAAGAGATCTCGTAGACATCTCTTCAGAATTAATGTCTTGCATTATCTAATGTCTCGCATTAATTGAAGCGATATGTATTAGAGCGATACGTATCGCTCTAATACATATCGCTCTTCTGTACAGGCTCACAAACCCACCGACCGACTGACGCCGCAGAACGCTACGAAACATGTACTAACGTAAGCACTTCTAAAGCTGTGTAGCGTTTTTTTTCGGCGAAAGATAACTACGCCCATAGATAGGGTGTCGTCCAACTTTAGGTTGATACGCTAAAAAAATAATTTTATGCCCGTTCCTATTTCTTAGTACCGACCTAGTCCCAAATCCCGCCGTGAAGTCGCCTGCATAGCATGTTGAAAAGCTCAGAAAACTCCGTTTCAGATTTTTTTGTGGTGGGCATTGGCGCTTCTGCGGGGGGCATTCAGGCGCTTGAAGAATTCTTTTCTAACATTGCGGATCATCCCAATGCGGCCTTTGTGGTGGTGCAGCACCTATCGCCCGACTTTCGCAGCATGATGAGCGAAATCTTGCAGCGTAAAACCGTCATGCAGGTGCGCCAAGTCGAAGAAGGAATGCCCCTAGAGCCCGGCACAGTTTATGTGATGCCGCCAGGTAAAAATATGCTGCTAGAGCGCAATGAGTTTTTCCTGACCGAGCGTTCTAGTCATCTTAACTATCCGATTAACTTATTTTTTGAGTCGATGGCAAAGCACTTTGCCGAGCGAGCCATCGGCGTCATTTTGACGGGTGGGGGGAGCGATGGCACCGATGGTTTGCAGGCGATTAGCCGTAATGGTGGGGTCGCTCTGGTTCAAACGCCAGAATCTGCCCAGTTTGGCAGTATGCCGGTGAATGCGATCGCATCCGGCATCGTCGATAAAATTTTGCCCCCCCGCGAGCTAGCCAGAGCCGTCTTCGATATTGTTCGTTTTACCTACGATCAACAAACCTCCCTTCGAGATGACGACGAATTTGTCAGCCAGGCCCAGCTGCAAGAAATCATCACGCTGCTAGCCGACCAAGAGTCCATTGACTTTTCTGATTACAAAACCAACACGCTGCGTCGCCGCATCAACCATCGCTGCGCATTAAACAGATGTAGCACCATCGGTGACTACATTTCGGTTATTGAGAACTCAGAAGAAGAGCGTAAGCTTTTGCGTCAGAGCCTGCTAATCGGGGCTACCCGATTTTTCCGAGATGGTGCGCCTTGGCGCTACTTATCCGAGCAAGCGCTGCCCATGCTGATTGACACCATCGAAGATGGTGGACAGCTGCGCGTTTGGGTGACTGCCTGTTCTACGGGTGAAGAGGCTTACACCATGGCCATGGTTGTTGACGAAGCGATTTTGGCCTCAGGGAAAAACATCAAGGTCAAAATATTTGCGACTGACATTGATAGCCAAGCGCTATCGTTTGCCGGTAAAGGCATTTATCCAGAAAGCATCGCGACAGACGTTTCTCCCGAGCGCATTGCCCGTTATTTCAACATCAGCAGTACCGGCAAATATCAGGTCAAGCGTTTCCTCCGCGAAATGCTGATCATGGCTCCCCACGATCTCACCAAAAATGCAGGCTTCTCGAAGATGCATTTAGTGAGCTGCCGCAACGTACTGATTTATATGCAGCTAGGCCTACAAAAGCAAGTGCTGCGGCTGCTGCACTTTACTCTGAACTCGGAAGGGGTGCTGCTGCTAGGCAGCTCTGAAACCCTGGGCGAATATGCCGAAGATTTTCTGGTGCTTGATGAAAAGAGCAAGATTTATCAAAAGCGGCCAAATGGACGAAAGCTCATGCCTTCGCCAGCGGTCAGAACCTCAATCAATTCGATTTCGCCCAGTCGTCAGCGACGTCAGCAAAAGCTACAGGAAGGCAACCTTGTCAAAAATGTGTTTAAGCATGTGTTTGATGACCGCAAAGTGACCTGTGTACTGGTCAATCGTGAAAATGAAATGCTTCGTATTTTTCACAATTCTGCTGAGCTGCTCTCGCTGTCTGTGGGTGAAGTAAAAATGTCTATTACTGACATGGTGCCCAGTGGCCTAAAGCTGCCACTAGAAACTGCATTACACAGAGCCAAGCGCGAGGCCCAGTCTGTTTCTTATACTGGCATTCCCTTCAAGCGGGAGGATCAAACCCACAGTATTAATCTTCGCATCGGTTTTGAGTCTGACGATGTTCGTGCAGACGATTATTTAGTGGTGATGTTTGAGATGGGAACGCTGCTGCCCACAG
>JBCBKQ010000078.1:0-22149 GCA_038521595.1 Cyanobacteria bacterium J06627_28 | reverse complement strand
TAGGCAATGTACCGCTTAACGATGCCTTAGCCATCATGCGCCCTACCAGCACAGAAGGGGCTCAGCTATGGAGCAGATACCTCACAGATTGGACGCATTGGAACCACGTTCGCACAGCCGCCGCCTTCTTAGCCGCAGCAATGTTTACGTTCTCTCTTCCATAGCCAAACATTGCCATACTTTAAGGTAAAGCAGTACAGCTCACTATTCTAGGTTAGTTGTACTGCTTTTGACACTGTGTTTGTTCTAAAAGACTACTTTCTTGCGAGAAGCAATATCAGAAACAGAGTCAGCAAAATTGCTTCAGTACCGAGTAAGCCGTTGAGAGTCTGGGTATCTTCGGGTTTGAGGATGAAGTGCGATCGCAGCAAAGTATACGGCACAAACTGCAACAAAGTAATGCCACTGAAAACAAACCACACAGACCACCCAAGCCCTTTCCACAGGCTAACGGCGGCCACTATGTCGAAGACCAAAAGCGCAATATCCATACAGCGCCAGAGCAACGGCGTTGCCAGCCAAGGCGTCCCTGAAAGTCCGGCGATGTTACCAATATGAACCGTAGCGCCATAGGCTAGAACAACCGCAACCAGTTTGGCATATCGAGCCGTCCAGGGTTGGAAAGATGTTGAGAAAGTTGTGATGTCAGATGTCATAGTTGGTTTCTCCTATGGTTATAGCTATATCAAAAGAGAAGGCGATAGCCATTGAACGATGGTCAAAACAGTGTGAAAAAGCATATGGGCCAAAATGGCACTCTCTAATCCAATACGCCAATACAGATATCCCGCAACAGTGCCAAACAAAGCATTGCCAACGATGATATAAAGCACTAAAGCGGGCGTTATTTGTGGGCTGAGCATCGCGGCGGCTGGCAGGTGAAGTAAGCCAAAGATGAACGCCGAAATCAGAATGGAAGCGACAACATACCCCGCGTAGGGTCTCCCCTTTCGCCTTTGTAAAAATCGCCAAAAGGCCCACACCAAAAACGTCATTACGCCCCATCGCAGTACGATTTCTTCGGCAATGCCCCCTTTCAGTAAGCGCACAACGAAAGGCACCGTCATTTGCAAGCCAGCCACCAGAAAATCGCTCGGAAGAAAAGGCTTCAAAATTAAAAAACAGATGAGGGTGAGTCCGAAGCCAGCGAGTCCACCGACGATAGCCGGGATTAGCTGCGGCTGTATGGCCTGCCAAAGATGGGCCGCTCTATCGGCCACAGCCGAGAAGAAAGGTGCCTCCAGGCAAACTTTGGGCGAGAGTTTGACACCGACCCAAGTCGCAGCAGTCAAAATCACGACAGACTGCACTAGCCCAATGAGCTTAATTTCCAAGGGCGAAAGCGGAAACACCTCGGCAGACCCTGTTAAGGCATCTATGGGAAGATCAATCCACAGCGTGGATAGCTCGCCCACAAATCCGGCTAACCACAGCAATGAAAACAGTGGTTTGTTGAAAGTTTGCTTAGTCACGTTTATGCTCATTTGAAAGCAATACCCTCATTGTGAAAGCTTTCTGGCGAGGCGTCTTACACAAAAGTCAGAAGTTTTTGTCGGTTCTTGCTATCCGCGTCTATATTTACCCGGCGTTGTGCCGACAGCTCGCTTAAAGTGGCGATTAAGATGGGCCTGGCTAGAAAATCCTACCCGGTAGGCAATTTCTGCAATGGAAAAGTCTGGTTTTTTCAGCAGCAGCTGGGCTCTTTTCACCCGCTGTGAAATCACGTACTGATGCGGTGCAATGCCCATGGACTGTTTGAATAAGTGGGCAAAATAATGGGGACTCAGCTGCAACAGATTTGCCAGCTCTTTCAATCCTAAGTCTTGCTCCAAATGAGTTTGTATATAGTTGAGCACTCGCTTGAGCTTTTGTTTTGATAGGCCATCTGCGTAGGTTTTAGGCGAAGCCGGACGAGTGCTGTAGCACCGCAGGAGATGCACCATTAGGGTGTGGGCAAGGGTTTCGGCATAGATGCGATCACCCTGTCCACCCGCCTCTACAATGCCTTTGAGCCCAAGTGCAAGCTGATAGAGCAGAGGGTCGGGCTTAGAAAATTGTGGCAGTAGCTCAACGTCAGCAGGCGTAGCCGTTTCGTCTATGGTGGTTGCTAAGTGGCCAGGGTCTATGTACAGCGTGATCGCGTCTAACCCAACGTCCCAATACTGACCATAGCCGAAGTTTGCCGGGACAACAATTGCACTCCCCACCGGGGCTTCATCTTGCCATTCCTTGCCATTTGCCCAGCGGAGCATGTTGGGTGTCCGTTCTGCTTTGCAGGCAAAGGTAATATAGTGATGGGGAACAGTCGCTTCTGGGAAACCCATAATTCCCAACTGCCGATAGTCTAAATTTAGGCCGCTCCAGCCGAGAGAATTACTTGATAGGATGGGCCAATTACCTAAAAGATGATCGGCCTCTTCTCTAGATTGCAATTGAATGGGTGCTTTGGACATCCTCGTAGACCTCTTACCGATAGCGATTGAGCCAATGGCCCAGTTATGGCCCAGTTATGGCCCATTTGTGGTTAAGTTATCTACTGAAAATTGTAAGTCACTGCTCCCGAAAGGACTCATCGACTAAAGATTGCTTCATTTTTTGAGCATAGAAAATGTGGCGTCCGTCTGGTGCGCCTACGGCTTGATAAGCCAGGTGACGTCCGTCTTGCAGGAGAAAGGACTGTGCACTTTCTTGTTCATTCAGGGTGCGCGGCGCAGGTGTATTACCTCTGAAGGATGGGTTAGGACAGTCGTCTAAAGGCGTCTTGCCGTAGCGTGGGATTTGCCGCTTACACACTGATAGCCACTTTTCCCCGTACCTGTCTTTCTTCTACATAACGAATCGCCGTGGGCACCTCTGCCAGTGGATAAGTCCGATCAACAAATGGTTTTAGTCGACCTGCTTCAATCCAATCTTTTAATACAGTCAAATCAGTTTGATTAGGGGTTGAAACTAAACACTTCACCCAACGGCGGCTTGCCTTAGCTTTGAAACGCTCAGCAAAAGCGCCTAAAAGCATAGAGCGGAAAAACTCAGAAGTCGCGCCACCCACCATGACGTAGGTTCCACCGGGAACAAGCGCATCCAAGAAGTCAGAAAAAGGCCTAAAGGCTGCTGCATCTATGATCACATCGTAGGGCTGTGTCGGCTTTGTTGGATCGCTTTGCGTATAGTCAACAACATAGTCCGCGCCCAGTGACTTCACCATCTCTATCTTGCTTTTGCTACACACCGCCGTTACCTCAGCACCAAATCCCTTCGCTAGCTGTATGGCAAACGAGCCCACGCCGCCAGACGCTCCGTTTATCAGCACCCTTTGGCCGGACTGAACCTCTCCACAGTCTCGCAGCGCCTGAAGTGCTGCTAACCCAGAAACTGGAACCGTTGCGGATTCTTCAAACGAAAGATTAGCCGGCTTATGAACCAGTGCGTTTTCAGGAACAGAAATATATTCAGAAAATGCGCCAAATCCGCATTCTGACAAATCTCCAAAGACCTCATCGCCAAGTCTAAACTGTTGTACATCTTTGCCTACGGCCTCTACACGCCCAGACACATCCGTGCCGATTGTGGTGACCTTAGGCTTTAAGACGCCCCCTGTCATCAGACGAATCAAAAAGGGATTGCCCCGCATCAGATGCCAGTCACCCGCATGTACACTTGCGCCATGAACCCTGACCAACACTTCATTATCAGCGATCGCTGGCTTGTCTAATTCTTGTAGGCTTAAAACATCGGCTGAACCGTACTCAGACTGAACAATTGCCTTCATCTGGTTACCTCTTCTATTGTTTTTGCGCTCTCTTGATTGATAGATAGGCAGAATGAGTCTCTTTGTCAGCTCATTCTGCCGGCTCATTTTGCGCTATCTTTACTTACGCCGTAAGTTTAACATACGCTGTAAGTATGTCAATATAATCAGCGCAACCCCTGCTAAAGCTGATATTGCTCTGCTGCCGTACGGGAATAGCGTAGTGATAGAAGAGAGCATGGCCAAGCAGAAAAAAATGCAGTCGAGAGCGCCTTTGACCCGAGGGCGCGTATTAAGCAAAGCACTACAGCTAGCCGATGAGGCTGGCATTGAAGCGCTCTCAATGAGAAAGCTGGCTGAAGCGCTGGGGGTAAAGGCGATGTCGCTTTATAACCATGTAAAAAATAAAGATGACATCATCGATGGCGTCGTTGATATTGTTGCTGGCGAAATTGAGCTGCCTGAAGTCGGTGCGGATTGGAAAGCGTCCATGCGAAGACGGGCAAAGTCTGCCCATGATGTTCTGTTGCGACATCCTTGGGCGACGATGGAAATCGTGAGTAGAGTGAATATTGGCCCGGCCATGCTGCGCTATGTAGATGCAACCATTGGCTGTTTGCGAGAGGCAGGCTTTTCATTTGAGATGGCCGATCATATCTGGAATGCAATTGATTCTCACATTTATGGATTTACCCTTCAGGAATTGAACTTTCCATTTGAGGCAGAAGCGTATTCAGAGGCCGCAGAAAATTACATTTCCCTGATTCCTGCTGATAAGTATCCTTATATGAATGAGATGACGCAGCAGGTCATGAGCAAAAAGTATGATGGTATTCATGACTTTGAGTTTGGCCTCGAACTCATCCTTGATGGGCTTGATCGATATCGTGAGGCCGTCTGAAACGCCCGAACTCGTCGGTAGATGCGATCAATTCGCTTACGATTTTCGCCCAGAACACGGTCATAGCGACCTAGCTGCATCTCGCTTAATGGCATATCTTTGTCTGCCAGATTTTCTAATATGTCTTTGTCTTTTTTTAGCTCATAGTCTACGAAAAATCTAACAATGGGGCTGACTAAAAGCCGAAAGATGAGCTTGTTGATAATGGGATTTGCAAAGACGAATATCATTAGTCGCGTTTGGCTATCACTGATGGGAATATAAAAAACAACTAGTTTGACCTGTATTCGTCTGGGTTTATCAGTCTCAGGATCGACCCAAGATTGATCGAAAATGCTATAAATAGGCGAGAAATGCGTCGTCCAATCGTTGATGAAGCGATCGCCCGAGTGAACGTTGAAAAATATTCTTTCAACTATCCAAGGCAAAGGCTGTTGAGCACCTTTGTTAATTACTCGCACAGTGCTATCTGTGGTTTCAACACGATGCTCAACATTGTCAATATTTTCGTAAGCATAGCCAAAGTAAGTGTGAGTCGTCGGATTGTGCTCAATGTCTGAAAAATTATCGACAACGACTTCTAAGGGCGTCTGCATGTCTTGCGTGACAACGCCTGCAAATAAATGATCCTGAAGCTTAAAGTCGGGGAAGCTAGCAGAGGCGTCAGCCGATTTTATCCAAATGATGCCATAGCGCTCTACTACCGTAAATGAGGGCGCGCAAAAATTTAGCTTAGGCGTACTTGGGCTAAATGCCGTCCCGTCAGACGCATATCGCCAAGCATGATACGGGCAAACAATCTCTTCGTTTTCTACCCAGCCTTGGCTGAGTTTCATCCCTCTGTGAGGGCAGCGATTTTTCAGTGCGCCAACAGTTCCATTCGCTGTGCGAAATAGCACAATGTCTTCATTACACAGCTGTATTGAAATTGGCTTTTTCTTTAGAAGACTGCTTTTGATAGTGGGGTGCCAGTGATTCAGTAGTGTCATGACAGAGTTGTTGAGTGTCTATGGTTTTTCTTTTTGCGATCATGCCTGTGAGATCATGCCTGTGCGAGAATGCCTGTGAGATCATGCCTGCGACGCATCTTTGGAGCTGCTTTGACCATGCATCGTTACAGACAGTGCTTGACGTTAGTCTTTTGCGGCGAGGCAAGATTCAGCCATCCTTTGTCTAGAACGTTGTGATAGATAGTGCTGGCAAGCTTGGGATATAGGCTCGGGAAAAGTCTCTTGCATAGCCATAGAATTTGCCAGTGCAGCTCAACGCAAGAGAGTTTGAACAGTGAGGTGTGTTCAATAACGTGGATAATGTCTTGGGCGACGTGCATAGGCTCGACGCCGCTGCGAATGGTGCGACGGAGTATCTGGGCGGCTGTAGACTCCGAAGAGAATCGTCCGTCTCGGCCGAGATTGGTATTGACAGACCCTGGACAAACGGCTGAAACGTGAATATTATCAGCAGCCAATTCAATTGCCAAAGATTCTGTTAGGCCTAGAATGGCAGATTTAGAGGCATTGTATATGGCCATTTCGGGTGCGCCAATGAGGCCTGCAATAGAGGCAATGTTGATAATGTGACTGCGCTGCCCCCGATGAGTTGTGTTGGGCTTTTTCATGTGAGGTAGAAATGCTTTGATGCTGTAGATGGCTCCCCATAGGTTGACATCTATCACCTGATGCAGCTCTCCGTGAGTGGCTGCGCCGAGCTTACCCTGATGCAAAATACCTGCACAGTTGATCAAAATGTCTACTTTGCTCTGGATATGGGTTGCAAGCTGTTGGAGTTTTTCTGGATGGGTAACGTCTATGGCGTGGCCCTGAACTTTTTGACTGCACACACCTGGCTCAATGGATAATTGTTCGACCAGTGCTGTGATGCGCTCTGGGTGGCGATCTATCAGGTGAAGGGTGGCTCCTCTTTTTGCGAGTGCGATCGCAACTGCTCGCCCAATCCCCGATCCACTGCCGGTAATCACGGCAGTTTTGTCAGCCCATTTGATGTTGTGTCTCAGCATAAAATAAAGGGAGCCCTCGTTAGCTGCTCCGGTGAACGGCTCTACACAAATCAGTAAACCGAATGCAAGGCTACCTTGAGGGCTATGAATGGCTGAGTTGGGGCTATCTTCTGGGGCTTGGATATTTATGATGAAAACGATCAGGCCGCTGGCACTCATGACGATTTCCCAGCTGCGCCTACTAGGGCATCTTTAAAGGAACAGACATATCTAGGCGATTGAGAGAGCTGTGGCTTGCTGAGTCGCCGTAAGGCACTGGGAATACTGGAAAAGTAACTAACGCTGCTGATTGCTGTTTTATGGTTCCTTTTAATATTCACCGTTCTAAATGGGGCAAGTCCCTGTTTAGCTCAATATTGTGTGCGGTTCCATTAATCAGTATGAGCTGTGTGCTATGCACCCGCAGCAGCGCGGCGATCGCAAACGAAAACACCCTCTCATCAACAGAGAAACATGTCCTCGTTATCCATTCCTACAATCCTGAGCTGTCTTGGACGCAGTCACAAAAAGCGGGTATTGACGAAGGCTTTCAGACACTAGATCAAGACATTACGGTCTATCACGAGTTTTTTGATGCCAAGCGCTATCCAAACTTGCACCATCAAGAGGCGTTTTTGGACTACGTAAACAACAAATACGAAGATACGCCCCTGTCTGTGATGATGGTGGGCGATGACCCAGGATTAGATATGATCCTGGCAACACGAGAGAGCTATTTCCCCACCTTGCCCATCGTGTTTATGGGCATCAACAATGTGGAAGAAGATCTGCTCAATCAGCCTTTTCTCACAGGCATATTTGAGAATCATAGTACGGTTGAAACTGTGATAGCCTCGGCCCATCAAACCGGCTCTGACAGCGTACTGGTCATTAGTGACTCTAGCTCAACGAGTCAGAATAATATCCGCAGCATTAAAGCGAGCCTGATGGAGCATGACAATGCGCCAACAATCATTGAGGTAAAAGATGTTGTTACCTCAGAGGTTACCGCCCGGTTTGAAGGGTATGCGGGTAAGGCACCTATTTTCTTTTTTGGTCAGCTGCGCAAAGACGATGCAGAGGGCGCACTTATTCCCTTTGAACAGGGGGCTGAAATTTTGCGATCGCAGCTGCCAAACCCGCTATACACAACGGCCATCACAGAACTCGGCCATGGCGCTGTTGGTGGCAAAATCATGGATGGCAACTACCATGCGCAGCAGGCGGTAGAACTGGCCCAGGCCGTATTAGAGGGCACCCCCATTAGTGAGGTTGCGCCCATCATTGAGGCCAGAAATCAATGGATCTTTGACGCCCAAGAGCTTGAACGTGTCGGTATCGATGTAGATCGGCTACCGCCAGAAAGCATCCTGATCAACGTTAAGCCTTCTTTTTATAGCCAGTATCGTACGTTGGTATGGGTGACTGGTAGTCTGTTTGCTGTGGGCATCGTTACTATCACCGTCATGACCTATGCCATTCGGCGGCAGCAGATAGCCGAGCAAAAACTAAAAGAACATGAAAAACAGCTGGAGCAGCGGGTTGATGAGCGAACAGCAGAGCTAAGCGCTACGCTAGAAAGACTACAACAAACTCAAACTCAGCTCATCCAAACAGAGAAAATGTCTAGCCTGGGTCAGCTAGTAGGCGGGGTCGCCCACGAGCTAAACAATCCGCTGACGTTTCTATCAGGGAACGTACGCTGCATGAAAGAGTACGTTCAAGATTTGCTCAGTACCCTCGATCTTTATCAGAGCCAGTTTTCTCTAGCGAGCACTCCCGAAGGGCAGGCGACTGCCATAGCGTCTATTCGTGCGTACAATGAAGACATTGATCTCGACTATATTCAGGAAGATATTCCGAAAGTCCTACAATCTATATTCGATGGTGCTGGCCGAGTCCAAAAAATTGTTTCAGACTTACAGTCTTTTTCTCGTTCAGATGAACAGGGCTGTAAACCTACTGACATTCACCAGAGTATTGACAGTACCTTAAACATCTTGAGTTCTCAGCTTTCTCAGGATGCTTCTCCAAGGACTTCTCAGGATATCTCTCAGAGCATTAGAGTTCACAAAAACTATAGTGTTTTGCCCAATGTTATTTGCAATCCGGGTGAGATTAATCAGGTGCTGCTGAGTATTTTAGTGAATGCTATTGATGTCTTGACCCAGGATACGTCAAGCGCTGAAAACGCTCCGTCAAAGGAAATCTTCATTAGGACTTGGGTGACTGAAGGCCAAAACATTCACATTGGCATTAAAAATATGGGGCCTAGTATTCCTGCTGACATTCGCCCCAAGATTTTTGACCCGTTTTTTACCACTAAGCCTATCGGGCAAGGCACTGGGTTGGGGTTGGCAATTTCTTATCAAACCATGCGAAAGCACTACGGCAACATTCGAGTTAATCCAGAAGAGTCCAACGGTGCCGAATTTATCATCGATTTACCGATTGACGGCAGCCGCCTGATGAAGAATAACTAGGATGCCTTCATCTGTGCTTTGATTAATGCACTGGGAACATTAAAGGTACTTACTGCTATGCGTTACCTCATATGGACACTGCTAATATTCGTCGATTTAAGTGGAGAAACCCCTTTTTTAGCTCAGTGTTGTGTGTGGTTCCATTATTGGGACTAGGTTGGGTACTGACACCCCACACCAGAGTAGCGATCGCAAGCGAAAACACTGCCTCACCAGACGAGAAACATGTACTCGTCATCCATTCCTACAACCTAGAGATCTCTTGGACGCAGTCGCAAAAAGATGGCATTGACCAAGGCTTTCAAGATGCAGAGCAAGATATTACGATCTACCACGAGTTTTTAGATGCCAAACGCTATCCTAACTTGCTCTATCAAGAAGATTTTTTAGACTACATAACAGCCAAATATCAAGACACGCCCCTATCTATGATGATGGTTGCCGATGATCCAGGATTGGACATGGTTTTAGAAAACCGCGAGGCATATTTCCCAGAGCTGCCGATTGTGTTCATGGGTATCAACAATGTGCAAGAGCGTTTGCTTAATCAGCCCTTTATGACAGGTGTATTTGAGAAGCACAGTACTGTCGAAAACGTGATGGAGGCCGCGCGTCAAACGCAGTCAGACCGTGTAATTGTCATAACTGACTCTAGCTCTTCTAGTCAGGGCAATCTGCGCAGCATCGAATCTGGGCTATTGGACTATGAGAACGCACCGACGGTCATTGAAGTAAAAGACGTCGTGGACTCAGAGGTTGAGGCGCGGTTAGGAGAGTATGCTGACGATCTACCTATTTTCTTTATCGGTCAGCTTCGTGAAGGGAGTAGCACAGGGCCGTTAGTCCCCTTTGGGCAAGAGGCTCAGCTTTTGCGATCGCAGCTTCCCAATCCGCTTTACACCAAAACAATGATGCTCATCGACCAAGGCACCGTTGGTGGCAAGGTGATAGACGGCAACTACCATGCGCAGCAGGCTGTAGAGCTGGCCCAAACTATGCTAGACGGCACCCCAATTAGTGAGATTGAGCCCATCCTTGAGGCCAAAAATCAGTGGTTTTTTGATGCACAAGAACTTGAACGAGCAGGCATTGATATAGATCAGCTGCCGCCAGAGAGCATTTTAATCAACGTTAAACCCTCTTTCTACAGCCAATATCGCACGTTGGTGTGGGTGACCAGCATTCTGTTTGCGGCTGGTATCATTACTATCACCGTCATGACCTATGCCATTCGTCGTCAGCAGATAGCTGAGAAAAAGCTGAAAGAACACGAAAAGCAGTTAGAACAACGTGTCCATGAGCGAACAGCAGAGCTGAGCAGCACACTAGGAAGGTTACAACAAACTCAAACTCAGCTAATCCAAACAGAAAAAATGTCTAGTCTTGGTCAGCTGGTCGGTGGTGTCGCCCATGAGCTAAACAATCCGCTGACTTTTCTGTCAGGGAATGTGCGCTGTATGCAAGACTATGTTCAAGATCTACTCAGTACAATTCACCTTTGCCTAAGCCAGTTTTCCCTGACTGACACGCCTTCCGATAAAGCGACTTCTGCGGAATCTATCCGTCAACATATTGAAGACATTGATCTTGAGTATATCCAAGAAGATATTCCAAAGGTATTGAAGTCTATTTTTGATGGGTCTAGCCGAGTTCAAAAAATCGTTTCAGATTTACAATCTTTTTCTCGCTCAGATGAACAGGGCTGTAAGCCCACTGATATTCATAAGAGTATCGAAAGCACTTTAAATATGTTAACTCCGCAGCTTTCTCAAGCGATGCCTGGGGGCATTGAAGTGCATAAAGACTATGGCAAGTTACCCAACATTGTTTGTAATCCGGGTGAAATTAATCAGGTGCTGCTGAGTGTTCTCGTTAATGCCATTGATGCAATGAACAATGAGAATACACCTTTAAAGGAAATTTTGATTAGGACTTGGGTGACTGAACGTGAATATATTCACATCGGGATTAAAAACACAGGGCCTAGTATTCCAGTTGGGATTCGAACTAAGATTTTCGATCCGTTCTTTACAACTAAACCCATTGGAGACGGCACTGGTTTAGGATTAGCGATTTCTTACCAAACGATGCAAAAGCATCACGGAAACATACGGATTAATTCAGAAGAATCCAGCGGTACCGAATTTATCATCGATTTACCGATTGAGGAAAGGCTTCCTAAGCAAGATAATTCCGATACTGCAGCTAGCCCAGAACCTCTAAACTCAGGCCCTTCTCAGTTAGCTCCCGTCAGCAAAAAAGAAGCTGCTTAATTTATGTTTGAGGCTCACTCATAAAACCTATACAAGTAGCGCCCTCAGGAGAAGACGATGTACCATCTATCAAACCTTCTACGGTTACAAGACTGATAGATGGCGATGCTTACAAGGGCTCGGGGGAACCTGGGTCACCCCCAAGCGGACACAGTCACTATGGGCAAGGCGCTTCTCCTGCTACCCCATTGAGGAAACCCTCATTGGACTCAATATCAGCAGGGTCAAAGGTGCCAACATTTCTGCCAGTGACATTGGCTAGGTCAACCACTTGGAACTGACCTGTGCCATTACTGATAAGGTCAAAGCCATCGCTGGCTGGGTTGATAACGGTATTGTTATCTAGCACTAGGCACATATCAGTATCAGCGGTGTGGTTAATGCGGACGCCATCGCCGTCTGGCTCAGCTGGCTCGAGTGCCGCTTCGACTTCGGTGACAGCGGCAACGGCATTGACACTGGCAGAAAGCTCTGCCAAGTCGTCCTCGTCTAGCTCGTCGTCTGGCTCGTCATCACCGCTATTGGGTGAGTCAATCACGATGGATGGGAAATCACCAGGATTAGTCCCCGATGTGGTTGTAGTACCAGGATTAACAATCGTGTTGTTAGTGATCGTTGCGGTGACGTTGGCCTCGTCTTCAATCAGGTTGAAGTCAATGCCATCATCGCCTGCATCGGTGATGGTGTTGCCATCTACCGTGATGACTGCTGTAGTCGTCTCTTGAATGTCATTGAAGAGGATGCCTTCTTCGCCGACATCTGAGATTTGGTTATTGAGGATATTGATAGTGGCATTGGCACTATCTTCAATCAAGTCAAATTCAATGCCCTGTGCGCCTGCACCCAGAATATTGTTATTGGCGATGGTAATGTTGGAAACAGTATCGTCTTCAATGTCATCAAATTGAATGCCTTCATTGCCTGCGTTCTCAATTTGATTATTGAGGATATTGATCGTGGCATTAGCATTGTTTTCGGTGCGGTCAAATTCAATGCCTTGTGTGCCTGCACCAAGGATGCTGTTGTTGGCAACTGTAATGTTGGCAATGGTGTTGTTTTCAATGTCATCAAATTCAATACCGTCAAGGCCAACATTAGTAATTTGGTTTTCACTAACGGTAATCGTGGCACTGGCATTATTTTCAATGTCTTCAAATTCAATGCCTTCCGCACCTGCATTCAGAATGGTGTTGTTGGTGACGGTAATGTTAGCGATGGTTTCATCTTCAACGTCATTAATGTCAATGCCGCCTTCGTCCACATTAGAGATTTGGTTGTCATTAATGGTAATCGTGACATTGGCATTGTCTTCAATGAAGTCAAATTCGATGCCGTCTCCTCCAAATTCTTCGGTATCTACATTCTCTGCATTGATGATATTTCCTTCAACGGCAATGTTGGCCACTGCGTTTCCTTGGATGTCATCAAAGAAAATGTTGTCGAATTGAACATCGGTGAGCTGGTTGTTTGCGATGGTGATATTTGCGATCGCATCTCCCTCAATCAATCCAAATTCAATCCCTGAGTCACCCGCAGCGTTACCAATATTCTCCAAGGTATTATTCGCAACGGTGATAGTTGCATTGTCTGTTTCATTGATATCCCCAAAGGAAATACCATCGTTCAGCGTATTTGAGATTTGATTGCGAACGATAGATACCGTGCCATTAATGTCAGGCAGACTAATGCCTGTATCAACATTACGAATCACATTATCTTCAAGGGCGATATTCTCTCCCCCCGCCACAATGCCGTTAACAACTCTGCGGACTGCCGCTAGCTCAGCGGCTGCTAGCTCCTCAATCTGGCGCGCTGATGGATCAATTTCCAATCCAGAGACGAGCGAGTTGCTGCCAACAGTGACTTGGCCAGTAACCGTAGGCAGGTTACCGCTGCCCGAACCTGGCAAGGTGGCTGCGCCAAACTGAGTATTTAACTGTTGAACGGGCCCTACAGAGCGCACCTGCACGCCGTCCGGCAGGGTAAATCCGCCACCTGCGTTACCTGCTTGCACAAAGATAACGTTATCGGCATTGGCCTCAGAAGCCGCAGCAGCCTGAGCGATGGTTCTAAACGGATTTTCAACAGTTCCGTCGCGAATAATCTCTTCTACCAAAATAGCGTTGGCGACACCATTAGCGGCGTCATTGGCGGTGTCATTGGCAACGCCGTTGGCTCCGCTTGCACGACCCACATGACGCAAAACAAAAGGATTGCCAGTATCTGGGTTAATGGCCGTGACATCGGTCTGAACAATTGCGATGTCTGTTTGATTCTCAATCAGTACGGTATTGGTACGGTTAATAGGCTCTGCCGCTCTCGCCCATAGCTCAGCCTGTGCATCTGTAGAATTCTCGCCAGTGTCATCAGTGTCATAAGAGCGCTGAGACCGACCACCTAACGATGCATTCACAGAAAAGAACGCATTGGTGCCAAAGACACCGTCATTTTGTACGCCTGCGCCAAAGCGTAAATTATTCGTGGCCCGGTAGTCCAGCGAAGCGCGGAAGCCCAAGCTATCGTCAGAGGCTTCTCCACCCAGGAAGTACACACCGCCACGGCCCCACAGGCTGCTGCCGCCACCAAAGTCAAATAGCTCTAGGCCACCATCCAGGGAAACGGTGGTGAGCGCCGCTTCGATTTGGTCTATCTGCTGCTCGTCAATGAGCAACTGATTATTGACAAACTGTGGATTGACCGCCTGGCTGGCACTATCGACAACCTGACGGGAATTGCCCAACGGCAAATTGGCATTTAGCATGAGGTCCCAGTTCTCTCCTAGTAGCTCAGCGCCGATGCCTGCCTGGGTAAAGGTGCCACTGCCTGTTTCGCGAGCATCTAATCCGGCATAGGCACCCAAAATAGTGCTGTCGTTGATCAATGTGCGATAGCCAGCTTGCAAGCCGCCGCCAAAGTCACCATCAGTATCGACGCTGACGCGGCCCTCTAAGAAGGTGACATTTTCTCCAGGAGTTTGGAAAATAGGGAAGAATCCGCCAAAGCTGGCAAATCCGTTATGTCCAGCGCCTTCGGTAAAGTTGAGATTGTAGGAAGGGCCCAGGCGTAGCGCAGCTGATTCGGTCTCTGTTGCGTTGGGCTCTGCTGTGGATGCTTGAGCTGTCTGGATTGGATCTGTCTGAGCTGGAGCGGTCTGAACTGGAGCGGCCTGAGTTTGAGTGAGCTGTTGTTTTGTGATTTCCTCAGGAGCAACCGGAACAGCCATGGCTTCTGTAGACAGTGCCAAGACACTCACCAAAGACAGACAGTAGCTCAACCCTAACTTGAGCTGTTTGCGAATGCGAGACTGAATGTGACGAGAATTGTTGTTCATTTGAATAGCCTTTTGTATTTGGTCAACATATTCAGTAAATCGACTGAGAGGCTACGTTAAGGGGTTACAAAAGGCTGACTTATGGCTAAGTAATGATGCTGAAGCCAATGGGTAGTGTTTGGTCTACGGAGAACCAAAAAAGAGAACCAAAAAAGAGAATAAAAAAAGCCGTAGCCAATTAGGATTGGCTACGGCGAGAGTGTTGTGGAGGAAAATCTAATTTATGGGTATGTCGTTTAGGCTTCTTTTTTAGGCTTCTTCTTTCAGGCTTTTTCTTTCAGGCTTCTTCTTTCAGGCTTCTTCTCTATCCCAAGGAACGACTGAGAAAAAGAACAGTGTCAATGCGATGACTAGGCCACTAGTAAAAAACTGACAGCTGGCTATATTGCTCAAAAAGACCATCGCACCCAAATGCACCCAGAAGGCCGCTGTAAAACAACGAGATTTCATGCCGATGGCCATTGTTCCGTAGCCTGCTGCGCACAGGCCTAGCCACAGTGGGCATAGATTCAACAAAATTAGAGCATTGCCGCAAAAAATACCGTAGGCCGTGACCAGGCTGCCCGCCGCCATGAGCAGGGCCCAGAGTAAAACCACCCAGCGTAGCTTTGCTTGGGTTGCGATCGCCCATGTAAGCCCCGATGTCATCGCAATGCCAGTGCCTGTGAGTGCGGCATCTACGACGGCTTGGGTCATCCAGCTAATAGGAGAGAACTGTGCCAACGAAAAGATAATAACTGTGAGAGCACCCCATACTAAGAAAGCCTGATCAATCTCGGTAAAGCAATGTCTAGGCAGTGCACTCACCCAGGAAGGTTTTGAAAAATCTCTAGAATTGAGTGCGATCATGATGCTAGCTCTGAATAACGTTTGCAGGTCGCAGAGTGCTTGTGTGTTGCTCTGTCTCTCTGTCTGTATCTCTATTAGACCGGGCGCAAGGTTATGTTCGGGGTTAGGAAAGACTGACTTATGGCTGACTTCAGGAAATTGCCTCACGAGTTGGGCAAATTGTCTGAGCCGAGTCCAGTGCGATCGCACCGAATGTGATGCCCTAATGTGATGCCCTATATCTGTTCAAGAGCTGGTGTAGCACTAGCACAGCTGCGATCGCCCAGCCCAGAGCCAACGCCTGCAAGAATCCGACAATGCCGCTGACGACCCAAATTAACTGCACAATGAAGTAATCCACAGTCGTCATCTTTTTGCGTGCGCGCCAGGCCCACTCTTGCAAACAAGAAAGGCCTAAATAGAGCAGTAGTCCGCCGAGAATAGAGGTGGGAAAATAGGTGAGCCAGGGAGAAAACAATACGGGGAGTAGGACAAAGGTCGCTGCGCCGATAACCGTTACCCAGCGGGTGCGACCGCCCATGGTGTGCATAAGTATGGAGCCGCCCATAGAGTGAAAAGAAAGAATGCCGCCGCCCATACCGAGCAAGACATTGGCACTACCGGCCACCTTGAGCTCATGGTTAAAGTCAATCTCTTGGGCGGTCACAACCTCTAACCCCTTCACGTTCATCAGTAGCAGGACTGCTGTGAGAACGCTAACGGTGCCTGCACACATCCACTGACTGGCAATGGCCTGCCAGTTGATGCGCAATAGATCAGACCAGCTGAGCAGTTGCCAAGTGGTTTGCAGGGAAGGAATGCCTAGGGTGAGGCCTTGCAGGTTCGCTTGGTTTGGAGTTGTGCCGGTGAGGGTTAGGGTGGTGTAGAAAAGTGCGATCGCGCCTACCAGACTGCTGGCAATCACCCAAGACTGACGCTCACGGCGCGTCACCACCAGTAAATACAGCGCGAGTAAAAGCCCAGGCAACCACTGCATCAGCGTTGCCGACTGGCTAAAGCTATCGAAGGTAATAGCGTTTAGCGGCTGCTTCATCAATATCTCTGCGGCCCCTTTGACCAGCAGCAATCCACTACTGGCCACAAAGCCACCAATGACCGAATTGGGCAGCAGGCGAACAATATTGCCGAGTTTGAGTTCGCCTAGCGTCCAGAGAAATAAGCCTGTGAGCAAAGACGTGAGGGCAATGGATACGATGACCGTGACCAGCATCTCCTCGGGGGAAGCGGTGGGTGGCAGTTCGCGAACGACCATGCCAGTACTCCAAGATAGAATCGCGGTTGGAATGGCCGCCAGATCTGACACCATGCCAGGAAATGAACTCATCAGCGCCACCATGATTCGGGCAGCCGCAGCGCTAAATAGAATGAAGCCAATGCCCGCAGACAGATAGTCTGAGAGGCTATTGGAAAAAATGAGCGCGGCAAAAGAAATGTCGAAGAGCACGCCCAAAATGCCTGTAGTGATGCCGATGGAGAGGGTGGCGGCACCGCTCTTTTTGAGTGCTGAAGAAAACATATGCATACCAACGGGTGTTTTGTTTGTATGTCTCCATTGAAGAATCCCCGTGGCTACGTTGGGGGCTACGAAAGGCTGACCTATGGCTAACTTGTCATAAACGTGCAGGGACTGAGATTGACTGGTTTAATAAGGGAGGTAACTGCAAATATGTAGTGGCCTTTGATACCTTGAACTGTTTCTACTGAGCCCACGGACTAATCACGATGCCCCGTTCGATTAAAGCCCAATCAAGCTATTCTGATACGCTGCGAATCGCGATCAAGCGAAATGGCTTTTTGACCCAGCGTGCTCTCGCAGAGCGGGCGGGCTATTCGCTGGCGACGGTGAAAAAGTTTTTGGGCTGTAAGCCAGTCGATTTTGCCACCTTTACAGAGCTTTGCGAGACGCTCAATCTAGATTGGGAAGAGATTGCTGATTTGGGCGAGGGTTTAGCACCCAAGGCCGCGCAAGAGAGGGCCGCGCAAGAGAAGGCATCAGACCCCACGTTACCTAGCACTACTGAGCCGGCAAAGGGGCCGCCTGCCAAGACGAGCTGTGCCCAAGACTGGGGCGCGGCGGTGGATGTGTCTATGTTTTGTGGGCGAGAGCAGGCCTTAGAAACGCTAGAAGATTGGGTTGTGCGCGATCGCACCCGTCTGATTGCCCTAGCGGGTATCGGCGGCATCGGCAAAACGACGCTTACCGCTAAGCTAGCCCATCGCATCGAAGGCCAGTTTGACTACTTGATTTGGCGCAGCCTCAAGAATGCACCGCCGATTCATGAGCTAATGACCAATCTGCTGACCTTTTTTATTGAGCAGTCTGCCATTGCCCTACCCAAAAATGAGGTGCCCGATACGTTTGATGAGCAGCTACGGCAGCTGATTAATGGAATGCGTGCCCATCGCTGTTTGATTGTGCTAGACAACGTAGAGCCGCTGTTTGAAGCGGGCGATTCTCCTACGCAGAGGCTAGGCCAACTCGCAGGCACCTACCGAAAGGGCTATGAATCCTACGGTGATTTGTTTAAAACCATTGGAGAAACAGACCATAGCAGCTGTCTGATAGTCACGTCCCGTGAGCTACCAAAAGAGATTGCGTTACAGGCTGGAGCGGCTCAGCCAACGCGATGTTTTCAGCTCTCAGGGCTAGGAGAATCAGACGGCAAAGCACTGATACAAACCCTTGGCACCCTGACGGGAACACCGGCAGAATGGCAACAGCTCATTCAGGCCTATAGCGGCAACCCGCTGGCGCTCAAAATGATTGCGGCGGCGGTGAGAGATTATTTTGATGGCGATATATCTAGCTTTTTATCGCTGTCAAAAGAAGAGTCTTTGCTGTTTGGCGATATTAAACAGCTGCTGTTACGGCAGATTAATCGCCTGACAGCATTAGAAAAAGACATGATGTATTGGCTGGCCATTAATCGAGAGCCGGTGGCTTGGCAAACGCTGCGCGCAGACCTGGCCAAAACAGTCCCGCTCAACAAAGTTTTGCAGGCGATTGATTCTCTAGAGCGGCGCTCACTGATAGAAAAAAATGGCTCTCAAATCACGCAGCAAGCGGTGATTATGGACTATTTTACAGGCGAGCTAATTGCCCAGGTGTGCAGTGACATCACCTGTCAAAAGCAAGACTTTTTACAGCGCTATGCGCTGGTTAAAGCAAATGCGAGAGACTATATTCGCCAGGCGCAAACCCGGCTAATTTTAGCGCCTATTGTAGAAAACCTTCGAGAAGACTATTCTTCTACAGAGACTTTGACAGCTGCCTTAAAAGAGGCTATTTCACTAGCGCGTGAACACTCTGCCGGTAGCTCTGCCGGGGGCTATGTCGGGGGCAATATATTGACGCTGTTACGCTATCTCAAAGTTGACCTCACGGGCTATGACTTTTCTGATCTGACAGTCTGGCAGGCTTATTTACAGGGATTGAATCTGTACGACGTCAATTTTTCAGGATCAGATCTCTCCCGCTCCGTTTTTAATCAGCCATTTGGCAGCATTCGCACCATGGCCTTTAGTCCCGGTGGTGAGCTGCTAGCCACTGGCGATACCAATAGCGAGATTTGGATCTGGCAAACAGATCTATCGCCAACGTCGGGCGACATTACCGCTCATACTTCGACTTTTCAGGGGCATGGCAACTGGGTATGCTCAGTGGCCTTTAGCCCAGATGGTACGCAGCTGGTTAGCGGCAGCGCCGATAGAACAATTAAGCTGTGGGATGTGGCGACAGGTGAGTGTCTCAAAACCCTAGAGGGGCATAGCAACTGGGTGATGTCTGTGGCCTTTAGCCCAGATGGTACGCAGCTAGTCAGCGGCAGCGCCGATAGAACAATTAAGCTGTGGAATGTGGAAACAAGTGACTGTTTAGAAACCCTAGAAGGGCATCGACATGGCGTCTGGTCTGTGGCCTTTAGCCCAGATGGCACTCAGTTAGTCAGCGGCAGCGCCGATAGAACAATTCAATGCTGGGATATCAAAACAGGTCAGTGCATTAAAACCCTCACAGGACATGAACATGGGGTTTGGTCTGTGGCCTTTAGCCCAGATGGTCAGACACTGGCGAGCGGTAGCGCGGATCAAACGGTGCGCGTGTGGGATGTGAAGACAGGAACGTGTCAGCAGACTTTTGTTGGTCATAGCAACTGGGTTTGGATGGTGGCGTTTAGCCCGGATGGTCAGATGCTGGCGAGCGGTAGCGCGGATCAAACGGTGCGCGTGTGGACGCTCTTAGACAATCAGCAACAGTGTCTAAAAGTTTTATCAGGCCATGGTAACTGGGTGTGGTCAGTGGCCTTTAGTCCGGATGGTAACTACTTGGCCAGCGGCAGTGAAGATAGAACGATGCGGCTGTGGGAGCTGAGCCGTGGCAAATGTTTGAAGAATCTGCAAGGGAGCAGTAACTGGGTGTGGTCTGTGGCCTTTAGCCCAGATGGTCAGATGCTTGCCAGTGGTCAGGGCGATCGCATGGTGCATCTTTGGGATCTGCCCTCGGGCACCCCATCGGAGACGTTGGCAGGCGCCCAAAGCGCCATTTGGTCAGTGGCCTTTAGTCCCGATGGCAATCTGCTAGCCAGCGGCAACGAAGACGGCAACGTTTATCTATGGCCATTGGATAAGACGCAACAACCTCGAACCCGTCGCAGTTTGTCTGGGCATAGCAAATCTATTTGGACGGTTGCCTTTAGCCCTACTGGTGACACAATTGCGAGCGGCAGCGCCGACCAAAGCATCAAGTTATGGGACGTAAATAGCCGAAAGTGTCGCCATACGTTTACAGACCATCAGCACTGGGTGTGTTCTGTTGCTTTTCATCCAAAGGAAAACATCTTAGCCAGTGGGTCTTATGATCGCACCATTAAGCTTTGGAATCTAGACACCAATGACTGTATAGAGACTTGGAAAGGCCATACGAGTGGGCTTTGGTGTATTGCCTTTTCACCGAAAGGAGACTTTTTGGTGAGTGGTAGCATTGATCAAACGGTGCGCGTATGGGATGTAAAAACAGGCGCGTGTCAGCAGGTGCTAATGGGCCATGAAAACTGGGTGATGGCCGTTGCAATTAGCCCTGATGGGAAGTGGATCGCCAGCGGTAGCGCTGACCATACCGTGAGACTATGGTCAGCAAAAACTGGTAAGCTAACGCACACCCTCAAGGGCCACACAAACAGCGTTTGGTCGGTGGCCTTTAGCCCAGATGGTAAAGAATGCGTCAGTGGCAGTGATGATAAGACAATCCGGCGATGGGAGATAAAAACAGGAAACTGTATTGACACCCTCAAGAACAAAGAACCCTACGAAGGGATGAGCATCACCGGAGCAACAGGTCTTACCGAGTCCGAACTATCCACACTAGAGCAGCTAGGTGCTATTACTCTACGCTAACCGTAATCATCATGACGACTCCACATACACAACAACGAAACATTGGCACGATGACTAACTTAGGTCCTGAAGGGGCTCGGCTGGCTCAGCTGCGATCGCCCTTCGCTAAAATTCCGCCTTTGCTGTTGGCACTAGTGATGGTTTCAGTTGTGTTGTTGATTATTGTCGGCGGCTCGCTGTTTTTCTTACCTGAGCTGGCACAGTCTCGTTGGGTGTGGCCATTACTCCCTTTCAATACGCGATTTTTAGGTGCGATTTATCTGACGTCGCTGGTGGGTCTAATCAGCCTAGTTATCTCTAGGCGCGTTACTTTGGCGCGGCTGATCATACCAATGATGGCTGTATTTACCACTATTGTGCTGATGGTGTCGTGCTTACAGCTTCAGCAGTTTAATCCAGAGCGACGACTCACCGACCTCTGGTTTTGGCTGTACTGGCTAGACTGCGTGGGCGCGACTTATTTCTGTGGCTATTTGAAATCCTATGACTTCTCTGGGCTGCCTAGATTACCTAGGCCTTGGTCTGTAGGGCTAGGTATTCAGGGCGGGCTTTTGGGCGCGTATGGTGTGAGTCTGCTGTTATCTCCAGTTGCCGCAGGTGCTGCTTGGCTATGGCCTTTGGATGTGTTTCACGCTCAGCTATACAGCGCTATTTTTCTGGCGGGCGCATTGGGCTCTGCGCTACTGTCTCGCAGTGCGACGACTGCGGAAGCCAGATCGCTCGGCTTTATTCAGGTGACGTTTAGCAGCCTAGTTTTGTTAGGGCTTTGGTTGGTAGATAGAGAAGTCCAAAGAATGGATTGGGGAAGCTTGGGCACTTGGGCTTGGGTAGGTGCGATCGCGCTCCTTGGCCTGAGCGGACTAGGTTTGATTAAACAATCAAGCAGTATCAAACAAAACAAAATCGATGGTTAAAGGTGATTAAAACAAGTATAATTACTTAAGTATTTTTGCTTGTATCCGTTCAGCCATGTGGCTTTCAGCCATATGGCTGTGTTGTTTTAAACAACCAGTTTTGCGTAAGAGTACTTGTATTTTTGAAGTTTTTAAGGGCGTCGTAAATATCACTTCACAATGCCCGCATCCTTTTCGTAAAGGCGATCGCACCCTTATCTGCACAACTCAAAAGTCTCTTCTTCGTATCAAATGGGATAAATATTTAACGAAGCCGCTCTAAT
>JBCBKQ010000077.1:0-22429 GCA_038521595.1 Cyanobacteria bacterium J06627_28 | reverse complement strand
GAAGTCAGCCATCCAGGAAAATCCAAGCTTTTCTTAGGAGTGGTTCCCCTGGGAACGAGTTAGTTAACCAGCCTTTTTCAAATTGGCTCCCTTAGTTTTAGTCGAAGACTCTAATTAATTCAATATATTTAATGGCTATATATACGGACAGAGCATGTATCGCTTTACTCGCAACGGATACAGCGGTCATTTAATTCATTAAATTAAAATGCACGGGTGCATAAGTTTGGGTTAATCAGCGGCAAACGCCCAGCGTATGGCCCTCTTAGCCGGGGAGGCTTACTGGCAACGTCCGTGGAGCGCTATCGATAGCGTTATCAATCATATTTTTTTGAAAGGATTGCTATATATAGTGGTTAAATTGGATATTCAGACATACACTCAAGCGTACCTACGCTCTAACGTAGGCTTACGACAGGTTGAATCACAGCCAGCAAGATAGTAAGTTTGTACTGAAGTCAAGAGAGTTCATCCTGCGAGGATAGCGTCCATGTCTTTTATTGGTTTGCACATTCATAGCGACTACAGCCTGCTAGATGGTGCTAGCCATATCGACCCGCTGGTGGATCGGGCTTTGGAGTTGGGGATGGATGCGATCGCGCTGACAGACCACGGCGTTATGTACGGTGCCATCGAACTCCTCAAAACCTGTAACAAAAAAGGCATCAAGCCCATCATCGGCAATGAGATGTACATCATCAACGGTGACATCACAAAGCAAGAGCGCCGCCCCAAGTATCACCAGCTCGTCCTCGCTAAAAACGACATCGGCTACAAAAACCTGGTAAAGCTCACCACCGTCTCCCACCTCGACGGCGTACAGGGTAAAGGCATTTTCTCTCGCCCTTGCATTAATAAGGACTTGCTAGAGCAGTATCACGAAGGGCTGATCATCACCAGCGCTTGCCTCGGCGGTGAAATTCCTCAGGCCATCTTAAAAGACAGGCCCGACGTCGCTCGCCGGGTGGCTCAATGGTACAAAGATTTGCTCGGCGAAGATTTCTATCTAGAGATTCAAGATCACGGTTCACCAGAAGACCGCATTGTAAACCTAGAAATCGTCAAAATTGCCAAAGAGCTAGATATCGAGATTGTTGCTACCAACGATTCTCACTTTATCTCTTGTATCGATGTAGAAGCTCACGACGCTTTGCTCTGCATTCAAACCGGCAAGCTCATTTCAGAAGATAAAAGACTTCGCTACAGCGGTACAGAATATCTCAAATCCGAAGAAGAGATGCGTCGGTTATTTCGCGATCACCTCGATCCAGAAATTATCGAAGCCGCCGTCACCTGTACCCAAAAAGTCGCTGACAAAGTCGAAGAATACAACATTCTTGGAAATCCCCAAATCCCCAATTTTCCAATTCCCCAAGGCTACACAAAAGAAAGCTACATGGAGAAAGTAGCCTGGGATGGCCTGTTCGAGCGAATGAACATTTCTAGCGCCGCAGAACTCTCCGAAGAGTATCAAGAGCGCATGAAATACGAAGTCGCCATGATGCACCAGATGGGCTTTGCAACCTATTTCTTGGTGGTGTGGGACTACATTAAATTCGCCCGAGACAACAATATTTCTGTTGGCCCTGGTCGAGGGTCTGCGGCGGGTTCACTTGTCGCCTACGCCATGGGCATTACGAATATTGATCCGGTGCACCATGGATTGTTGTTTGAGCGCTTTCTCAATCCTGAGCGGAAGTCTATGCCTGACGTAGATACCGACTTCTGCATCGAAAAGAGAGAGAAAGTCATTGAATACGTGACGGAAAAATATGGAACAGATCACGTTGCGCAGATCATCACCTTTAACCGCATGACCTCCAAAGCGGTGCTCAAAGACGTAGCCCGCGTGCTCGACATCCCCTATAACGAATCTGACAAGCTCGCTAAGCTCATTCCTGTTGCCAGGGGCAAACCCGCCAAGCTCAAGGTGATGATCTCCGATGACACGCCAGAGCCAGAGTTCAAAGACAAATACGACAGCGGCGAACTCATTCCTGGCACGCCTGTCACCTTTCAGCGATGGATCGACACTGCCATCACCATTGAAGGCACCAACAAAACTTTTGGGATGCACGCGGCAGGCGTGGTGATCTCTGAGCATCCGCTCGACACCATTGTGCCCTTGCAGCGCAATAACGACGGCGCAGTCATTACTCAGTACTACATGGAAGATGTGGAAGCCATTGGTCTATTAAAAATGGACTTCCTTGGCCTGCGCAACCTCACCATGATTCAAAAAGCGGTAAACCACATCGAGGCTCGCCACGACGTTCAAATTGATTTGGATGCCCTGCCCCTAGACGACCCGGCTACCTTCAATTTGTTGGCAGGCGGTGAACTAGCGGGTGTATTTCAGCTAGAGTCATCGGGCATGCGCCAGATTGTGAAAGATCTAAAGCCCTCTGGCCTAGAAGATATTTCATCGGTCCTCGCACTCTATAGACCTGGCCCATTAGATGCCGGGCTCATTCCTAAGTTTATTGACCGGAAACATGGCCGAGAGAAAATTGACTATGCCCACAAGATTCTAGAGCCGATTCTAAAAGAGACTTACGGCATTATGGTCTACCAAGAGCAGATCATGAAAATTGCCCAGGATTTAGCCGGTTACTCGCTGGGTGAAGCCGACCTGTTGCGCCGAGCCATGGGTAAAAAGAAAATCAAAGAGATGGAGAAACATCGCGAGATTTTCATTGAGGGTGCCAGCAAAAATGATTTCCCTCGCAAGAATGCCAACGATCTCTTTGACCAGATGGTGTTGTTTGCAGAGTACTGCTTTAACAAGTCCCACTCCACTGCGTATGGATTTGTCACCTTCCAAACGGCTTACCTAAAGGCGAACTATCCCGTTGAATACATGGCCGCATTGCTGACAGCCATCAGCGGTGACCAAGACAAAGTACAAATGTATATTGCCAGCTGCCTGGGCATGGGCATTCAGGTGCTGCCACCAGATGTAAACCGCTCTGGGGTGGACTTTACGCCGCTGGACAATGAGATTTTGTTTGGGCTCTCAGCTGTTCGTAATATCGGGTTGGGTGCCATTGAGGCGTTGATTGAGTCGCGGGAAAAGGAAGGGCCGTTTAAGTCTTTGCCTGATTTGTGCGATCGCGTAGACCTGCGAGCCGTCAACAAACGCGCCCTAGAAGCCCTCATTCTCTCAGGTGCCTTTGAAGGCCTAGAAAGCAACCGCCAACAGCTCATGCACGACCTAGAACTCGTCGTAGAGTGGGCCCAATCGCGGGCAAAAGACAGAGAAGTCGGCCAGGGCAACCTGCTCGACATGCTCTCCGGCCTCGGCGCAGCAGACGACAGCAGCGGCCCAGCCACCACCTTTGAGTCAGCGCCTAAAGCGCCGGCCGTTTCCGACTACGACCCCCAGGAGCGATTAAAGCTCGAAAAAGAACTCCTCGGCTTCTACATCTCTGACCATCCGCTGAAAAATATCCAGCGCTCTGCCAAGATCCTGGCGCCGATTGAGCTAGCCGAGCTGGGTGAAAAGCCTGAAAAAGTCACCCTCAGCGCCATCGTCATGCTCAGCATGGTCAAACCTGTCACCACCAAAAAAGGCGACTCCATGGCCGTCGTCCAAATGGAAGACCTCACGGGTCACGCCGAAGCCGTCGTCTTCCCCAAGGCCTACGCCCGCATCGGTCAGTACATCAAACCCGATGCCCGTCTAATGATCTGGGGCAAAGTAGACCGCCGAGATGACCGCATACAGATGATCATTGACGATGTGCAGCCCATCGAAACGGTCAGCATGGTCATGCTAGACATTGACTCATCTGTAGCAGGCGATATTAAAAAGCAAAACCGTCTGCGCGATATTCTTCGCGAGCTGCAAGGCGAAAACAAATTTGCAGCAAAAACGCCAGTCATTGCCGTTATTCGCACCCGAGACCACCGTCAGGCCGTGCGATTGGGCAATCAATACCGGGTGTTGAATGCTGAGGCTGCTGTGGCCTCTCTCAAAGCGGCTAACTTCAACGCACGGGCAACGCCTTTGCTCCGCGTGTAAATCCGTGTGGGTGATTCATTCACTATCACCACGACTTAAAGCAACATCGCAAGCGTGGCTTTTGCCGCCGACTTTTGCGCAGCTTGCTTACTGCTCCCAATGCCGCGCCCATAGGGCTTATCCCTGATTCGCACTTCTACTACAAATTCTTTGGCATGGTCAGGGCCGCGACTGCTGACGATTATGTACTTTGGAATCTCGCCAAAACTCTGCTGCGCCTTCTCTTGCAACCGAGTTTTATCGTCCTTGAGTCCCTTCTGTGCAGCTGTTTCTACCACCGTGTCAAACATTGGCGTTACATAGTCACTCACTGGCTGAATGCTGTCGCCCACATCTAAAAAGTAGGCACCGATCAAGGCTTCAAAGGCACTACAGAGAAGGCGTGCACTTTGACGACTGCTAGATGCGCCTTTGCCGAGCTTTAGGTGACGATCTAGGTCGAGCGATCGCGCAAAATGACACAGCTGAGCACGATCCACCAGCGCCGCCCGCATCGCCGTTAGCTCGCCCTCTTGCCGCTCAGGATAGCGCGTATACAAATACGCCCCACTTACAAACGTCAAGATCGCATCGCCCAAAAATTCTAGCCGCTCGTTGTGCTCACCCTGCCCAGGCTGCTCATTGGCAAAGGAGCTATGGGTCATCGCCTGTTGCCAAAGCGAATCGTTTTTAAAGGAGGGCAAAAAGAAAACAGACACAATCTACTGCCTCTGCAACCAAACCTCAACCCCTTCCGCCAGCGTTCTCGCCAATTCTCTTTGAGCGTTCTCGTCAGTAATCCACTCAAACTCTTCGGGATTGATCATGAAGCCCAGCTCCAACAGCACCGATGGCGTCACCGACGGGCGCGTCAGGGCAAGATTATTCCAATACACCCCATACGGTTCACGGTCTAGCGCCTCCACTAGGTAATCGTGCAAAAAGACAGATAAATCATGGGCCTGCGGATAATACCAAAACATCCCAATCCCCTGACGGTTCAGGGCATCTCCCGCATCGGGCAGCGCATTGTAATGAATGCTCAACGCCATGGTGGGCTCCGTCTCGTTGATAATAGCCACCCGATCTGCCGGGAAAAGGTCGTCATCCCCTTCGCGGGTCATCACTACCGTTGCACCACGCGCTTCTAACTCATCGCGTATCAGCTTGGACACAATGAGCGTCACATCTTTCTCTGGGTAGCCCGTTGGCCCCCTCGCCCCTAGGTCTTCGTTACTGCCGTGGCCTGGGTCCAACAAAATCGTCGCACCTCGTAACCCATCAGTTGGTGGCGCATGGCGCAATGACAAGATTAGGCTTGTACCCTCATAGCGGACTTTGTAGCCCCACTGCTGAGGCTTTTTGAAATGAAACGTATAGTCTGCGCTGTCTGGCAGCACGGAATTGAAATCCATTCGCTCCACGACCGGATCAGTGGAGAAATAAATAGTGTCTGTTTGCGGCGTGGTGTTGTGCAGGGTCAACGTCAAGGATTGTCGCTCTTGGCGAATAGAGATAGGTACAGGCGTCTGCAAAGGGAAAACAACCTCTGTCCAATCGCCAACCTGCGTGGAGCTAATCCCTCGAATAATGCTCGTCGGTGGGACAGAAGAGGCCGTGATCTCTGTCTCAGCAGCTTTAATCCAGCCGCCGTAGTCGAGTCGGAGCCATTCGCCATCGCGGCCTGTGATGGCAGCGCGGGTACCTGCGGGCAAAGGCGTAATGCGCGAGTAGCTAGTACTTGGCCCCGTGCGAGCGACACCAGAGTCTGAGGTGACTTGAGCAATCTCAAAGTTAGTGGGCGATAAGATGCTGACAGCGCCGGGGGCTTGGGCGGTAACGGTTTCCCCTTGAGCCGTCACGGTAAAGGTAGGCGTGCCGAGGTTTCCTGGTTCCATCGGTTGATTGCAGCCTGCGTACTCCGTGGCACTAAGGGCAACAGGATCCGTTTGGGAAGTCAGTACGGAAGAGTTGGGCGGCAGGTCAATGTTGGTCTGTGGGGTGAGGGCGATGGTTTCGCGGCCGAGGGTGGCAGAAACTTGGGCGTTTGGGGGTGCGATCGCGCTCAGACAGACCAATTCACCCGGCATCCGCGCAATATCTGCCGCAGGTGTCAGCGTCCCTTCGGCAAAGCCCACCCCATCGGGCATGGGTGGCTCAATAGAGACCCGAGTAATCGTCAGCGTCAGACGTTCATCGCCCTGCACCAGCTGAAACGTATTTTCGCCCATCTCCAGCGGCAGCGTTGGCGCAAAATGCCCGTCTCCACTGCGGTTTTCGATGGTCTGACCATTGATAGTCACCGGCGCATCTGGACTGGCTGTACCAATAAAGAAAATGCGGTCCGCAACCGTCTGATGCGTCGCAGGCGGATAGGCTACAAACAGGCTACCGGGCGCAGATTGCACAGGTACCTGGGCGATGTTTAAAACAGCGTTTGGGATCGCTTGGCCTAGGTCAGCAGGATCGTGGGCTAGGCTAGGCGCGGGCATGAGCAGTTGGAGTGCGATCGCAGGAACGACTAGGCCGACACTACCGACACATCGACTGGACCTATCATCCCAAACCTGACCTATGAACTGCCTCATAGTGTTACATCCCCACGATAAAAAAGGCTGAAAGCATTCAAAGTTCCAAGTTCGGTTGTTGAACTCTTTCAGCCTCATATTCTAGAGGGCTGTGTTGCGTCAGGTCGTGCTTTGTATCGTGATTGTTGCGATCGCAGCCAATATACAAACCAGCATCAAAGCACCAATGACTCAACCATCAGCTAAAGAATTGACCGACCACAGCCGAGAAACCGGGCAATAGTGGAGAGGTCAGCGTATCAGCGGGGTACAGCGTTGCGAATAGCGTTAGCCTATCTGTATCGCGGCGATAGACTTCTAGCTTTTGAGTAAATCTATCGGCAATCCAATATTCTTGAGCCCCTTGGACAGAATAGAGCTTGAGTTTGGCTTCGCGATCGCGCTGAATATTCTCACTTCCCGAAGAAAGCACCTCTACCACTAGCTCTGGGACAGCAGTTAAATGGCCAGCTTCATCCTCAATTACCAATAGCTTCTCTTTTGAAGTCCAAACCAAATCTGGAATGACATTATCAGTATCCGATAGTACGAGTCCCGGAAGGATATCTGGCTCTCCTAGCTGAGTCTCTTCAGACCAGCTGTCTAATGCCTTATAAATTTTGCCAATAATTTTTTGATGCCTGCGATGTGGAGACCTCGTCACAAACAGCTCTCCATCGATAATTTCATAAATCGTCCACTCGTTTTGAGGTAGCGCTTCAATATCGCGCATCGTCCACCGCACGCCTGTCGCGAATTGACCCACCATACGCTTTGTCCTTTTCCCTCTTTTAGGAAAACGCCATCTTTAAACAGTCACTAAATATTAACGTATGCACATGAGCCGTCCAACGTTGCGCCATCGGCAAGGGGCAAGTTCACTGGGCTTTTATTTGCTACTGGGCTTTTGTTTGCTACTTGGCTTTTATTTGCTAGCGAAGAGAAATCGAGCATCAGCACAGACTATTTCGTATGTCACAATTGACTATTAATTTATTTTTTGGCGTAGCCAGGTATTACAAAGGCCTCTTAAACACGCTACATACGGCAGCAAACAGACAGCAGCAAAAACTACAGCAAGACTAAGCAGCACAACGGGAGACTATGACAAAATTCGTATTTGTGACAGGCGGTGTTGTTTCGAGCATCGGCAAGGGCATTGTGGCGGCTAGCTTAGGTCGCCTGCTCAAATCACGAGACTATTCAGTTTCCATCCTCAAGCTAGATCCCTACATCAACGTGGATCCTGGCACCATGAGTCCGTTTCAACACGGCGAGGTTTTTGTAACCGAAGATGGCGCTGAGACCGACTTAGACCTAGGTCACTATGAGCGCTTTACAGACACCTCTATGTCACGGCTCAACAGTGTAACCACAGGCTCCATTTATCAAGCCGTGATTAACAAAGAACGTCGAGGCGACTATGAAGGGCGCACCGTTCAGGTCATTCCTCACGTAACTAACGAAATTAAATCACGCATTCAACGCGTCGCCCGCAATCGCAATCCAGATGTTGTCATTGTAGAAATCGGCGGCACCGTAGGTGATATCGAATCGCTGCCCTTTATGGAAGCGATTCGTCAGTTTAAGCAAGACGTCGGGCGCAATGACGTGCTCTATATGCATGTCACGCTCATTCCCTGGATTCCAGCAGCGGGCGAATTAAAAACAAAACCTACTCAGCACTCTGTTAAAGAGTTGCGATCTATCGGTATCCAGCCAGATATTTTGGTATGCCGTAGTGAGCATCCGCTGCCCGAAGAGATGCGCCAAAAAATCTCCAGCTTTTGTAATGTGCCAATGCCCTGCGTGATTCAAGCATTGGATGCGCCTAGCATTTACGAAGTGCCGCTGTATATGGAAAAAGAAGGGCTTGCAGAGCAGAGCCTCAGCCTGCTGAATTTAGATCAGCGATCGCCCGATCTCACCAAATGGTCTCGGCTTATCGAGCGAATGCACAGCCCCAACAAAACGATGGAAATCGCTATCGTTGGCAAATATGTGCAGCTCAACGATGCCTACCTTTCAGTAACCGAGGCACTACGCCATGCGGGTAACTCTCTAGATACCGAAGTCAATATTCGCTGGATCAACTCAGAAGATCTGGAAAAAGACGATCCCCAAGAGCATTTAGAAGGTATAGCAGGCATCGTCGTGCCCGGTGGCTTTGGCAGTCGCGGCGTAGGCGGCAAAATCAAAACGATTCAGTACGCCAGGGAGCAAAAAATTCCTTTTTTAGGGCTTTGCCTGGGGATGCAGTGCCTAGTTATGGAGTGGGCCAAAAATATTGCACAGCTAGATCACGCCAACAGCTCAGAATTTGACCCAGATACCGAAAATCCGGTTATCAGCCTCATGCCTGAACAAGAAGATGTGGTTGATTTGGGTGGGACCATGCGCCTGGGTCTCTGGCCCTGCCGCATTGAAGAAAATACCCTAGCCAGCAAACTCTACGCAAAAGAAGTGATCTACGAGCGTCATCGCCATCGGTATGAATTTAATAATGCCTACCGCAATCTCTTTTTGGAAACGGGCTTTATGGTCAGCGGCACATCTCCTGATGGTCGCCTGGTAGAAATCGTAGAGCTGCCGTCCCATCCCTTTTTTATTGCCTGTCAGTTTCACCCGGAGTTTCAGTCACGGCCCAACACGCCGCACCCGATGTTTTCTGGGCTGATTGAAGCGGCGCTGAAAAACACGGCCAGCGTTCAGACATTGCCTAAGCAATCGGCCTCTGAAGCACTGAAAGAACCTGTCGAGGCATAGGCGTTAGAAACTATAGCTTTCTGCGCTTTGCGACACCAAGTGGTGTGCCCTAGTTCACCACTTGCGCACCGTGGCTGCGAGGATCTGCTGAACTGCCTGCTGAACTGCCCGCTGAACTGCCTGCCGAACGGTCGGTTGGATTAGTTGCTGCATCAACTTCTGAAGTAGTGCCGCTGACCTGGGCGTGGGGCAGTGGCTGCTTTGAAATCAGGGCATCTAGATTTTCGGCCAAGATAATCGGGGGAATTTCGCCGACGGCAGCGCCTTTTTCGGTCCCTTCTGCCGCCAGGAATTCAAACTGGGGAATGCCGTCTACGCGGTAGTTGAGCATTTCGGGCAGCCATTTTGTATTGTCTACATTCAGCATGACAAAGTTCACCTTATTGGCGTAGGTGTCCTTGAGCTGAGCGATGTCTGGCGCCATAGCCTGACAGCTAGTGCACCAGTTTGCATAAAATTCGATCAGGGTTGGTTTGCCATTGGCCATGGCGGTTTCTAGGGGCACCGACTGCTCAGCCATTTCGGATAGGGAGGCTGCGGGTGAGCGGGTTTGGACACCGAGTATGATCGCAATGCTGAGGGCGGCTGCGATCGCAACAATAACCAAATTTCTGACCTGCTTCGCCATCGCAGATGAGGCCATCTCTGAAGATTCCACCGACATGTGTTCATGTGTAAAAGATTATGTTTATTTATCTTATCTTGCTAATGGGAGTCTCGCTGTTGGCTGCGGTATAGTCAGCGTGAGCCGGTGATCCCTCAAAAAGTACGCCCAAAGCACGCCTAAAACCCACTAAGAACTCCTTGCAAACCCACTGTGGAAAAAAGAGTTGAAAAAAAGAGTAACGCTCACCTTTCCTAAGCGCACGATCAATATGCCAATCACCTATCGATTGGCAAAGGACTTTAACGTCGCCGCCAATATTTTTCGGGCGCATGTGGCTCCCGATCAGGTGGGCAAGCTGCTGGTCGAGCTATCGGGCGATATTGACCAGCTAGACGCAGCGATTGATTGGATGCGTGCAAACTATATTGAGGTGTCGCTGGTCAATCGGGAGATTGTGATCGACCAAGATAGCTGTGTGCACTGTGGGCTATGCACGGGCGTTTGCCCGACAGAATCGCTGAAGATAGATCCGACAACGCACCAGCTGACGTTTGAGCGATCGCGCTGCATTATGTGTGAGCAATGCATTCCTAACTGCCCAGTTCAAGCTATTTCGACAAATCTATAACCGAACCTGTAAGCAGTTTTATTCCTCGCCAATGCGCTTTCCCTGGATCTCTATTTGTCTCTTGTTTTTAGCCAATATTGCGTTTGGTTTGTTTTTGCATGAGCTAGAGATGGCACCCGTCGCTTGGGGGCTGGCGATCGCATACATCGTTTTAGAATGCGGCATCATCAGCATTGCCTGGAAATACGCCCGCAATCTCATCTTGCTCGGGTTCAAATCAGACGTCGGCTATTCATTTATGGCCCTAGCAGGCGCATCTTTTGCGGTGATCATCGTGGCCTGGGTGCAAATCTCGGGCTATTTCCTGGTCATGCTGGCCGCAGCGCTCTTGCTTAGAGTCGATCTGTTCACTCGTAGAATTGGCACAGTCTTCTCATTTGCGATGCTCGTCATTATTTCACTACTGGGGCTAGCCGCCAGCTGGATACCGACTGCTATCGGCATCCAATCACGCTTGCTTTGATGCCGCCTTTGGCCAAAAGAATAGGCCATCGTATCGCATAGAGTATCGCCTGGCGCTATGCAGCAAAATGTATGTGATTCCGTCTTTTGTGGCACTCCATAAAGCGTCACAACTTCCCTGGTTCAGACCCTGGCATACAGCGATTCTAATCACAGCACAAGCGTTTAACTGTTGCCCTACCCCATGTCAGGCCGTGATATGGGGTATTTTTTTGCCTTCTGATATTTGCCTTCTAATATTTGGCACTACGCTTACACCACTACAAGCAGTGACACCGTCTGTTCTATACCGTCTGTTCTATAAGACGTAAGTGCTTATAGCTCTGCCGTAGACATAGCCTTCTCAGCAATCCACTGCGCCAATATCGGATTCACCAGCTCGGGGGCTTCGTCCTGTGGGCAGTGGCCCACTCCGTCTAACTCAATAAAATCTTCCACCGCCGGATAGTCCGCATAGGCACGCGCTTGCTCTATGGGCTCCCAGGGATCTGCCTTCCCCCAAATGATCAGCGCTGGGCATCTCAGCTGAGGCAGTAGGTCTTCTGGAATGGGCCCCTGAGAATAACGAATAAACGCCAAAAACACATCTACTGCGCCCGGATCAAAGGCAGGCTCTAGCAGCAGCGACACTAGCTCGTCTGTCACCTCCTCTTTGCGTCCATAGGCCTGCCGCAAAATGTTCTTGACTGCCTTTGGCTTTGCCAGCTGACCAAAAAAGAACTGAATCAGGGGTCGATATCCCAGCACCTTTTGAATATAGGGCGTAGGTGCGCTGCGGTACCAAGGCAAGCTTTGACGCTTGCGGTCATGCAGCAGCCGCAGAGAGCAGTCTAGCAGCGCCACACCGCGAACCCAATCGGGCCCATCTACAGCCGCCTGCAGCGCCACGACACAGCCAATGGAGTTACCCACCAAAAAAGCAGCCTCGCCTACCACCTGCTCACAAAAGGCTAAAACCTGCGCTCCCCACGTTTCAAACGTATAGTTCAAAGGCTCGCCCGGTAGGGGCTTGTCTGATTTGCCATAGCCAATGAGATCAATGGCATACACTCGGCAAGACTTAGCCAGCTCAGGTAAGTTTTTGCGCCAGTGAATGCTAGAGGCCCCAAAGCCATGAATCAAGACAACCGCTGGAGCGTCTGTCTGAGCGGTACCAGCGCACTGATAGCCAATAGAAAACCCCTGCCATTTCCAGGTGTCGTAACGTGTCGAACAAATTGATTGAACCATTGTTAACGCAGTGCCTCTACGGCTTCAGCAGGGCCAAGGACTGACAGCGACTGCTCCACAAAGCATCGCTGGGCAGCGGCCTGTACTTCTTCAATGGTGACGGCTGCGATCGCCCGCTGAAAAGCCTGATCAAACTCTATGCTTAATCCCAGCGTTTCGTACCATCCCAAGGTTTGAGCTATTTGACTATTGGTTTGCTTGCCGAGCGCGTACTGACCCAAGATCTTATTCTTAGACACCTGCAATTCTTCAGGGGTCAAAGGCGTTGTCTTCAACCGCGCTAGCTCACTTTGCAAACCCTCTAAGGCCACTGGCACGTTTTCTGGCGCGGTGCCGATGTAGGCCACAAACTGCGAGGTGCCGAGCCGCGTCGGATAAAAAGCAGACACATCGTAGGCCAAGCCCTGCTTCTCCCTTAGCTCTACAAACAGGCGACTAGACAGACCGTTTCCAAGATAGGTGCTCATCAGCTTTAGCGCCGCATAGTCTGGATCGCTCACCGATCCAGCTAAGTAGCCCAAAATAATGAATGCCTGATTCGTTTCTTGCACAGTGACAATTTTTTGGCTGGCCCTAGCCACCGCCGGAAAATCGATGACGGGCAGCGGATCTTCTGGCGCTTGCCATTGGCCAAAAGTCTCTTCGACCAGTTTGATCGCTAAACTTGGTGAAATTCGCCCCGCAATCGTCATCACCATATTGTCTGGGCGGAAATATTTACGGTGCGCCATCTGCAAATCGGCCTGGGTGAATTGAGCCACGCAGGCTTCTGTTGCGGCGTTTGTCAGTCCGTAGGGATGCCCCTGATAAATCGCCTCGCGCAGGTGGTTGTACGCCACGCTAAAGGGCTGCTCTTTTATAGACTTAAGGCCTTGCAGTAGCAGCCGCCGCTCTAGCTCTATTTCGGACTGAGGAAAGCTCGGTTGCTGAACAACTTCAGCCGCTAAGGTCAGCACCGTTTCAAAGTCGGCAGAGACCGTCTTGAGGCTGACAATGCTGTAGTCAGCGGCCACATCTGCGCCAAAGCCTGCGCCAATAGACTCGACAACTTCTGCTATTTCTAAAGAACTTTTTTGCTGGGTGCCCTTGGTCAGCACTGAGGTCAGCAAGCTAAACAAACCGGCGTTTTCTGACGTTTCACAGCCATGGCCTGCTCGCACAAACAGCCGGGCGGCAACAATGTCAGCGACTGGATTTTCGACAACGATGACTGTGAGCCCGTTTGAAAGCGTTTTGCGAAGCGTAGCGGGCGATTTGGTCAAGGTTGTAGAAGTCACAGTGGCGATTGGGGTGGCGATTAGAATGGCGATTGAGGGTATTTATGCTTACTATCTTAGCCGTAGAAGGGTTTCCACAGCTCAGAGATACAAGGCAAGGAGTTTAGAGACTCTTAAGTTGTTTTTTGGCCATTACTTGGCCACTGCATGGATATGACTACATGGATATGACTACATGGATTGAAGCACAACTGCCGTATATTGGTCAGCTCTGACGTACTGACTAGCAATTTGCTGTAAAGATTTGGCTGTCATGGCGCTGACCTGCTGGGGATAGGCCGCCGCTAGAGACAAATCGGCAATGGTGGCGTAGTAGCCGTAGAGTCCAGCAATTTGCCCTGGTGTCTCGGTAGAAAAAGCATAGTCATTGAGCAAGAGCCTCTTGGCCCGAGCCAGTTCTGCATCAGGAATGAGGGTATCGGTGAACTCTTGTATGCGATCGCACACAATTTTCTCTACCAGCGCCAGCCGCTCCTCTTCTAAATAAACAGACACACTCAGCACACTACAGCTCTGCTGCAGCGAAAACTCACTGCTCACCGACTGCACAATCTGTCGCTCTTCACGCAGGTCACGCACCAGCCGAGATGTGCGTCCACCGCCCAGCAGCAGGCTCAGCAGATCTAACCCACAGGCCACGTCAAGCTGCGCTACACCTGGGCCCAGCCAGGCCATCGTCAACCGCCCCTGCTCCAAATTTGGCAGCTGCAATGTTTGCCTTTGATGGGTTGGCATGGGCAACGGCACAGTCTCCGCCTGGGGACACCACAAAGGGGTCGCAAATTGGTTAAACGTCGGCTCAATCAGCGCTAGCGCAGCCGATTTTTCGATGCCGCCTGCAATCACCACCGTCATATTTTCAGGCTGATAGTGGGCCTGATGAAACCGCCGCATTTCTTCGGGTAGGCGGGCATTGAGCACATCCGGGGTACCCAACACCGCACGGCCATAGGCATGGGCCCCATACAGCAGCTCACACAGCGCCTGATAACCCACCCAATCTGGATCGTCATAGGCCTGGCGAATCTCTTCTAAGACGACCTGCCGTTCTCGCACAAACTCGTCGGCTGGAATTGCCGCACCTAGTAATAAATCTGCGAGATAGGGCAGTGTTTGCGGCAGGGCTTCGGCGGCAACCGTAATGTAAAAATGCGCGTAGTCATGGCTGGTGGCCGCATTAGTCACGCCGCCCTGTCCCTCTATCACCCAGTCAAACTCGCCGGGCTGCAAACGCTGGGTACCTTTGAACACCATATGCTCTAAAAAGTGAGCCATGCCAGACCATTCAGCCGGTTCGACGCTCGCACCGGCTCGCACCCACACATCGACCACCACCGTCGGTGTCGGCATCTCTTGATGAATGACGGTTAGGCCGTTTGAAAGCGGCGTGACTGTCGCACCAGTGCCCAGTGTTAGGTCATTACTCGCCTTTGGACTTGAGGTCGTATCAGAATCTAAAGCTGTCTCGGACGCATTTGAGGCGGGCGGGAGAGGAGCCAAAAGTCAAAAACCTATCAAAGTTCACTTGCCTATTCAAATGCTAGCGGGCTTTGAGCTATTTATGTCGGCAGGAATACAAAATCTCGATAGCACGGATGCAATACAAAGATATAGCAAAGCGCGGATGCATAACGCTACGCGAGGCTATGCCAACGCACTTTGCTATGCGCTTAGCGCTCTATGTAGTAAGGTTTTCAGCTGTTCGTGGTGTCTACAGCTAAGCGCGAAAAGCTATATGACGACATTATCCCCTGGCCAATGGGATGGGTTTCCATTAAAAAATCCCCATCCAAAAAGGACAAGGACTTTCAATAGTTCAACCGCAGCGCCGTCTTACCTCAGTTTTTGACCTGGGGTTACCAGGTGGGAATCTCGGCTAAAGGCTTAATAGTTTCCGGGTGCAGGTTCAAAGAACAAGCCCGGTATACTGCCGCCAGAGCATCTCGATACCCTAAAAATGAAAAACATAGATCAGAAAACGTTGTTGGCAGTCACCAACGCCGTAGTAGAACTGCCGTCATCATAGCGAACCTGTCCCCTAGTGCGGCAAGGGGTAAACCATACAGAAGGGTGACGGATATTTGCCATATCAATTAAATATTCAAAACTAATATGGCAATCTACACTAAGCTTGTTGCACCTAGTACAGCTACAGCCCTTGCTCTATAAAGCTTAGTGCTCAGCCAGCTGCTCAATGCATTAAGCAGCTGGCCATAAATCCTAAAATATCGAATTAATACCAGAGGCGCTCTATCTCTTTGGCCAAGCTATCTAGGGTCGTAGCGTCGTTTGGGCTGTCTACGAGTACAGTCACATGGCCCATTTTGCGCCCAGGGCGGCATTCTTTTTTGCCGTACCAATACACTTGCGCATTGGGCAGCTTGGACAGGGCAGCTCTCTGCTCGGCGTAGTCACTGATCGCGCTTTCTGTACCTAATAAATTCACCATGACAGCGCCTGCACAGGTCATTGCCGCTGAGCCCAAAGGCCGACCAGAGACTGCCCTCAGCTGCTGCTCAAATTGAGAGGTTTCACAGGCATCTAGGCTATAGTGGCCCGAATTATGAGTGCGCGGCGCAATCTCATTGATAAGAACTTCGCCTGAGGCCGTCAAAAATAGCTCTATGCCAAAAATGCCAACGACGCCGAGTTCTGTGACTAGCCGAGTCGCGATCGCACGCACTTCCTCAGCCACCGACTCAGCCACCCGTGCAGGCACAATCACCCGCCGACAGACCTGCGCCACCTGCTCTGTCTCTACCACTGGATAGACGACCACCTCACCCGCCTGTGACCTGGCCACCATCACGGCCAGCTCTTTTTCAAAGTCCACAAAGGCCTCTAACAGCACAGGCTGATAGCCTAGACCCTCCCAAGTCGATTGCACTGCTGCCAACGAATCGAGAATAAATGTGCCCTGACCGTCGTAGCCATGACGGCGAGTTTTTAGCGCGAGCGGGAGTCCAACCTGCTCGACTTTTGAGGGGAGCGTAGCGTTATCGGCCTCACTGGCCAAGGTCACAAAGGGAGGCGATGGAAGGCCGATGCGATCGCAGTACTGCCGCTGGTCGTACTTATCTAATAGAGGCGCTAAACACTCCAGCTGAGGATAAAAGAGCGTACCGGCCGCCTCCAGCTGACGTAGTGCGGGTAAGTCAATGAATTCATTTTCAAAGGTAACCACGTCACAGGCTGCGGACAGCTCAGCAGTTATGGCGGCATCTGCCACGGGGCCAAGAAAAACGTCTGACGCGATCGCACTGGCCGGATCCGCCGCACTCGGCGTCTGCACCAAAAGCTGAATATCTAGCACTTTCGCCCCCGGGGCCATCATCCAAGCCAGCTGCCCACCACCAACGACGCCAACCCGGCGAATCGGCAGACTTTCACTCGTCATACTCACGCCTTTTTCCTACTCCAAACGCTTCCAATAGCATGATGCATGGCGGAGTGCGCTACTCAAAAATGTTACAGCTCAAAACTAAACCCGCGCTGCTTTAGCTGTTCATACTTTTCAGCATCAAACTGATATAGCTTCGCTGCCCGATGGGCCACACCGACTTCCTTCTCACCAGTGTCGATGAGCAGCTCCATTTTTAATAGCTTCTTACGAAAGTTTCGCTTGTCTAGCTCGCGCTCTAGAATCTGCTCGTACAGCTGCTGCAATTGAGAGAGCGTAAATTGCTTTGGCAACAGCTCAAAACCGATGGGTTCATAGCGAATCTTGCTGCGCAGACGGGCGATCGCACAGTTCAAAATCTCCCCATGGTCAAACCCAATTGCCGGCACCTCAGCCAGGGCAAACCACTGCGCATCTGACGCATCTGTTGCCGCCTGCAAAGGATGTGTCTGCAGGTCGATCAGCGCGTAGTACGCCACCGAAACCACCCGCTCGCGAGGGTCACGCTCAACCGAACCAAAGGTGTAGAGCTGCTCTAAAAATACGCCTGAGAGACCGGCTTCTTCTTGCAGCTCTCGAATAGCCGCCGCATCCACAGACTCCTCAACTTGCATAAATCCACCCGGCAAAGACCATTGCCCCTGAAATGGCGGCAGCTTTCGCTGAATCAGAAGCACCTTCAGCCGCTGCGTCGCCTGCCAACCAAACACCACACAGTCAACGGTAAGAGCGGGCCGAGGATAGTCGTAGACATATTGCATGAAACAGACTGCATTAGACGTGCTGCATAGAGATGCATAGAGAGGATAAATGCCCAGGCAAGCAAAGACGAACCCTTGACGCTGACCAGACATGTTCGCTATAACAATCATGTTAGTGTTTATTTTACACTAAGTCAATCTTGAGATGTCATTTGGTCAGCAGGTTCTGGCAAGGAAGGTAGCTATGTTAGGTGCGATCGCAGGAGACATCATCGGCTCGGTATACGAATTTGACCGCCAAAAAACCAAGGACTTTCCGCTTTTTACGCCGCAGAGCACCTTCACAGACGACAGCATTCTCTCCGTTGCCGTTGCCAACGTTATTCTGCATGGCGGCAGCTACGTAGAGCACATCAAAACCTACGCCCAGCGCTATCCCAACCCCATGGGCGGCTACGGTGCTAGATTTAGCCAATGGGCCCAGTCGGCCAATATGAGTCCCTACAACAGCTGGGGAAATGGCTCCGCCATGCGGGTGAGCCCCGTCGGATTTGCCTACGACACCCTGGCAAAAGTACTTCAGGTCGCCAAAGAGACGGCAGAGGTCACCCACAACCATCCCGAGGGCATCAAAGGGGCACAGGCAACCGCCGCCTGCATTTTGCTGGGCAGGCAGGGCAGCAACAAAGCTGATATCAAAACTCTCATCGAAACATTTTTTGGATACGACCTCAGTCGCCAGCTATCGGAGATTCGCAAAACCTACAGCTTTAACGAATCCTGCCAGGCATCCGTGCCTGAATCGATCATTGCTTTTTTAGAATCAACAGACTTTGAAGACGCCCTGCGCAACGTCATCTCACTTGGCGGCGATACCGATACTATGGCCTGCATCACAGGCGGCATTGCCGAAGCGTTTTATGGTGGTGTGCCAGTAGACATTGCCCAGGAAGCTCTCAGCAGGCTAGACCACCCGCTCAGAAAAACAACTTTGGAGTTTTGCGATCGCTACAGCGCATCCTATGGATATCAATCTCCAACAACAACAATCTCACGCTAGATGTAGCGCAACAACATTACGACAGTCTCACTGCAGCACTAAATCTCTCTCTCTTATTCTTCTCTAACGAACCTTCTGGCAACCCTTCTGAAAAACCTTCTGAAAAACCTTCTAACAAACCTTCTGAAAAACCTATGACAACGCCTATCCCTAATTTCTTCGCACCTGACACCATCGATCAGATTCGACGCATTCCCTACCAAAGCCATGCCACAGCCGCCGCTAACTATGCCAAAGCCAATAGCATCACACCCGCCCAGACAGACACCCAGCGCATTTGTCTACTGGCCATCGATGTACAAAATACCTTTTGCTTGCCAGACTTTGAGCTATTTGTCGGGGGGCGCTCCGGCGTCGGTGCAGTAGACGACACCCGTCGGCTGTGTGAATTTATCTATCGCAATCTAGATGTCATTACAGAGATTGTGCCAACGATGGACACCCATAGCGCCGCACAGATCTTTCATCCTGTTTTTTGGATAGACGAAGCGGGTGAGCATCCTGAGCCCATGACGATGATTGATTATGACGAGGTAGAACAATGTAAGTGGCGGGTAAATCCTTTGATTTCTGAGGGCATTGCCAGCCGGAAATCAGGGCAGCTAACGGCTCAAGCGGTAGAACAGTTTGCCCATCACTATGCCAAGCAGCTGAGCGATCGCGGCAAATATCCGCTCACTATTTGGCCCTATCACTCTATGCTTGGCGGCATTGGCCATGCCCTTGTGCCCGCCTTCGAAGAAACCTGTTTTTTCCATAGTATGGTGCGCAATAGCCCCACTCGCTTTGAGGCAAAAGGGGACAACCCCCTCACCGAAAACTACTCTATATTGAGCCCTGAAGTTTTGAATGACAGCGCGGGGCAGCCCATCGCCCACAAAAATAATCGGCTGATACAACACTTGCTCAGCTTCGACGTCATTATCATTGCAGGGCAGGCCAAAAGTCACTGTGTTGCCTGGACTATCACCGATTTACTCGATGAGATCCAAGTCACTGATCCGGCGATCGCACAAAAGGTATATCTATTAACGGACTGCACGTCGCCTGTTGTTGTACCTGGGGTCGTAGACTTTACAGAGGCCGCCAACAAAACTTATGAAAAGTTTCGTGCGTCCGGAATGAATCTTGTTAAGTCTGTAGATTCACTGAGAGCGTGGCCACATTTACACGCTCATACACGCTTAGAACAAACTCCCACTTAATTTCTGTTGCTTTGCCAATGTGTTGCTTTACCAATGTGTGAATGCATTCACACATTGGTAAAGCAAGATAAGTTTCTTTTACTTTATGAACGGAAACAAAAATATTTCATGTGTTTTGGGTAACACCCTTTATTTACTTGAAATAATTTGGGTATGTTCATAATTAAAGACGGCCTTACCATCTACCCATTGCTTGTTGTCACTATGAAATGTCCTATCTGTCATACGCCCACACTAAACCCAGTCAACCTCAGCACAGGTCTAGCTGCACACCAGTGTAGTCAGTGCTTTGGTCACTGGATCTCTTCCGACAACTATTGGCAATGGCTAGAGCGCAGAGAACAAACAGAAAAGGAACAGCCCACTAAAGCAGTCGCAAACCTGGACAAATCTGCCACAGGCAATAGGCTACCACCCGTGGTAGACAACCGCACCGCCAACTTTTGCGCAGACTGTAAGCGACTCATGACCAAAACAAAAGTAGGGCGCGGTCTTAGCTTTTATATAGATCGTTGCAGCCACTGCCACGGCGTATGGCTAGATCAAAACGAGCTAGAGAATCTGATTCAAAAAGATCTGCATCACCAAATTCACTACATGTTTTCTAGTGCCTGGCAGTTCAGCGTTCGTCAAGAGAGACTCATCGAACAAAAGCCTGCGTAATCAGTACCATATTCGCACTTAGCTTACGCCACTACGAATAGCCATAACCCCTGTTCTATAAAGCTAAGTGCATAGCAACAGGTCTAATGTTCGAAAGATAATCATAAAGAACAACCATAAACAAGAGAGCCTTGAGATTTCTACAGGGCTCTCTTGTTTTCTATATATAGCAACGTAAGGATGCATTCTTACGTTGCCAGTCGAGTTAGTTGTTGATACTAAACGCTTCCAGCGCTCACGAATGTCCTAACTAACTCGACAGACGCTATAGCTTTCGAAGCGTTGCTTGCGACACAACAAAAGGCGACAGCCTTTAACTGGCAAGCGTTCTCGCCTTACTGCATTTACGTAAATTCAAGCGATGTGTTCAGCACCTTCTTACGAAAAAGATCAGTCTCATTGAGGGTACTTTGGGCAGCTTCTAGGCAGGCCTGCCAATAGTTATAAGAAGTGTCGGCAGTCTTTTGAGTGAATGGAATAGTGACGATGCCTTTGCCTTCATTGGCCATGGGCACAGAAGGCGCTTTGCCAGTAAAAATAGTGATGCCTGCGTAGTCAGCAACCTGGCCGAGAAACGTCGTAATGGCGATTTGCTCTAGGCCTTTTTGTCCGATAGCTGAGGGTAACCAGCGCCTTTGCAGCTCAGGGAAAAGGTCACTTTCTAGATACAAAACGGCATTCCACAGCTGCGCCTGGAGCAAAATTTGCTTGGCTCTGTGGGTAACTTCGGGTTTGCTGACGCCAGATGCTTGGAAGAGCTGGTTGAGATTGACGCTGAGGAACGGCTGCTGAGTGGTGGCTGCGATCGCCCGAGCGCCTTGCTCTTTTGCACCTGTGCCGGTGAAATTGAGCGCTAGGGCACCGGGCACACTGCCCGAACGAAGGCGATTGAGTAAGCCTGGTAATAGTGGGCTGTTTGTTACATGAGCAGTATCTGTAGGCCAGCTTAGCCGGCAATGGACTGACAGCTGCGGCGTCATAGGCTGACCAAGCAAAAAGCGCATTACCATCGGATTGAGCTTGAAGCTACAACGAGTAGCACAGGCATGGTCTTTGAGTTGGATGAGACCGTAGCGAAGGAGTGGCGCCTTTGGGGTAAAGCGATCGCGCCCAGCCTGCCTTTCTCTGTCACTGTGGCATAGCAACTCTTGGCTAAGGCCGACGGTAGGCCTGCGAATGTCCTCGGATTGCAGGTGGGCATACAGCCTTTCGTAACGGCGGTCGAGTTCAGGGGCGATTGCCAGGATCAGCACACCGACTTCAAACTCAGATAGGCCAAATGCTTTTTGAACCCGTCCGAGGGGGTCGTCAGCGTCAATCGCCGCTGATGGAGATGGAATAATGTCAGTGCCACCCAATAGATAGCCATCAAAAGCCGTACCGCTAAGTATCCGGGCGATTTCGACGGTTTGCTGGAGACGTCTATCCAATCGATTTAGCGGCGCAAGGAGTGCCTGAATGCTGGCCTTAGGAGAAAGCGCCTGTTGAAAGGATGCCTGGTGTGACGATTGCTGCATGAGTAAGCGGCTTGCCTAACATGAAAACGTAGGCGACGAACGAATGCGTATCTAGAGTCTAGATAACACTGTTTTGTCTGTTCTCACAGCGTTGTACGTCACAATATCCAGATAAGATGCTTAAGATTTGGGAAGGGATATAGAATTTCAGTAAAAACTCGCAAGTCTAGCTGCAGTCAGGTTTTTGATGATTTCTAATCTGTCAGAAAATGTACGCATGTCCGCACATTTTCTGACAGATTAGAAATCATCAAAAACCTGACTGCAGCTAGACTTGCGAGTTTTTACTGAAATTCTATATCCCTTCCCAAATCTTAAGCATCTTATCTGGATATTGTGACGT
>JBCBKQ010000076.1:0-22820 GCA_038521595.1 Cyanobacteria bacterium J06627_28 | reverse complement strand
CTGATGCGGCGTCTGCTTCGGAGTCGTCTGCTTCGGACTCGTCTGCTTCGGAGCGGTCTGCGACAGTGGCAATGTCAAAGTCTGCGGCGACAGAAAATAATCGCTTGGTTTTGAGTCTGCGATCGCGCAGAGTGTACCTTTACCAGGGCGAAATGCTCATCAGCAGCTATCCCGTCGCCGTCGGTACTGCCGAAACCCCCACTCCCCAAGGCGAATTTTCTGTGTCCAAAATGGTCGTCGATCCTGTTTGGCAAAGCCCTTGGACCGGCGAAGTTCACGAACCTGGGCCAAATAGTGCCCTTGGCCTACGCTGGATAGAATTTGCCAGCACAGAAGCCGGTTCCTTTGGCTTTCACGGTACGCCAACGGTGGAATCTATTGGCCATGCCGCGTCGAATGGCTGTGTGCGCATGTACAACGAAGATGTCGTGGCGCTATTTTCTCAGGTCAGCGTCGGGACGCCTGTTTTGGTCGTTCAATAATGTTTCGTTCTAATAATTCGTTCAGCTGTTTCGTTTAACTAATTCGTTCAACTCGTTCAACTAAGTAGGTCAAGTTTGCAACAGTTTATGGATGACGGAGTCTGGTTCACAACTGCTCGCTTGGGGCGGCGCTTTGGGATAGTTGCCCTGGGTGTTTTTGTCTTTTCAGGGATTGTATTGCGCGATCGCACTGCTCTCGCTACCGCTGTGGAACTGCCTGAACCCATCGAGGTCGCTGAACCGTCAGCCGCTGATGAGGCTCGGTCGCTATCGGCTGCATCAGTCTCGTCGCGTGATTTGGTGGCCCCTTCCGTTCTCAGCTTGGAGCTGCGCTTGGGCGAGCGACGATTGCTGGTATATAGCGGTGAAATGCTGCTCGCTAGCTACGATGTCGCCATAGGCCGTGAAGGCTGGAATACACCCACAGGCGAATTCAGCGTTTTACGTAAGCAAACCAATCCAGCTTGGGAGCATCCCTTTACGGGCGAAGTCGTTCAGCCAGGGCCAGATAATCCTCTGGGCACCCGGTGGATTGGCTTCTGGACAGATGGACAAAACTCAATTGGATTTCATGGCACCCCAGACGAATCAGTCATTGGCAGCGCCGTTTCCCACGGCTGCGTGCGCATGCGCAATGAAGATATCGTGGCTCTTTACGAGCAAGTGAGTGTCGATACAGTAGTGCGGGTCATACAGTAGTGCAGGGCATACAGTAACGGGTCATACAGTAGCGGATCCTACAATGGTGCGGCTACTGGTGACTTTGTAGGTGCTTTTACAGCATGATGCCGCTGCTGACGGTGTAATACAACCGCTGCATCAGGACTTTTGTGGGCCTCAGTCGATATTCAATCGCGCCGTCGCCCTGCATCACATCACCAGCGAGTTTTAAAAATCGCCAGGAAAACCCATTGGTCACACAGCCAAATACAGGAATCGGCGGCAGGCCAGATTCTTGGTTAAACCGCTGAGCCGCAACCATTTGTGCTACGCAGCGGCCTACGCCTTCTGTCATGACCGACTGTTTTGCTTGGGCAATCACCAGCACAGGTGCCTCAATGATTTCTAATTCATCAGAGAGGGTCACCAAAAAGTCACACTGACCAGTCAAATTTTCAACGGTAGATACGTTGAACTGAACACCTGTATGAATGCCAATATGGTGAATCTGCCTCAGCGTGGCGAGCATAGGTGCAATGACATAGGCGCACTTTGCCTGATCGGTCGGGTTTCGTCTGGCAATATCAGCGTCTCGCTCTAGCTGGCGGGTGAGCAGCTCCAAATGATTGTCGGCGTATTGAGGGAGGGTTGGCAGCACAGTCGGAAAAATGAGGTCGCTGCCGATGTATTTGATGCCAAATTGGTTAACGGCCGATTGCAGAGTAAAAGTGCTGTATGACATGACGTTAGATCTCCTAGGACGGTTTAAGTGGGGATGGTGTGCGTTTCCCTCAATGCCCTTTAACCGATGGATGTAATGGCTGAACGGTGTAGTCTAATCATCAGCGATTGCTACGTAAATTCCGCAGAAGTTTTCATAAGCGCAGGCCTATTCAATTTTGAGTAACGGTTGAGGTTGAGTGACTGTTGAGGTTGAGTAACGGTTGAAGTTGAGTAACGGTTGAGGTTGAGTAGCAGTTGAGTAACGGTTGGATGACCGTTGGATGACTGTTGGGAGATATTGTTGGGAGATATTGATTGAGACATAGACGATTGGCCTGGATCGGCCAGCTGACGACTAAATTCGCCAGCTCAGTGGCTATCTTCAAAAATATGCCTCGCCTGTTTCGGCTGGTGTGGCTAGCAACGCCGAGTGCCTTAATACTGAGCATTGTGCTGACGCTGACGCGTTCGCTATTGCCTGCGGCTCAACTATTGGTCAGTAAGCAAATTGTGGACTTGGTGGTGGTGCTAGTCGAGTCGAACACGCCGCTGACGGCCATGGTGCAGAGCGTTTCGCCACTCGTCCTAACTGGGTTTGGCCTGCTGGTGCTGCAGGCGATTTTGCAGCAGCTAGATAGCTACAACACTCAGGTCATGAGCGATCGCTTCTTGCTATACGCCAATACGCAAATGCTAGAGCAGGCGACACTGCTTGACTTGGCCCACTACGAATCTTCAGAATTTCACGATATTCTCAACCGAGCAAAGCAGAGTGGCAGCAATTACCCCATGCGAGTGCTGCGTATTTCGCTGCGGCTGCTGGGTCAGATAACCAAGCTGTTTGGTTTGCTGGCGTTGCTGTTGCGGTTCAATCCCTTGGTTTTTGTACTCCTTTTGCTGAGCGCGCTGCCAACGTTTTGGGCGGGTATTCGGTTTTCAGAGAGGCGCTTTTGGATGACGCGTCGCCAAACGCCGAGTCGCAGGCTGGCAGATTATTTTGGTGCGGTGCTGACGGAGCCAAAGTATGTGAAAGAGGTCAGGCTGTTTAACTTGGGTACTCATCTGGTCGCGCAATATCACAAGATCCGCCGGGACTTTAATGATGAGTCGAGGGTGCTGGCTCGAAAGCAGGGGATGGTACAGGTTGCCATTGAAGTGATTGCTGCGATCGCATTTTATGGCGCCTATGCTCTTGTCCTCTGGGAAGTTCTGCTGGAGCGAGTCACTATTGGTGACTTGACCCTATACGTCGGGACCTTTCAGCAGGCACAAGCCGCAACCCAGGGTATTTTAGTCAGCATTGCTACCCTATATGAGTTCAACCTTTACGTTTCCCAGTACTTTGAGTTCCTCGATTTAGTCCCGCAGGTCACTAATCCTGCAAAGCCAAAGCCCTTTCCCACACCACTAAAAGCAGGCCTCGTGCTCCAGGATGTTTACTTTACCTATCCTGGCAGTGAACATCCCACCCTCAAGAACATCAATTTAAACGTCGGTGCAGAAGAATGCATTGCTCTTGTTGGGCTCAACGGCTCTGGTAAGACAACCCTGCTAAAGCTCTTGACGCGTCTGTACGACATTGATCGTGGCCTCATTACACTAGATGACATCCCCCTGAGTGCCTTTCATCTGCGCGATCTGCGGCGCAATATTGGCGTGCTGTTTCAAGACTTTGCCCGCTACGCCCTCTCCGCTCAAGACAATATTGGCTTTGGTGACTTGCCCAATCGAGACGATGAAGCGCAGGTTTTGCAGGCTGCGGTTGATGCCGGTGCAGAGCCCGTTATCGACAAATTGGAAGCAGGATACGACACCGTGCTGGGCAAAATGTTTACTGGCGGCGTGGACCTCTCTGGTGGGCAGTGGCAAAAGATTGGACTGGCCAGAGCCTTTATGACGCGGGCGCAGGTATTGATTTTGGATGAGCCAACGGCTGCGGTGGATGCGATCGCAGAACACGACCTCTTCGAGCGCTTTCGCCAGCTCACCAAAGGTAAAATGACCTTCCTCGTCAGCCACCGCTTTTCCACTGTGCGCATGGCCGACCGCATCCTCGTTTTAGAAAACGGCGAGATTATCGAAAACGGCACTCACGAGGAACTGATCGCACAACAAGGCCGCTACGAAGAAATGTTTCGCCTCCAGGCCGAAAGCTACACAGCTGCCTAGGTGCCGGTAAAAGCCACCGCCCAAAAAGTGTAAATAGAAAGTGTAAATTATCGCCAGAACGTTCTGCTGAATACGCTAGAGAGACCAGTTTCTCGTTAGGATTGAACAGATAACTTTATGCACGCATGGTGACAATGGACATTCGGTTTAAGCTTTGGATTGGTGTATTTGGGGCATTGCTGACGCTCTGGCTGGCCGTAAATTTCTTGGTATAGCTCTTATTGCGCATCCATTGAAGTCAAAAGCAGGACGCAGCTAACTGCGTCCTGCTTTTGATCAAGCATAGCGATGAGGGCTCAAAAGCTCATACAGCAAAGCCGATTTACTCCTCCGAATCATCCCCTTCTGTAACCAGCTGCACCACCAAATGCCGCTCTGGCTCCCGCCCTCGGCTAAAAGTTTTCAGCTGCTCATACTCACCCAGCAAACCATGAAGCTGACGGCGCTCAGCGGACGATAGCCCTTTTAGCTCGTGTTCCGTTTTACCGTTTTTCAGGACTTCTTCGGCCGCTTCTTCGGCGAGCGCCTTTAGCTCTGACTGTCGCTTTTGCCGATAGCCATGGATCTCAACCGTGTAGGCCTGCTGATCGGCTTCTTCAGCGCCCATATTCAAAATTGTATTGGCCAAATATTGCATAGAGTCTAGCGTTTGGCCGCGCTCACCGATGAGGCTTTCTATCTCGGCTTCGGACAGGGGCTCGTGGTCAATGGTCAGCCAGTAGCTGTCATCCCCCAAGTCTCCTTTCGTTTGGGTCCCGCTTACGGTGGTTTTAATGCCCTGTAGCTTGAGCAACGTTTCTAGCCAGCTAATACTTTTTTCCATGGTCTTTCCCCACCTACCCAATACTTGATGCGCACGTAACACTGTTACAGCTAGGCTACATCTTATCAACCGAGTGCCGCTCTGTGCGGACAGGTAAACGATTGCAAGCAAAAAATTAAACTCTTACAAAATGGGCCCAGCGAGCTGATTCGCTGGGCCCATGTAAAAGGATGTAAACGAGGCGCGTGAGCTACTTAGACGCTTTCTTTTTAGACGCCTTCTTTTTGGAACTTGCTTTAGTCGCTTCTTTCGCTGCTCGCTTGGCCGCACCAGGCTCAAAGGCCAGCTTTTCGCGGTTTTCGTTTGTGCTACCGCCCGAAGTTTTGGCCTGCGCATCCACTAGCTTCTGCAAGTTTTCTGGCAGGGGCTCTCTAGAGAGAATGTAGGACTGTGCCGTCTGAAAGATGTTGGCAATCACCATATACATCAACACACCAGCAGGCAGTGGGAAGAACAAGAACATGCCTGAGAAGATAACTGGCGTGAATTTTGCGATCGCCTGCTGCTGATCGTTACTATCGCCTGCGGCATTGCCAGAATTAGTCACCTGCTGACTTACGTACAGGCTAATACCAAAGAAGACAATCATCCCGAGAATATCCCAGTGGATTTCTCCGTTGTCGCCTGTGACGCCAATGCGACCTAACTTTTCAATGAACAGAAAGCCTTTGTCTGCTGCCAAACCAGGAACCTTTGCCTGAATAGTGACATCACCAGCACCAAGCGCTTTAATCGTGCCATCCGGCTGGATTGCGACGAGATCCTCACCCTTGGTCACTTCCCACTCGGGTGTAATATCAACGCCCTCTTCTCTGTACTCTTCTCTGAGTTCGTCTAGGGATTGATCATCGACCGAACGCAGCTCAATTTTTGTAGTGTCGCCAACGGCTAACTTTTCACCGGAGGGCACCACTGTACTCACCTGGAAATGCTCGCCATCTGCCACAAAGATATTTGACGGCTTGTTTACGAGGGGTGCTTGCTCAACCTGCTCAATGGCCTCTTGAGGCACCAGCTTAAGATTCACAGGCATATTGATATCGGCGAACGGCGATCCTCTAAGCGTTGCAAATAAAGCAAACAAAATCGGCATTTGCAGCACAACGGGAAAGCAGCCTGCGAGCGGATTGCCAAACTCTGAGTAGAGGCCTTTGATTTCCTCCTGCTGCTTGACCGGATCGTCTTTGTAGCGCTCCTTCACTTCAGCCATGCGCTTTTGCATGATTGGGTTGGCAACTTTCATCTTGCGCATGTTGCGAATGGAGCCCGCATTGAGCGGGTAGAGCGCAAAGCGAATGACGAGTGTGAGGGCCACAATGGCCAGCCCGTAACTCGGCACAATCCCATAGAAAAAATCTAGGATTGGCAGCATTACGTTGTTTGAAAGGAAGCCGATACCGAAGTCCATGCGTGCGCTCTTGTTTAATTAAGGCTGTGGGTCTAAGTCTACTTGTCTAATCTATCTGAATGTTGGCGGGGTTGGCGATGGGGCAGGTGACAAATTCGATGATTAGTTTGTTGGGCTAACCGCTCACACCGCACTGTCAGACGGTTAACCGTACCTATGTAAGCCCCAAATCTATGTGCCAAATCCAAGGCCCGAATCTATGCTCTAAATTTAAGCCACGCCAACTGCACCACTGGCCACCTTTGCCTGGGGAGAGATTTTCTTGGTTATGTAGTCGTACACATCTCTAAAGTTTGGTACCGCGCGCAGCTCAATTCGGCTACCGTCTTTGAGCGTAAAGACCATGTCACCCCAAGCGCCAAGGCCTCTAGGTACGGTGACAACTTTCGCAATTTCCGAATAGATGATGTCTGTGCGATCGCGTCCCATCCAGCCGCCAGTAATCGAAATGCGTCTATCGGTAATGCGAAAACGTAGCCACAGCGCCCGCACAACGGCACCCACCGTCAGTGGAATACAAATGAGCGTGAAGGCCAGCGCAATATTAAAGATGAGTTCGCCAACGTGAGGGCCACCTTCGTAATACACGTCTTCTTTAACGGCCATGGGATACCTCGGGGAAAGTGAGCAGGTCTGCGCGGGCGGATTAGACGCCCTCAGGCAATGTAACAATTCCTAACTTTTTTAGCAGATATTCTAATTCTCTCAAAAATTCGTCAAAACTGCACTCCACCGCAGACGGACGAACCACAATGACCACCTGCCACCCCGGTTCAACGGTTGGTAAATATCGCTGAATAACGGCCTTTAGCTGCCGTTTTATGCGGTTACGCACGACGGCCCGCTTGCTCACTTTTTTACTAATCGAGATGCCAAAGCGCGACGGCGACGGCGGCAGGCACGACAAAAGCGCAGACGAATCAACGTCCACGCTCTCATCTTTGTTGAGCTGCTTATCTTTGTTGAGCTGCTTATCTTTATTGAGCTGTTTATTGAGTCGCTTATTGAGCTGACGCTGCGGCTTTAGCGCACGCATGGCCAAGTTTTTGGTGGCGGCGCGTTTACCCTTGCGATGGACTCGGCTGAAGTCTTTGGGCGATCGCAGCCGATTTTCCTTCGAAATAGCCACAGATTGCCCACTCAATAAAGCCTATCCAAAAATAAATGCTACACAGCCAAACGAGCACGCCCTTTGCTGCGACGAGCTTTGATTACGTTGCGGCCATTTTTGGTACGCATTCTGGCGCGAAAGCCAGAAACCCGCTTACGCTTACGAGAAGTACCACCGAGAGTACGCTTAGTCATGTTATATCTCCTATCTGCTGCAGTCTCGCCCTATAGCCAAAGTAAATGAGTCAAAATCAATGATTCAACATCAGTGATTTAATATCAATGAGCTTGAAGGCTAAGAAAAGCAGACTAAAAAGTTTTACAGGCCTAAAAAACAGGCCAGTTGTATTTACATAATCTTCTGTATTTACCCATCGTCAGCCCTGCCTCTAGACAAGTTAGCTGAGATAGGCACAGACCCTATACTTTACTGGTTCTACTTGTCTTGTGCAAGTTTTTATTTAGTAAATCTGATGTCCTACTGAAAAGCACCTGCAACTGTCGCTGTAGGTGCTTTTGTGTTTCCGGCTGACTGGGTATCCGCGATTTGGAATCCGACCGTGATCAGGCCGTGATCAGGCCGTGGTGGGGCCGAGCTGTGGGGTCTACTCTTCAGCGACTAGCAGCTCCCAAGTACCGATGTATCTAGGCAATACATCGCCACGGGCTTCTACCTGAAGGTTAAAGCGGTGCATCCCAAATCGGTTGGGATTGCGTACGCCCATGTTCACTACAAAGCTGGTGTCAGCAGGGATGTCTTCTGCCATGTAGATCTCTAGCTGGCTAGATTCCGGAATCCAAACGACTTCGTCCACAGGAATCTCACGACCGCCAGTACCTCGGCCTTGGCGCACCTGAATGCGGTCGGGGTCGAACGAGCCTCTGCGATTTGTGAAGGCTTCCGGGTAGGTGATGCGAAGTTTAGAAGCGGCTCTTTCCATCCGAGTACCTGGCACGCGTAGATAGTACTGCGCTCTTGTGCTGCGAGGCTCGTTGTTGCGCAGGGTGTAAGGCAGGCGATAGTCAGAGTCAACGCCGCCAAAAATCGTGAGGCCTTGGTTTGTCTGGGCGACACCAGGGGCCACTGGCAATGTGGATAGAGTCGTTGCGATCGCAACGCCGGAAAGGGCTAGCCCCGACAACAATCGAAACATAGAACGCTTGGCTGACATATACGATGACTCCTCAAACAAAGGTAAAGAACTGAAAAATTCAGCGCTCCCAGCAACATCACAACCGTGGCGCACGAGAGATATACCGAAAGGCCGTAACCGAGTGTGATAGCCACCTTGCGTTACAAGCCTTAACAATGACGCTTTTCTTATATTACGTGTAACACCCCCAAACCACCTGTATCTCTCAATAGTGGACGGTTTTTCTGGTGGTTATGGCGACTTTCAAAACGGCAAACAGCCGCTGACTAAGAGCGCACTACCCTCTCGTTTTCTAGGCGTATCAAAACCTGATGAGATGAAAGGCCTACGTGAATTGTATCGTCTCACAAAGGCCTTCAAAAACTTTTACGAACAGACATCAACCTTTGTGATCACGCCTACTGGTCTCTATTTCTCTTCTGCCAAGATTTAAGGTGACCTACCCAGTCAAAAGATCCAGCTCGCTTCTTTTAGTAGTCCTCACATATAGGAGATGCCATGACCCTGGCGATTGATAAAGGCACCGCACGGGCAGATTCGCCTGAGCCTAAGCCATCCAAAAAAATTGGCGTTCCCAAAGAAATCGCTGATGGTGAAAGGCGGGTGGCCGCGACCCCAGCGACCGTCAAAAAATTACAAAAGCTCGGCTTTGAAGTGCTTGTTGAGCATGGTGCGGGTGCGTCAGCCAACTTTAGCGACGAAGCCTACCAGGTAGAAGGCTGTGACATCGTCGACACCGCCACTGAGCTGTGGGCTCAATCTGACGTTGTGCTCAAAGTGCAGCCGCCTCAAGAGCATCCTAACGGTCAGCACGAAGCTGACATGCTCGGCGCGGATAAGTCGCTCATTAGCTTTATCTGGCCTGCTCAAAATCAGCCACTGGTAGACCGATTGAAAGATCGTCAGGCCACAGTGCTGGCTATGGATGCAATTCCTCGCATTAGCCGCGCTCAAAAGATGGATGCCCTCAGCTCCATGGCCAACATTGCAGGCTACAGAGCCGTTATTGAAGCGGCTAATCAGTTTGGCCGATTCTTTACGGGGCAAATTACCGCAGCAGGTAAAGTGCCTCCGGCAAAAGTACTCGTTATCGGTGCGGGCGTTGCAGGCCTCGCAGCCATTGGCGCAGCAAAGAGTCTCGGTGCGATTGTGCGGGCCTTTGATACGCGCCCCGTAGTCAAAGAGCAGGTAGAAAGCCTTGGCGCTGAGTTCTTAGAGCTGACCTTTGAAGAAGACGGTACAGGCAGTGGCGGCTATGCCAAAACCATGAGTCCTGAATTTATTGCCGCAGAGATGGAGCTGTTTGCCGAGCAGGCAAAAGATGTCGATATCATCATCACGACGGCGCTGATCCCAGGCAAGAAAGCGCCGCTGCTGATTACGAAAGAAACGGCTGAGCTGATGAAGCCCGGTTCTGTCATCGTGGACATGGCCGCTGCCCAGGGAGGCAACTGCGCGGTGACCAAGCCCGAAGAAGTCTACGTGCACGAAGGCGTCACCATCGTCGGGATTACAGACTTTCCGAGTCGGATGGCGAGCCAAGCGAGTCAGCTATATGGCACGAACCTATGTCACTTGCTGAGCGACATGGGCGGCTCAGACGATTTCAAAATTGACTTTGAAGATGAGGCTGTCCGGGGTGCGCTGATTACCCATGCAGGGGAAGTGACTTGGCCTGCACCACGCCCAGAGAAGCCGCCACAGCCTCCGGCTAAACCAGCAGCTGAGGCCGCTGTGGATACAGCGGTTGAAGCCGCTACAGACGGCAAAAGCTCGATTGTGCAAGACCTGGTGAAGTGGGTTGGCATCGCCGCCGCCGCTAGCCTGTTTATCACCATTGGATTGACGGCGCCGGCCTCTTTCCTCTCTCACTTCACGGTGTTCATTTTGGCTTGCTTTGTCGGCTGGCAGGTGATTTGGAATGTGAGCCCTTCTTTGCACACGCCTTTGATGAGTGTGACGAATGCCATTAGCGGCATCATCATCATCGGTGGCTTGCTACAGCTCACGGGCGAGATAAATGCAACGACGATTTTGGGTGCGATCGCAATCCTTGTCGGCACTATCAACATCTCTGGCGGCTTCCTGGTCACCCAGCGAATGCTCAAGATGTTCCGCAAATAATCCGCACATTATCTGCGCACAAACCTCATAACAAAAGACTGAAAAAATTTAGGACTAAATCATGTCAAACAATGTAGTGACGCTGGCGTATATCACCGCCATTGTCTTGTTCATTTTGAGTTTGGGCGGCCTGTCTAACCAAGAAACTGCCAAACGCGGCAACCTGTACGGCATCGTAGGAATGGTATTGGCTATTGGTGCAACGGCTATCGGCGCAGGCATTACAAACTACGCAGCACTCATCGGCGTACTAATTCCTGGCGTATTAATTGGCGCAGTGATGGCCTCACGGGTAGAAATGACGGCGATGCCTGAGCTGGTCGCCATGCTGCATAGCTTCGTGGGTCTTGCGGCCGTACTGGTCGGCATTGGCAACTATTTGCAGCCAGACCCTAACCTTATCGGCGCAGAAGAAACCATTCACCTGATTGAAATCTATGTGGGTGTGTTTATCGGTGCGGTCACATTCACCGGCTCAGTCGTTGCCTTCGGCAAGCTCAAAGCGATTATCAGCAGCAAGCCTTTGACGCTGCCTGGACGCCACCTGCTAAACATTGGTCTACTTGCTGGCACTGTCGCGCTGGGCTTTGTGTTCATGGGCGCAACCGGCACGGCGGGTCTGCCAGCGCTGGTGGGGATGTGCGCACTGGCTGGCTTCTTGGGCATTCACCTTGTAGCCGCTATCGGTGGCGCGGATATGCCGGTGGTTATCTCTATGCTCAATAGCTACTCTGGCTGGGCAGCAGCGGCGGCAGGTTTCATGCTCTCGAACGATCTGCTGATCGTAACGGGTGCGTTGGTCGGCAGTAGTGGTGCCATTTTGAGCATTATCATGTGCCGTGCCATGAATCGATCTTTCCTCAGCGTGATTTTGGGTGGCTTTGGTAATGCACCCACCGCAAAGGGCGGCAGTACGGCGCCTGGTGGTGATGCCACGTCTACGACTGCGGAAGAGACTGTTGAGCTATTGACCCGCGCGAGCAGCGTGATTATTACGCCTGGCTATGGCATGGCGGTGGCGCAGGCTCAACACGCGGTAGCTGATATTACGAAGATTTTGCGCGATCGCGGGACAAACGTTCGCTTCGGCATTCACCCCGTAGCAGGCCGCTTGCCCGGCCATATGAACGTATTGCTCGCAGAAGCAAACGTCCCCTATGACATCGTCCTAGAAATGGATGAAATCAATGAGGACTTTAGCGACACAGACGTTGTGCTCGTCATCGGCGCAAACGATACCGTTAATCCCAGCGCACTGGACGATCCCACTAGCCCCATTGCCGGTATGCCCGTGCTTGAAGTGTGGAATGCAGAGAACGTCATCGTCATGAAACGTAGCCTTTCTGTGGGCTATGCAGGCGTAGATAATCCGCTGTTTTACAAAGACAATACGCAGATGCTCTTTGGCGATGCGAAGGCGAATGTCTCTGCGATGCTTGCAGAAATGCAGAAGGCAAACGTGCCTGCGGCAATGGCATCAGCTCGATAGGGCGTTCCTGACTTATCAGTAAGCCATTAAGACTGAGTAAAAGCTTCGGAGAAAGTCTCTTCGAAGCTTTTTTAATGCGAGGTTTTTGATGCACGTTTGATGCAATGTTATTTTGAGCGGCGCTCAGTGTAATTTCAGTATAATTACAGACATCGGGTGTGGTCTTGTACGTATGCGTACAAAAGCGAAGCCACCATTTGTTTTGTAAGCCCCATGAAACGTTTATTTGTACTCCTGCCTGTGTTGCTTTCTGCGGTATCGGCACCTGCGATCGCAGGTGAAATCATCGTAGAAGCACCAGAGACGCCCTCACCTGTCTCGTTACGACAGGCTGCCTCTGTCTTTCCAGACGAAGATATCTTTTGTCGCTATACGCCTACCGGCAATGAACTGAGTCTGTTTGGATTTGACACCACTATTACCCTGACGGAAATCAACGACAACAGCACTATCAGCCTTGTTCAAACCGCTGACAATTTCAACATTGCCAGTGCAAATCGAAGCCTCATTTTCATAGATACGTCTGCGCGTGACGTCGAACAAAGGCTGATCAATCGACCCGCTGATTATGCAGATTTGCTAGGCGTTTCTACTCGCGATGTCCTTGTGAGGCGAGGGTTTGAAAGTATTAGCGATCAGTTTGCTTGTGAAGCCATTAATTCAGACGCTAACGTATTGATTGCGTCACAGCGCAGCAGATTGAGAACGATTAATCAATTCGGTCGGCTATCGGAGACAGCTACAGATATTGCAGCAGATATTGCAGCCCTACCCGATGGCAACTATCGCTTTACCATTGGAGCCGGTAGCTTGTTTAGCGAAGCAGATAGCGACAGCCCACGATTTACTTTTCGTAAGCTCAGCAATGTCGTCACAGGGCGCTTTGACTATCCAGAAGATGGCGTGAGTGCCTGTGTCACTGGCACGGTAGAAGGCAACACCGTCATCGGGCAAGCCTTTACCAATAGTGCCGGTACGAGCATTTTGGGTCAGCGCTATTTGGGATCGAGTCTGTCACTGAGGTTTGAAGATGGGTTGGCAGGCAATGACGCTAGCTTAGATCTCAGCGGCTTTGACCGGATAAATGCGGGGAGTACGCTGCCGCCAAGTAGCTGTTTTTAGGTAGGTGAGTGAGCTAACTTGGCACAATTAGCCCGGCTGCCCTGTGACTGCTACGCCCAGGGCGTGGTTTCGGCAGTTGCCGGTTTTTAGATACGGCCTTTATTTAATTGCTGCTTTTATTAATTGCTGCTTTTATTAGGCACTACTTTTATTAAGCACTGCTTTTATTAAGCACTGCTCTAGGTGAAAGGCGGGTGGTGACTGGAAGCTTATGGCTTGATTGCCTGCTGCAACGCTGTGTAGTGGCGGCCTAATGAAATAGACAGCTCACGGTATATGGGAAAAAGGCGTTGATAGAGACTAACGTTGTTAGCTCTAGGACTGCGGGTGTGGGCAATGTGTAGTGAATCTTCTACCTGATGCAGCGTTGACCACTCGCCCAAGGCCACAAAGGCCAAAACGGCCGCGCCATAGGCTGAGCTTTCAATCACGGTGGGAATTTGGACTTCGCAGTTGAAGATGTCAGCTAGCATTTGCTGCCACAAATCGGACTGTGCAAAGCCACCTGACGCTCGCAGCACATTTACAGGGCCGCTCGCTGACTCGAGAGCGCTGAATACGGTGTAGAGATTAAACAAAACGCCTTCCATGACGGCCCTGGCAAAGTGGGCTTGGGTATGATGGCGGCCAATGCCAAAGAAACTAGCGCGGGCTTGGGCATTCCACAGTGGGGCTCGCTCGCCTAGGAGGTAGGGATGAAACAGGAGTCCTTCCGCGCCGGGTGCGATCGCACTGGCCATTTTTGTCATGCGCTCATAGGTCGAACTACTCGGCTCCACCTGATTGCGTTCATCTATTTCATCTATGGGTAGTGAATATGGCAACAGCTGATCTCTCGCCCACTGCAGGGCAATGCCGCCATTGTTCACCGCGCCGCCCATCACCCAAAGGTCATCAGTCAGGGCGTAGCAAAACAGCTGGGCTTTTTCTTCTAGCGTTGGTCGCGCCGTCATGCGTCGAACCGCGCCGCTAGTGCCCAGCGTAATTGCAGCCTTGCTAGACGCTTGCGAACCTGCTGACAAACCTGCTGATAGAAGCGCACCTACGCCCAAATTCGCCAGCACACCATCACTGGCTCCGATAATGATGGGCAGGCCCGCTGCCAAATTCATCTTCTGCGCATAGCCACTTCCCAATGGCAGAATATGCGTCGTTGGCACCAGATCTGATAGCTGACTAGCGTCGATACCGGCAACAGATAAAGCGCCCGCATCCCACTGGCGCGACTTAAGATTTAGTAGGCCCGACGTTGAGGCAATCGATAGATCAACTACCCATTCACCACACCAGCGGTTCAAGATGAACTCTTTGATAGAGACGATGCGGGCCGCGCGAGCAAACAGGTCAGGCTGTTCGTGACGCAGCCATGCCAGCTTGACCACAGGGGACATGGGGTGGATGGGTAGGCCTGTGCGGCTGTAGAGGGTGGGGGCTTGCGATCGCACCCAATCAGACCAGCGATCGCTCCGATTATCGGCCCAGGTATACATCGGCGTCAGCGGCACTCCTGCCTCGTCCACCAGCAGCAGCGTATGCATCGCCGCACTAAAAGAGAGTCCCTTCAGCTGTTGACGATCAATGTCAGCGGTTTTGACAACCTGCGAAACCGTTTTGACCACCGCCTGCAAAATGCTCTCGGGATCTTGCACAGCCGCACCCGGCTCTGGCGCTTTTAGCGCGTAACCCTCCGCGCATCGTCCTATTTGCCCTCCTGCCACGTCAAACAGCACAGCTTTTGTACTGCTCGTGCCAATATCAATGCCGACGACATAGCTCATAGACATAAGCCCATAGACACAAGCTCATAGACATTAATTGGCGCTTGCCTGATCGGGCTCTACGCCTTCTAAAACCACTAGCGATTCGAGCATTTTCTTCACCAGCGGCGCGGCCACCGTACCGCCGTAAGCATTTTCCCCTTGGGGTTCATCGACAACGGCCAACACCACATAGCGAGGATCGCTCACGGGGGCGATGCTGACAAAGCTCGTAATCCGCTGATCGCCGTAGCCGCCGTACTCTGTTACTTTTTGCGCCGTCCCTGTCTTCCCAGCGATCTGATAGCCCTCTACCTGGGCGGCTGCGCCCGTCCCATCAGCGACGACCTCGTGCATCATTTCCAGCACTTGCTGCGTCGTCTCTGGAGAAAATACCGTCTCTGGCTGCGCGCGTTCTGGCGTCCAAGTCAGCTCACCATCGGCGTTTACCATCCCTCTAACGACATGGGGCGTGACGCGCTTGCCGCCATTGGCCAACATGCCATGGAGCTGCACGAGCTGTATGGGCGTCAGCGAAAAGCCCTGCCCAAAGGCTGTCGTGGCCGCTTCCACAGGACTGTTGACAAACTGTTCGCGCGCTTTGATTTGGCCGCTGGTCTCGCCGGGCAAGTCAACGCCAGTCTCACGACCTAGGCCGAGCTTTTCGAGCCATGCGTAGTAGTCTGAGCGCTGCATGGTTTCCATAATATGCACCATGCCAACGTTGCTGGAGTAGCGCAGCACATCGGTAATGGAGATGGCACCTCGGCCACCGACGTACTTAAAGTCAACGTTTTGGATGGGCCAGGGGCCAATTTGGATGCGGCCTTCGTCGTAGATGGTTTCGTCGGCGCTGATGGTGCCGTTTTCGAGTGCGATCGCCACATTAATCGGCTTAAAGGTAGACCCCGGCTCATACAAATCACTCACCGCCCAGTTCTTAAACGTCTCTACATCTGCGTCGTAGTAACTGTTGGGATCGTAGGTGGGCGCAACCGCTAGGGTGAGAATCTCACCATTTTTACTGTCCATGACAATCAGCGCACCCCGCTTAGCCTTGTACTCTTTGACCGTTGCGGCTAGGTTTTCTTGGGCGATGCGCTGCAAACGGCTGTCGATGGTGAGCTGCATCTGCAAGTCATCGCGGGTGACGACCTGTAGTAGAGCCGCTTCTCCCGACGTTGGCGCATCGTAGGTCAGTGGCTCTTGGAGCGCGATCTCGACGCCAGCCTTTGGAGAGCCTTCTAAATCGACGTAGCCCGTCACCTGAGAAAATAGCTCGCCTTGGGGATAAACCCGCTGTGGTGAGGGGCCAAGTTCTAGGCCGTCTAATCTGAGCGATCGCAGCCGCTTGGCCGTCTCCTCAGTCAAGTCTTCAGTTAGCTTGATCCCGCTCTCCTGCTCACTAAAGGTCTGAACGAGCGACCCCATCTCTTTTTCTAAAATAGGACTCAATGCTGTTGCCACCTCTTCAGCGGGTTTTGTAAACAGCATGGGATGCACGTACAGCGTGTACATCACCCGATCCATGGCCACCACATTGCCCTGGCGGTCAATCATCTGCCGCCGGGAGGCCCGAGTCGTCGTCTGAATCGCCTGCTGCTCTTGGGCCATTGCCTTTAGCTGATCGCCAATGAACAGCTGCAAATAGGCGAGACGCCCAACGAGGCCGGCCATACCCACGAGCAGCACTAGCCACACGCTAATCAGCCGCAAACGCGGCGACTTCTCACGAAATTCTTTGATGGCTTCTGGCGTTGCCCGTGGCTGACGAGGCGATAGGGATTTTGAAGGGCGACGACGGCGCGATCGCGTACGAGGAGTAGAAGCCATAGGAAGGACAAGCCACAAACAGTAGAAACAAAAGCGCCCAAAAGACAATGCCATTGGACGCAAAATTCAGACAAAAATAACGGAAAAGAAACTAAAGCAACTCTATGCCAGCGCCTTTATTCTCGATGGATTTAGACCTTAAAGTTTCTAGACTTTAAAGCTTCCAGACCTAACAGCCCAGCACCTAGCAGCCCAGAACCTAGCAGCCCAGCACCTAGTAGCCCAGCGGACGCAGCGGTTTAGCTTCCGTCTCTTCAATCTCATTAGACGGACGAACAGGCGCAGGCTCAACAAACATCACGTCACCTGCCTTGTGCAGCTCCAGGCCCGAATCTTCTCGAATCGCCTGCTCCGCCAAGCTTTGCTTAATCGATTCGTTAGCCGTTGTCAGCTGCTGCGACTCACTTTGCAACGCATCCAACTGCCGCAAAGCACTATCTGTGGAGCGATCCACATACACAGTTGAGCCATACACTAACAAAGCCCCCGTCATCAGCACGCCAGTCAAAATAGTAGACCCGTGTTGAATACGATTGAGCAGCTGTAACCCTACTGGCAGACTGGGTCGCACCGGCAAACGCAGGGGTATGTCAGATTTGGCACCTAACTGACGACCTTTTGGCCGAGATGTTTGAAAGGCTTCCGCAGGCTCAGGGGCTGCGACTCGCTGCAGGGGCAAAATTTCTTCTGCGTTTGCATCAAGCATCGCATCGCTGAGCTGATAGGCTGAGCCGCCCTGCGCAGTTGAGGGGGGTAAGGCTTTTGAGGTATTAGCTGACGGATGAGCTTTTTTGCGATGCTGAGCGTAATCAAGCGGATCGAAATCGGTAGCGAAGACCATGTGGCGGTGGGGTGGCGGTAGGAGAGGAAATTTATATGACAAGGCACCTGCGTTTTATCAACAGGACGCCCGTATTTTTACGGAGCGGCTACCTCGCTAGCGGACGGCCACGTTCTAAGCTACGGCGGTAGGGCTCCATATCAAATTACGCGCATACTACCCCGGTAACGGGAGAAGAACAACACCAATTCATCGATTTTTCTAGAACTTTTTATTGGGGCCAAGAACTCTCTCTCCGCAATGAAGGGTAAGAAATCTAAAAAAAGAGCGATTTCCTGGGGAAAATCGAGACTTTTATCCAGTCAAAAAAATCTCGTGCTGACACCATACATCTGCCGGCACGAGATTTTATTTATCAAAGAAACGCAGATTTAAAGAGAATCTACGGATAGGTAAATGTTCTCTATGTCACCTTTGCGTCACCTTCGATTTTGGCCGAATGAGCTGCTAAATCCGCACCTAGGACTGAGCCTAGGACTGAGCCCTAGCCGCCTGACGAAGGGCGAGGTTTATCTGGTAACCCCACCATGTCAGCATTGCTTTTACCGGGCGGAATCATGGGATAGCAGTTTTCGTCTCGGCGAACGCGCACGTCCATAAGTACCGGGCCATCGTAGGCGAGCATATCTGCGATCGCACCAGACATCTCCTCTGGCTTGCTCACCACTATGCCCTTTACCCCAAAAGCTCGAGCCAACAGCTCAAAGTCCGGCATCCCCACTTCCATATTGGAAGACGAATAGCGCTGGCCGAAGAACGTTTGCTGCCACTGACGCACCATACCCTGCCAGCCATTGTTCAAAATTACCGTCTTCACCTTAATGCCGTACTGAGCTAGCGTTGCCAGCTCTTGCAGACACATTTGAAAGCTCGCATCGCCGCTAATGCAAATCACATCGTGGTCGGGCAGTGCTACCTGTACGCCCATCGCTGAGGGCAGGCCAAAGCCCATGGTGCCAAGCCCTGCACTCGAAATCCACTGACGGGGGCCATTCTTTAAGAACTGTGCCGCCCACATCTGGTGCTGACCCACGTCGGTTGTGTAGTAAGCATTTGGCGCTTGATTGGCTAGCTCTACCACGACGGACTGAGGCGAAATCGTATCGGGGTAGGTGGGGACCTCTAACGGAAAGTCTTGCTTCCACAGGTTGATTTGCTCACGCCAAGCCTTTGTCTGCTCAGGGTTTGGGGCAGCAACATCGTCTAACTTAGCGAGCAGCTGCTTTAGCACCCCTTTTACATCACCGATAATCGGCACTTCCGGTGGGCGATTCTTTCCCATTTCTGCTGGGTCAATGTCAATGTGAATAACCTTTGCCTTGGATGCAAACTGATCTAACCGACCGGCAACACGGTCATCAAATCGGGCCCCGATGGCTACTAGCAAATCACATTCGCTCACGGCAAAGTTGGCATAGGCCGTGCCGTGCATTCCCAACATGCCAACAGATAGGGGATGATGCTCATCGACGGCGCCTTTGCCCATGAGGGTGTTGGTCATTGGCGCGGCGAAGGTATCTGCCAGGGCTTGGATTTCTGCGTGGGCACCGGAAGTGACTGCCCCACCGCCCACATAGAGCAAGGGGCGCTTTGAGGCTTGGAGAAGTGCGATCGCATCCTCGATACTCTCAGCACTGACCGGCTGCTCAGCCACATATCCCGGCAGGTTTACCTCACCGGGCATCACAGGAATATAGTCAATTTCTTCAAAGCCGACGTCCTTGGGTACGTCAATTAGCACTGGCCCTGGCCGACCCGTCCTGGCAATGTAAAACGCTTCCGCCACAATCCGCGACATCTGATTGGGATCGCGTACCACATAGGAATGCTTCACCACTGGCAGGGTAATGCCGTGAATATCGGTCTCTTGAAATGCATCGGTCCCGATTGCCGCACGGGTTACCTGCCCAGTGACGACCACCATCGGAATGGAGTCCATCTGCGCCGTTGCGATGCCAGTGACTAAATTTGTCGCACCGGGGCCAGAGGTCGCAAAGCAAACGCCGACTTCGCCAGTCGCCCGAGCGTAGCCGTCTGCTGCATGGGACGCTGCCTGCTCGTGGCGCACCAGCACATGCTGCACTTTTCCATCGGCTTCTGCCTTGTACAGCTCATCGTAAATCGGTAGAATCGCCCCGCCCGGATAGCCAAAAATATGCTTCACCCCGTGGCGCACCAGACTATCAATCAGTGCATAGGCACCGCTGACGCGCTGAGTCGCCGTGGAGGATTCCAAAGTAATAGGAGAGGCCATAGAAAATTACCCGAGGAAAATGCAAGTAAAAACGTGCCCCATTAGTTTAGATTGTTGCCTAGCGAACAACAAGATTACGCCCTAAGACATTTGCCAATTTTTCACCGTTACAGGGCTTACAAAACTTTCTTGTCAGAGCGTAAAGACATACCTGTTTAATTTCGGGCTAATTTCGGGCTGATTTTGGTCTAATTTCGCCAGCTAAATGCCCGATTCCACTCGGCATGAAGCACTCGCCGTAAAAACTCTGCTGCCGTCATGGGCACGCCCGTCGCGCTATCTAAAGTCCAGCCCTTAACTTCACGGCCCATTACCTGATCAGGCTCGCGCCACATGTCTAAATGTTCTACAGCGGGAGACGCAAAAAAGTTCACATCGCCCGCCCCTAAAGGCAACGAACTGACGTGCGTAAAGTGGTCGTGACTCATCCGCGTGATGGGCACACCAATCACAGGTACGCCCCAACCATCTACAGCAATAAATCTGGCTACGGCTGCTTTCTGTACAGGCGTCTTTGAGCTTTGCTGCTTTTCTATCCATCGCTGCTGTTGCCACAGAGCCAATGCTCCGGCGAGGCCTACAACGCCTGCACTGAAGCCAATGGCAACAAAAGGAACTGGTGGCTCACTAACTGTGGGCGTTTGGACTGTGTGCGATGGGACTGTGGGCGATGGGACGTTTGCCGTTAGCCAGTCGTAAATGGCAGGGGGCGAGGCGGCAAAGGCATCGACGATTTTGTAGCTTACAAAGCTAGGGAGCGATCGCACAATGCCATCGGTCAGCGCCGAATTATGAAACCCCGGCGCAATGACCACCGGCAACAGATGGGTAGAAGCAGTGCCATTCATAGCAGGACTACTCTCAGTAGGATATGGGTCAGCAGGCGGTGAGGTGTCCACGGGCATACTCCTAGTCGGTGAGACAATAACGTTCGGTTCTACTTCGGTTTTACTTCGGTTTTACTTCGGTTCTACTTCGGTTCTACCCATAGCCAGGATAAAAGACTTCCCGGTAGGGTAGAGATACGAAAACTACGCCGTTGACCATTTTCTTTGCTGACACGGCCTGTCGTTACAGCTTATGGGTACCACCGATCAGCTTTTACCAAGCATTAGCGCCCTTGTCGCCCTGGGAGAATTTGCCCAGGACGATACCGTTGGTGATGCTACGCAGATTGATACGGTTAGCGATGGCCTCTCAGCCAGCGAAAAGCAGCTTAGAGCTGAGCATGAATGGAAAGGTGCGATCGCAGCTCTTACCCAATTGCTCACTCAGCAAGAAAGCAAAACCAAAAAGCCCAGCCGCGACAAATCATCTCAGGCGCTTGTGCTCTCTGGCCCGGTTCCCCTGCTCAACAATGCCGAGCTAATCCCGCGCCTATCGAATTGGACCTTTGTGCCGCACTCTTCAGAAGATATCGCCTCGGCCTTTAGCGCCCTTTCTCCGGTTGAGCGCCTAATCCAAAAAACAAAAGAGTCTTTTAGTAAAAAGCAAACCCACAAGACCCGCCTCTTGCCGCTCTTAGAAGACGATCCGCTGGCAGAGGAGCAGTTTACCCTAGTTTTTACCTCACAGTTTTCCTTGGTGTTGGTGCTGGGTGAAGATGCCGATGGTGACCTGAGCTTTCAGTTTTCCTTCATGCCGGCGGTCGTGAATTCGGTTTGGCGGGTGCTGCGATCGCGCATTCTGATGATTCGCCCACAGCAGCTCGACTTTATCGACCCCCTGGTCAAACAGTTCGAGCCCAGAGAACCCAGCTACCGCATCGCTAGCCAGTTCAACCGCTGGATGCTGGCCTGCTTACCTCAGCCAGCACCTAGACCCAAAGCCATTTTCGTCAAAGGCGCTGACGAATCACAGCCTGATGGTGCCGAGAATGGCAGCCTGTCAGACGGTGATTTTCTCAAGGCCATGGCCCATGAAATCAGCACGCCGCTGACGACAATTCGGACCTATACGCGATCGCTGCTAAAACGCGACGAACTCAGCGAGCAGGTGATCAAACGCTTAAAAAGCATTGATCGCGAATGCACTCAGCAGATTGATCGCTTTAGCCTGATCTTTCGCGCCGTGGAATTAGAGGCGGCTAGTCAATCACTGAAATCTACCTTCAAGTCGCCCTTGAGTGCGATCGCGCTTCAGCAAGTCTTTCAAGACGCCATCCCCCAGTGGCAACAAGCCGCCCAAAGACGAAACCTCACCCTAGAAGTAGGCCTACCGCAAAATCTCCCAATGGTAGCTAGCGATCCCACCATGCTTCAGCACGTCCTCACTGGCCTTGTCGAACTCTTCACCCACAGCGTTTCCCCCGGCAGCCACATTCAGCTCCATGTTCTCCATGCAGGCGAACAGCTCAAGCTACAGTTTCAATCCCAGGCCGATCCGAACCAGCCCAATGCTCAACAACCCGCTTGCTCACCACCAGCCCTCCAATCCCTTGGCCACCTCCTTATGTTTCAGCCCGACACAGGCGGCCTTAGTCTCAACCTAGAAGCCACCAAAAACCTCTTCCACGCCCTCGGCGCAAAGCTAACCGTCAGAGAGCGCTCAAGCCAGGGCACAACCTGGACCGTCTTCTTGCCTCTGGAAACCAGTGGATTGCAGTCCTACCCCATTGTGTAAAAAGCTTGCGTGAAGGAGCCATTGTGCGAAAAAGCTAATCGCGTAAAAGCGTTTTAACAAAAAGCCCCCGGAACGGCAATTGTTCCGGGGGCTTTTCTAATGAATTCCAAAGCTGAGCTTACAGCGCGTTACCGCGAGGAAGTACCTCTTCAGGGAATACAAATTTCTCATGGGGCTGGTCCTGAGGACTGAGCCACGCACGAATACCTTCATTCAACAAGATGTTCTTGGTGTAGAAAGTCTCAAACT
>JBCBKQ010000075.1:0-22868 GCA_038521595.1 Cyanobacteria bacterium J06627_28 | reverse complement strand
TCGAACCAGATACCTGCTTTTACTTAGAAAATCGATTGGCAATCTTAGGAAAAGAAAAAATCGATTTAGCGACCGATCCACCACCCGACTTAGCTTTAGAAGTAGATTTGACTTCTCTGACACGCGCGCAGGATTACGAAGGCATCGCTGTTCCCGAACTTTGGATCTATCGCGAAGAAACGCTGAAAATTTACGTCTTTGAAAATGGACGCTACGAGGAGCAGGAAACAAGCCCCACCTTTCCGGACATTCCTATCAAAGAGCTCATGCCCAAGTACATAGAAAAGGCATGGCAAGAAGGTGTCAGTGTAGCCGTTAGAGAATTTGAAGGCTGGCTACGCTCGCTCTAAAGTTATTTCGACAAAGCAACTAAGGCGGCACTCATGCTGCATCTTGCGAGATGATGATCAAACAGTCATCCTTTCAAGGACTCGTTAAGTTCTATACGATTTTCAGTGTCTGTAGAATATGTGATGAATAGATTAAAGGTGTAAATTAATACCCCTAATTACAATGGCTTGGTTCGTCAAAATTGAGCGCGGCATAGTCGATAAAGCGCGATTCGATCAGTTTGTGTCGGCGCATGTCGAGTACGTGAATGGTTTGATAGAAAATGGGCATCAGGCGCGTAGTGGCTATTGGGCCGAGCGAGGCGGCGGGATGCTGACCTTTCAGGCGGAGTCGATGGCGGCGGCGAAGGAGATTGTAGCGGCTGACCCGCTGATTGCAAATGACTGTGTGAACTATGAGCTGCACGAATGGTGCATTGTGTCTGAGCCAGCTCAGGTGACTTATGACATTGTGAAATGAACGACTGACATCGTGAAGGACTGGCACTGTGAAGACTGACCTTGCAAAGACGGCGCTGTAAGGAGGCACCTATGAGGATGCAGGGCGTATAATGTGAGACCGAATATCGTAAAGCCCAGGCATTGAGAGACTGCCGGGCGATCGCACACCATGGCAAAATCCAACAGCAAAGCCAGCAGCAAAAATAACACTGGCGGCGGCATCAAAATCGTAGCGAATAATCGTCAGGCTCGTTATCAGTACGAAATTCTAGAAACCTACGAGGCAGGCATCGTACTCACGGGGACAGAAGTGAAATCTATCCGAGAAGGAAAGGTGAACCTCAGCGATGGCTATGCCAACGTCAAACGAGGCGAAGTGTGGCTGCACAACGTGCATATCTCACCCCATAACATGACCATTTTGGCTTATAACCATGAGCCCAGACGCATCCGCAAACTGCTACTACACAAGCAAGAAATTCGTAAGCTCATCGGTCAAGTAGAGCAAAAAGGATTAACCCTAGTACCGATGAAAATGTACTTAAAAGGCGGACGGGTCAAGGTTAGCTTTGGTCTGGGACGAGGCAAAAAGCTGCACGACAAGCGCGATAGTCTGAAGAAGAAGCAGGACAAGCGCGATATGGCTAGAGCTATGAAATCAGCTAATCAGTAAAGGCCTCAAGCATTACGAGTTGCGCGATCAATTGCAGCAACGACCTGTTCATAGATTTCTTCGGCTTCCTTGGGCGTATTGCCAATGCAGGTAAGACCTAGCTTACCGTGTTCACTTAAGCAGCCCATAAGGTGAAAAACCACACCCACGCCATCAATCGAGCTAAAGTGCAGTTGCTCACCCATGATGATGTCCATTAGATCGTTCGGCAGTAGGCCACGATAGGCTTCCTTCTGCAAGTTATCTGACGCGCGGTAGCATTTGGCTTGCCCATTTTTGGTGTAGAACTTCCCATCTTCTAGGTTGTACGTGCCATTGGTTAATAGCTTTAAAGCCATGAAAGGATGCGTCGTTCCACCCTTTCGTAGGTTAATTTCGATGGCTTGCAAGTCCCAGGGCTGCTCTAGGTTATTAGGCTGATGCACCGCAATGAAGTCTACGCTGTAGCGCTCAAGGGCACCTTTTTCAGCCAGGTTTTCACCCACTTTGCGACCCATTTCTTGCAGGGCCATGCGGTAGGCATCGTCAGCTGGGAACGTGCAGCCCAAGAAGATTTGACCATCGGGGCCACCGAGAACTTGGTCATGGGTGGATAGAATTTCGACTTCGCCAGTGGGCGTGACGCGGCCTTGGACGCTGGGAGAGTACTTTTCTTCACCTTCGATGAAGGCTTCTGCGATCGCACCCAATTCCTTAATCTTTTTCGCAAACGAATCCCACGTTTCCACATCACACTGAAACCGCAGCTGCCGAAACGCCTCTTGAATGGCCACCGTCCGGTCTGCACTACTTGCCTTCCCTGGGGCAACCGCACCTAACGAAGCCAACGACAGCAACGCATTGCCCTCCCCAGAAAACCCCTCGTTTAGCTTAATGACGATGCGCTGTAGATTGGGCTGCCGCTCCCACAATGCCGACGCAAAAGCCGCTAGCTCCGTTACGTTATGGGTTAGCTCACTACCGTCTGGCAGCGGAATGCCGCACTCCGTAAAAATCTGCCGACTGCCGCCCTTGGTGCCCCAATACAGCAAATCTGGATCGACCGCGAGCAGCGGCAGGTCTAGCTTGAGCGCCAGCGACTTCTCCAGCTCTGTGGAGTTGTAGCAGGTCATATAGGCTTCGTCAGGCTTGATCTTTTCCTTGATGCGGCGGATGAGGCGGGGGCGATCTAGGATTTTTTCGGTGAGCGATCGCAAAGAAGAATCATAGGTCGAAAACAAATCTAGGCGATCGCGTGCATGAGAACTCGGAATCCCCGGCAGCAGCTCCAAATAATAATCCACGACACTGGGGTGCAGCGGCTGAGACGTCACATAAATCAACCGCGTCTCTGGGTTGCGCAGTCGAATCAACGAAAACAAGAGGCGCTCCTCATAGTGGTGCACCCCTTCCACCTTCATCAACTCCTCTTGGTCCAAACTCAGCGATGGCACGACCAAAATCTGCCGAGGGCTACGGTCAAAATCATCAATCGACCGCCAGCGATCTGCTAGAGACTGCTGAAGCGAGTGAAACACATCATTCTGATTGTTATTAGAACCAGCAGGTTGAGATGAACGCACAGTTGCTTCAGCAGTCACCATCGAAAAGTCCTCTTGCATCAGGAGTAGCTTGCCTCAAGACAGTCTCATACAGACCGTTCCATATAGCAATCTACGCTATGCACTCAGCTTAATACGACCGTCCTCCCGCACCCGTACATTCGTCGGCAAAAAAAAGCCGGTGTCATCGAAATCAATGACATCGGCTTTGTTCACTTAGGAGATCCGAAACGGAACAATACTTCAGACCAAACACCCTACTTACGAGGCGTGAGCCTATTGGTCAGCCTGTAAACTATGCTGTGGCTTTAGGTATGCAATCATTTGCTCTACACCACGCTGGATGCGCCGAGTCACTGTCATAGGACTAACGCCAATGCGCTCAGCAACTTCCTTGCGCGACATTCCCTTAAAGAATACAAAGTCAATGGCAGAGCGAGTCTTCTCTTCGAGCTGAGCCATCGCCCGCTGAATCTGCTGACGGTCTTCTTCAAGAATTTGTAAGAGCTGATAGTGCACATCGGGCAGCGTATCGCCCAAGGTGATGCTCGAATCGATCTGGTGGCAAACCGTCGCATCCAGACTCAAAGGCATACGGTTTTTGTTAGCGAGCTTGACCTGACGCCACTCTTGAACAGATACGTTCAACGCCTCCGCCATTTCAATGTCAGAAGGCTGGCGACCATACTTGCGAATGAGCTCTGCTTGGCGCTTTTGACCTTCCTTTTGGAGGTCTTGCCAGCGGCGAGGGATTTTTACAGTCGTGCCGCGATCGCGCAAAAAGTGAAGCATCTCACCGCGAATATAAGGCACCGCAAAAGAGCTGAAAGCGCAGCCCTGACCAGGGTCAAAACGCTCAATAGAGCGAATCAAGCCAATGTAACCGATTTGCTCAAGATCTTCGTAGGGTTCAGCGCACTGATGGCTGACCCGGTGGGCGATTTTACGAACCAAACCGGCATTGAGCCTAACCAACTGATTGCGCAGCCGCACAGAGCGATCAACCTTGTACTGCATAAGCAGTTCCATGCCACGGGAGCGAAGCTGTGCTGATTTAGAGGATTTAGCAGAAGAGGAAGCCATATTTAAGGCAGCAGTAGCTGCGTCGAAGCGGTGTTGCGTGAATTAAATTCATTCTCGGGAAGCATCCTCAACCTCACCATCGTTGAAACACGGTAGTCGCCCAAACCATCCGAAAATCACGTAAGCGGATACACGCATAAAAGCCTCAAATTGTCATTTCTCAGAAAGGTTGAAATCTCTTCACAGCAACGCTTTCCCTACTATTTGGGTAAATTCATACGAATAATTACGTTAATCCTGAAAATTTCGTTTTAAAGGCCCTATGCGTTCCCAAGTCTTCCAAAAACGCTCAGTCATAGCCCCGCACTTCTACGGAACTCCTTACTTTTTTTTCGCACCGACTAAACCCTCGGAGATCACGGCATCAGCGCGTTAATGGCACAGATTCCAAAACCATCCATGGGAAATCCGTAATCGCAAGCGACAGCAGAATTCGATAAACTTGTGAGTAGAGAATTGGTTAACTAAGACACTTTTATGAGCAACACCAGTAACTTTCGCAAGGCCATCAGCGATGCCCAAGGGCAGTCCCTCGTCGGCCCCAACGTCATTGCTAATGCCCTTCCTTTCGTCGGTGGCGGCCTCATCCTCACAGCCGGTGGTACCTTTGGCGGACTAAACGTCCTTAGGACTCATCCCGAACTCTTCATGCCCACCTTCTTGGTGGCCATGGTGGCGCAAATTGCCCTGTTCTTCTTTGCGCAAAACGTCGCAGCCAAGGGCAATAATGCCGTCGCCCTGCCCTTGCTCACGACCTATAGCCTGCTATCTGGCTACACGCTTAGCGGGCTGGTTTCTGTTGCGTTGCAAAGCACTGGCGTTGGCATCCAAGGAGTTGGGTTTGCAGCACTTGCCTGTGGCATCACATTTATCGCAGCTCGGCCCATCGGCTCCAATCTGTCCGAAGAAGACGGTATGGCGCTAAGCAAAACAGTACAGCTTGGCATCATGGCCCTCGTGCTAGTCATTGTCGGGCAGTTCGTACTCAGCTTCTTCGGCGTGTACGCACCCAACTTTTTAGAGATTGCAATCTCCTCTATTGGCGTATTGCTCTTTGTCGGTGCTGCGGTCGTTGACTTCTTTGTACTGCCTCGCACTTACACAGACGAGCAGGCGCTACCGGCAGCCCTGTCGATGTATCTGACCTACATCAACCTGTTTGTTTTCATCCTCAGGCTCTTGATTGCCATCAATGGTAGAGACTAAACTGCTAAGGCTTTAGCCTAGCTATCTTATCCCTCGTGACTTTGCCCCGTGACTTTAGAGATGAGCTAAAGTTACGGGGCATTTGGTATCTAAAGAGAAAACGTTTACTTTCCCTCAACGCTTAAAACCGTATGTTCGACACCGTTGCACTCAAGCGAGAGCTAGAACTGCTCTCTGATCGCCTGGGCAAAGCTCAGGACTACCTTTGACATTCCTGCACTCACGGCCAAAATTCAAGATCTAGAACAGCTCTCTGCGCAGCCGGGTTTTTGGGACGATCAGGCCAATGCCCAAAAACATCTACAAGAATTAAACGATTACAAGTCAAACCTAGAGCAAGTCGAAGGCTGGCGCACCAGCCTAGAAGACTCACAGGCGATTTTAGAGCTCCTAGAGCTGGAACAAGACGACACATTGCTCGCAGAAGCAGAGGAAACGACCACTAAGCTAAACAAAGGCTTGGACCTATGGGAACTGCAGCAGCTGCTCTCTGGCCCCTACGACAAAGAAGGCGCTGTACTCTCTATTAATGCAGGCGCAGGGGGGACAGACGCCCAAGACTGGGCTGAAATGCTGCTGCGAATGTACAGCCGGTGGAGCGAACAAAATGGCTATCGCTTCAAAATCATTGAAAAATCTGACGGTGACGAGGCTGGGCTTAAGTCCGCCACGATAGAAATTGAGGGGCGCTATGCCTATGGCTACCTGAAAGGTGAAAAAGGCACGCATCGGCTCGTTCGGATCTCACCATTTAACGCTAATGGAAAGCGACAAACGAGCTTTGCTGGCGTTGAGGTGATGCCCATTCTCGATGACAAAGTTGAGCTAGATATTCCCGATAAAGATTTAGAAATCAAGACATCTCGCTCTGGCGGTGCGGGCGGGCAAAATGTGAATAAAGTAGAAACCGCTGTGCGCATCACTCACCTGCCTACCGGGGTTTCGGTGCGCTGCACCGAAGAGCGATCGCAGCTCCAAAACCGTGAAAAAGCCATGGCACTACTAACGGCCAAGCTGCTGGTCATTGCCCAAGAGCAGCGCACCCAAGCCATTGCCGACATTCGAGGCGACATCGTAGAAGCTGCCTGGGGCAACCAAATTCGCAACTACGTCTTCCATCCGTACCAAATGGTAAAAGATCTGCGCACCAATATTGAAACGACTGCGGTGAGCGACGTTATGGATGGCGATCTTGAAGCCTTTACCCAGGCCTACTTACGCAAAGAAAATCAGCTTGTGCAAGAGACCGCGACCATATAAATCAATCCGGCAAGCAGCAACTGTATGACCAAAGCGGTACGCTTAAGGACAGATGATTCTCGTCTCTCCATAGACGGTCATTTTTCAAACCTACACTGTATGCAATTGCGCTAAATCTATGAGCACTGACCCATCCACCGTTGCCACCGCCTCTCAAGAAACGAAGAAATCTACCCTAGATGAACCGACGCCTAGCTTTATCAAGCTGGCCATGCGCAACATGGTGAAAAAAGGGGGTAAGTCTCTCTATCATTTCTTCTTATCTTTTGTGGGTTTGCTCGGTCTATTTGTCGGGCTTGCTTATCTCACGCGATAGTATGCCTCTCGATAATATGCCTCCCGATAACCTGCATACAGAGACTCATCTTGCCGAACGCTCGGCTGTGCAGTCGACTGTCCAAACAGAGGTTTATGTTGATGGGAGTGCGGTTGATGCGGTGCCAGGGGTGGCGATCGCACAGTATCAAACTTGGCTTCAAACCTGGTTGACTGCGCTAGATCCACAGAAATCACCCATCAATGCCTATGAAGTCAGCCTGCGTCTTACCGACGACGCTGAAATTCAACAGCTCAACACAGACTATCGCCAGCAGGCAAAACCGACAGACGTTTTATCTTTTGCGGCATTAGAGACAACATTGCCCGGAGCAGAAGCGCTGAAACAAGAGCAGCCGCTTTGCCTAGGCGATATCATCATTTCGGTAGAAACAGCAGCGCGCCAAGCAAAAAATGCAGACCACTCTCTACCCACAGAGCTAGCCTGGCTAGCCGCCCATGGCCTATTACATCTTCTTGGCTGGGATCATCCAGACGACGACAGCTTAGCCGCCATGCTAAACAAACAGACAGAGCTACTAGCGCTGGTGACTCTGCCATAATCTGCCATCAACCGTCTTCTCATGCGTACAGTCGTACGCGGCGATACCGCATAAAAGCCCTTATCCTTATCTATGGAACGATTTGAAAACGATTTGAATCTTATAAAAAGCTGCTAGAAAACTGCCCTCGCTTAACAATGAATCAAGTTATGCTGGCGTAAAAATCGGGCAACGTTGAATTATATTCAGCCGCTATGCCACGAGGCTAATCTCAGCTTCTAAGAAAGCCATCCTACGCTTTCATCATCACCCTCTATCGAGAAGCCAACAGGCCATATCTGCATATGTTTTCCCGTGATAGCAAGTTCTCCCGCGATAGTCAGCATCCTCGTAACCAAGCCGTTCCTCGCGATAGCAACCTGCCTCACACTAAACTGCCACAGAAACTGCCACAGACAAACCTGACAGCATCAGAGCGCTCAGCGATGGCTTCGGACGCACCGGCTTTATCTGTCGAGCGATCGCAGTCCTGGCAGATCGCGCCCAACCTCTTCACCAGCTTCAAATATGCCTGGGCAGGCATCAGCTACGCCTTCACAACCCAGCGGAACTTTAGAATTCATACCGGCGTTGGCATCGTCGCCGGGCTCCTGTGCTGGACGCTCAAAGTCGGCACCGTCAGTAGCGCCATTATCTGCCTCACCATCGGCGCAGTCCTCGTCATGGAAATTCTCAACACCGCCTTAGAATCCCTCGTTGATCTCACCGTTGGGCAGACCTATCACGAACTCGCCAAAATCGCCAAAGACTGCGCAGCAGGCGCAGTCCTCATGTCTGCCATCGTCGCGATGATTATCGCTATTCTCATTTTTGCACCACCGGCCTGGGCGCTCATCACGCCTTTATTCACAGCAGGTTAAAGCAAGCCGTTAAAATAGCAGATACCATAAAGACCCCACGGCGCTAAAGTGCATGATTATAGTCATCGATAACTACGACAGCTTCACCTACAACCTCGTACAGTATCTAGGTGAGCTTGGCCAAACCCACGACGTTGCTAGAGACATCGAGGTCCATCGCAACGATCAAATTACCCTCGAAGAAATCATTGAGAAAAAGCCAAGCGGCATTGTCATTTCCCCGGGCCCTGGTACGCCGAACGATGCAGGCATTTCTCTAAAAATCATTGAAGAGTTAGGGCCAACGCTGCCCATTTTGGGTGTTTGCCTAGGCCATCAAAGCATTGGTCAGGTCTTTGGGGGCAAAGTAGTGTCAGCCGCAGAGCTGATGCATGGCAAAACATCGCCGGTTCATCACAAAAATACGGGTGTCTTTGCCGGGCTAGCTGAGCCCCTAACGGCGACGCGCTATCACAGCCTCGTCATTGAGCCAGAGAGCTGCCCAGAGGTGTTAGAGGTCACGGCCTGGGTAGAAGATGGCACCATCATGGGCGTGCGGCACCGTGACTATCCCCATATCCAAGGCGTGCAGTTTCACCCAGAAAGCGTGCTCACAGAGTCCGGGAAAGATCTGCTGAAAAACTTTTTAGTCAGCCTATAAGCGTCTTTCTATAAGCGTCTTTAACAGGCTGCATTTTCATAGGGTTTACCGAACCGCTCTCACAAACTGTCCTAAATATGACGTGTCGAATGTCACGCCATACGGCACGATAGTTAAACCCTGTGAAAACTACAAAAAGGACATCATGAAACGGCGTAACCTCCTGAAATATGCCAGCGCATCGGTTGTAGGCACTCTAGGCTTAGGGCTAGCGTCTCGGTATCAGTCGGCCCAGGCTCAAGGGTCAGAGCAGACACTTGTCGCGCAAGGTGGCCCGCTGACGATTACAGCGCTGGGGCATACGGCATTTTTATTTTCAGGCGGTGGGCAGCGCGTACTCGTCAATCCGTTTAGGGCAATTGGCTGTACCGCAGGCTACGCAGAGCCAAACGTCAGCGCCGATTTGGTACTGCTCAGCAGTCGGCTATTTGATGAAGGCTTTTTGGGCGATCGCTATGCGAACAGCCAAGTGATTGATGAAGCCGGTGACTACAGCGTTAACGGGCTCTCACTACAGGGCGTCAGTATGCCCCACGACCGACTCAACGGCAGACGCTTCGGGACAAATGTTGCCTGGGCTTGGAACCAGTCAGGCGTTAACGTCGTTCACCTGGGTGGTGCGGCAGCGCCCATCTCCATTGAAGATAAAATTTTAATTGGTCGTCCAGACGTGTTGTTATTGCCTGTAGGTGGCGGGCCCAAGGCATACACACCAGAGGAAGCCGTTGAAGCCGTGCGATCGCTCAACCCAAAAGTCATTGTCCCTACCCACTACCGCACCCAGGCCGCCGATAGCGACACCTGCGACATCGTCGGCGTTGATGACTTCATCGCACTCATGTCAGGCACCCCCGTCACTCAGGGCGATAATACGCTGACCCTCAGCGCTAGCAGCCTACCCAGCAGCGGTATGCGCATTGAAGTTTTGAGCTATGCTTTTTAGATACGCTTCTTAACAAAGTAAGCAGTCTAAATCACATATCCAAACCTTATGCAGAGCGAGTATCGCCAGCGTCGGCAAGCCGTCTTAGAGGCCATCGGTCAAGGCACCGCCATCTTTTGCAGCGCCCCCACCGCCGTCATGCACAACGATGTGGACTATCTGTATCGGCAAGACAGCGACTTCTTTTACCTCACAGGCTTTAATGAGCCCAGCGCGGTTGCGATACTCGCCCCCTCTCACAAAGAGCACAAATTCATTCTCTTCGTGCAGCCAAAAGATAAAGAGAAGGAAACTTGGAGCGGCTATCGCACGGGGGTAGACGCCGCCAAAGAAAAATACGGCGCGGACGAAGCCTACCCCATCACAGAGATTGCTGACAAATTGCCGCAGTATGTAGAGAAGGCACCTCGGCTCTATTACCACTTTGGCAACGACCACGCTTTTAATGAGCGGATTCTCAAGCTGTGGCAGCATCTTCTCAGAAAGATGACGAAAAAGGGAACTGGCCCCGCCGCCATCGAAGATTCTAAGCTACTCATGCAGCAGTTCCGCCGGATCAAGAGCACCTATGAAGTAGACCAGATCCGCAAGGCAATTGCCATCAGCGCAGAAGCTCACAACGTTGCGCGCGAAATGGCCCGCCCCGGCATGTACGAATACGAAATTCAAGCGGCCATGGAAAACATCTTCCGCCGAGAGGGCGCACTCGGCCCGGCCTATCCATCTATTGTAGCCAGCGGAGAAAGTGCCTGCGTTTTGCACTATGTAGAAAATAACAAGCCGCTCAAAGACGGTGACCTGCTGCTGATTGATGCAGGCTGCGCCTACGACTATTACAACGCGGATATTACGCGAACCTTTCCGGTGGGCGATCGCATCACAAAAGAGCAAAAAATCCTTTATGACCTCGTGCTCAAAGCGCAGCTAGCCGCCATCGAAAAAGTCCAACCGGGCCTTCCTTTTAATGACTTTCACGATGCCGCAACCAGAGTTATCACAGAAGGCTTAGTGGAACTCGGCCTGCTAGAAGGCAACGTAGACGAACTGATCGAAGCCAAAAAACACAAAGCTTTCTTCATGCACGGGACCGGCCACTTTTTGGGCCTAGACGTACATGACGCAGGCATATTACGCAATCCAGACAAAACTTGGAAGCCCTTTGTCCCCGGCAACATTGTCACGGTAGAGCCTGGCATTTACATCGCACCTGACTACGAGCCAGACAACAGCGCCGAAGAAGAAAAATACCCGCAGCCACAAATTGAAGATCGCTGGAAAGGCATTGGCATTCGCATCGAAGACGACGTGCTGGTGACCGAAACAGGCAATGAGATTTTGACAGCCGCTGTACCCAAGGCGTTACCCACAGAAATTTCCACAGCAGACATTTCGGTCAATGCGCTAGCAGCCACGGCCTAACTTTGCCAACTGGATTCATCAAGCAGCCAAGATTTCATCGACAAGTTTGAAGTTAGGCTCAACCTTTCTGATCTTAATCACAACCAGTTGAAATACGCAGTAGGATGCAAATATTGCATACTGTCATCATCAAAAAAGCATCAAAAGAGCATTTCAGCTCAAGGAAAACACTGAAAAGAACACTTAATGTTGTTATGTTTTTCAACTAATCGGGAACGCTAGTACGCGCACCACCGAAAGATTACGGAAGGCCTTGGGCGTCCACTGGCCACATTTCTAGATTTACAAATTGCTAATAAAGCTTCACAGTATTTAAAGGAAGTCGCCTTAGCGAACTCATTCGGTATAGAGGATATAAATTGTGAGATTGCATCGTCTGCTGCCAGGCCTGTCATTAGTGGGGGCACTGTTGTTGATGCTACCTGCTGAGGCGGCAAGGCTTCAGTTCTGGCGATTTGATCCCCAGGAAAACCGACTGACATTCACCACAGATGACAGCATTCAGCCCACCGCGCAGCTCCTATCCAATCCGACACGCCTTGTCATCGACATGCCAGGGACGACGCTTCGCGCCCCTGAGAACCAGTCCTTAGATGGTGCCATCAGAGAAATTAGCATCAGCGAGCTAGATGCAGAGACCACACGCCTAGTCGTTGAGTACAGCGACGGCTTTACCGTTGACCCTGGCCAGGTACAGGTGCGCGGCGAAAGTGCGCGGCAGTGGACAGTACAGCTCCCTGATCCGATAGAAACAAGTGCCGATGAAGCTATCGCTCGCACAGGCGCGAACAACGTTGTCACCAATCGCCCCGTATCAGGTGCGCGCACTCGTATTCAAAGCATACTGGCAACCTCAGATGGTTTTTTCATTAGCACCCACGGTGAGATCCCCATCGTAGAAGTCAACCGCAGCGAAGAAAACGGACAGCGCTACATTACGCTGTCGTTTGAGCAGACATCCGTTGCGCTTGGGCTGACCTCTGCACGCTTGCCCGTAAATCGCTACAGCGTTGAGCAATGGCGGGTAGATCAGCGCTCTGCTGACCCTGCGCTGGCCACGATTACCTTGGCCCTAGGAGAAGATAGCCCAGACTGGGAAATTGCGACAAATTCGGGTGGCTTAACGGTGCTTCCAAGAGACGTTTCTATCAGCCAGATTCCTGACGAAGGGGCTGCTTCAAGGCCAGGCACATTGGTCGCCAGCACCGATAGAATGCCAGTGAGCAATCGGCAAAGCACACCAGCTGAATTTCCCACGCTGCCGAACGGCCGCTTTACGGTGGTGTTAGACCCGGGGCATGGTGGCCGTGACCCAGGCGCAGTCGGCATCAATGGACTTCAAGAGAAGCAAGTTGTTAACGACATTACGCCTCAAGTCGCTCAGATTTTGCGAGAGCATGGCGTCAATGTCGTCCTAACCCGTAGTAGCGATGTGGAGGTTGACCTTGCCCCTCGCGTGCAAATTGCTGAGCGGGCGAATGCGACGATATTTGTCAGCATCCATGCCAATGCGATTAGCATGAGCCGACCAGACGTAAACGGGTTAGAAACGTTCTACTCGTCAGAGGCAGGGCAACGCTTGGCCAATACTGTGCACAGCACCGTGCTAAGTGAAATGGGTATGCGCGATCGCAGAGTTCGCAGCGCCCGATTTTACGTCATCCGCCGCACGTCTATGCCTGCCATTCTAGTAGAGACAGGTTTTGTCACCGGAGCAGAAGACGCGCCAAACCTGGCAGACCCTGCCTGGAGAGAAAGAATGGCCAATGCGATCGCACGAGGAATCCTCCTGCACCTCCAGCGTGGCGTATAAACCCAAAAGTTGAACAAACTAAAAGCTAAACCAAAACAAACAAAGTCCCTGCTTTATCTTCTCGAAGCAGGGACTTTGTTTTGCACGGATTTGCTTGAAGGCAGGGCCTACTTTCGCTCAGGATGCTCTACGGCTTCGCAAGCAATGCCCACCTTGCCTAAATAACGGATCATCTGATGCAGACGACCAAAGTTCCGCTGATTGAAGTGCAAAGCCAACCGAGGCAATCCCTCAGTTTCATCACCGCGCTCTTCCTCAAAGGCCGAAACCTCTCGAATCTGCCCGCTGACTAACAGGTCAGAAAATTCCGCATTGAGCTGGTCAAGTCCGCCATCACACAGAGGAGCCTTTAGACGAATCACCAGCTGATCTTTTACATAGCGGCTGGAGTGATACATGCGATAGAAGCTTTCAATCGACTCCAGCGCATCGTCAATACTGTCCGTCAAATGATACAGTCCCAAATCGTCTGGACTAATCAGCCCCTGATCTAAGAGGCGATTGCGCACGTAGTAATCCCAGCTCTTCCAGTAGTCACCCCCCGGTCGGTCAATCAGCACTAGCGGCAACGGCCCGGCTTTGCCCGTTTGCATGAGGGTTAACGATTCAAAGGCTTCGTCTTGAGTGCCGAAGCCGCCGGGGAAAAGCGCGATCGCATCACTCTCTTTCAAAAAGAACAGCTTGCGCGTAAAAAAGTACTTGAAGTCCAGCAGCTTATCATCGCCAGTAATCACTGGATTTGCACCCTGCTCAAACGGCAGCTGAATATTGAGCCCAAAGGAGCGATCGCGCCCTGCCCCCTCATTTCCGGCCTGCATAATGCCGCCACCGGCCCCCGTCATCACCATGAATCCCTGCTTTACCACTCGCCGCGAAAACTCTGCCGCCATCTGGTATTCCGGCTGGTCACTGGGCGTCCTGGCTGAGCCAAACACCGTCACCTTGCGCACATGACGATACGGAAAAAACGACGTAAAGCCCTCCTCCATGTCCAGCAGTGAGTTGCTCAAGATTTTCCAGTCTAGCCGCTCTGCTTCCTGGCCAGACATGCGAACTACGGTTTCAAAAATTGTCTCAATAATGCCGCTATTTTCTAGTCCAGGCAGTCGATCTAAGGCTTGCAATACGTCGGTTCGTAGCCGATCTTGACGTATCTTTTGAGATCGCTTGTCGGAGCTTGAAAAAGAAGAAGCATTCATGGATTAAAACTTAGAACTCACCAACACGTGCAGCATAACAGCCAAAAACCAAAAGAGGCTCTGACAACCGTCAGAACCTCTTCTAAAGCTTTTGCTAAAACTATCGAGAGTAGTGAGAATCTCGTTATTTCCCTCGTTGTCCGTAAGCGCCACAGCCCAAACTCGCCTGGCGAAATGTAGAGTCCTTACAAGTACTTCTCTAAAGTATTCGCAAGCGTCGTCTTTGGGACAGCGCCAACAACCATGTCTACTCGCTGACCACCCTTAAAAATCATTAGGGTTGGGATGCTGCGAATACCATACTGACTGGCAACGCTGGGGTTTTCGTCAGTATTGACCTTAACCACCTTTACCTGACCGTCATACTGTTCAGAAATTTCGTCCACGACGGGAGCGACCATGCGGCAAGGTCCACACCAGGGAGCCCAAAAGTCCACCAAAACGGGGGCTTCGCTTTCCAAAACTTCTTGCTTAAATGTCGAATCTGTGACCTGTGCGGCTGACATTCTTTAAAATCCTTAGTCACTCATGTATGCAGATCTTACCATAGCCAAAACCAGCCCTCCTAATCCTATGCGCATAGTTTTTTCTTTTTAAGCTGCATTGGCAAACCGACTTAAAAAGAAAAAACACCCATAAATACTCACAAAAAGATAAGCACTCATAGATAAGCACTCATAAAAAGAGGAACCGCCCAAGTCCGAAAACTTGAGCGGAGTGTGGTGTGAGGAGTGAACGGAAACTTGCGTCTCCGCTTCCTCCAATTGTAAGAGACTCTTTGGCATTTGCCACTGGTTTCTATGGTTATCAGAGACAAGTCTTAAAATTCAGCTGGATTTTCAGCATTTCCCCTACATACTTTTACTGATTTTCCAACAAAACACCCGTAGAATTACGCAAAGCAAAGCGCCCTACAGGTTACTACCGCAGCTGCTGCGGCTAACCATACCAGCACAGCCAATTTTTTAACCTGTACCTAATTTATTTACCCATGCCCAACTGCTGCGCTTTTTGATAGACCTTTCCTTCTGTCAGCAGCGAAGGCGCAATAACCACCTCAACCTGCTGCATCTCTTTGAGGTCTTTAGCGCCCAGCGTGCCCATGCTTGTCTGCAGAGCACCTAGTAAGTTGTGTGTGCCATCATCCAGCTGTGCCGGACCGCGTAAAATTTGCTCAAGGGTGCCCGTCGTACCCACTTCAATGCGTGTGCCTCTAGGCAATACAGGGCTCGGGGTTGCCATTCCCCAATGAAACCCACGACCGGGGGCTTCTTGTGCACGGGCAAATGGCGACCCAATCATCACACCATCTGCACCAGAGGCAATGCACTTACAAATGTCACCACCTGTGACCAAGCCACCATCTGCAATCACGGGCACATAGCGCCCAGACTCTTTTTGATAGTCGTCGCGGGCTGCCGCGCAGTCTGCAACTGCCGTCGCCTGCGGTACGCCTACACCGAGTACGCCCCTAGACGTGCAGGCCGCACCAGGCCCAATGCCCACCAAGACACCCGCTGCACCTGCTTTCATTAGCTTCAGGGTGACTTCGTAAGTCACACAGTTGCCCAGCAGCACAGGAATCGGCATCTCCTGACAAAATGTCGCCAGATCTAGTGGTGTTATCGCCTCTGGCGACAGGTGATCTGTAGAGACGACGGTAGCCTGTACAAACACCATGTCAGCGCCAGCGTCTGCCACTGTTTTGCCAAACTTGACTGCACCAGCTGGGGTTAGGCTCACAGCCGCAACGCCACCCTGAGACTTGATTTCTTGAATTCGCTTAGTAATTAGCTCAGCCTTCACCGGCTGAGCGTAAAGCTCTTGCATCAACGGAACAAACTCTGTTTTGCCCACCGATGCAATTCGATCTAGCACAGGGTTAGGGTCTTCGTAGCGGGTTTGAATGCCCTCTAGATTCAGCACGCCAAGTGCCCCAAGTTGCGACAGCCCAACGGCCATTTTTACATCGACCACGCCGTCCATTGCACTGGCAATAATGGGAATTTCTCGAGTGACGCCACCAATTTCCCACTGGGTATTTGCCAGCTGTGGGTCTAACGTTCTGGCTCCGGGTACCAGAGCAATTTCATCAATTCCGTATGCGCGACGCGCTTTTTTTCCACGACCAATTTGAATTTCCACGTCCGTACTTATCCCTAGAAGCATCTAGCTAGCCTATCAAAGAAAGAATTGGATTGCGCACCTGTGTTTTGTGATGAGGCTATCGAAGCGGTCTAAAATGCTGAGGTACTTTCATAGGCGCTTTTGCGATCGCACCTTTGTGAACATCTCGTCCCTCAAGTTTTTCAAAAATCTAAGAGCTATCAATCGGCAGTTTGCAGTCATTGGCCTAGGCAGATTTGGGCGGGCTGTTTGTCAAACGCTTCATGGCATGGGCTACGAAGTTATGGGTATTGACTCTGATGAAACCCGAGTTGCACAGGTGCTTACCGATCAGATTGCGGCCCATGCGGTTCAGCTAGATTCCACCCAGCCTTCCGCACTCATCGAAGCCGGCATTCCAGATTTTGACACCGTGATTATCGCTATCGGTAACTATGTCCAAGAGAGCATCATTACGACACTAAATGTCAAAGAAGCAGGCGTTCCGAACGTGGTGGCCAAGGCCTCTTCTAAAATTCACGGCAAGCTACTCGTCAGAGTTGGCGCAGACCATGTGGTCTTTCCTGAGCATGAGATGGGCTGCGAATTGGCCAGATCACTCACCCGTCCTGGCATCTTAGACCGCTTTGACCTCGACCCTGACCATAGCATCGTAGAAGTCGTCGTGCCCCAAAGCTTTGAGGGCAAAACCATCATGGAGGTAGACCTACGCAATCACTATGGTCTAACGCTCATGGCCATCAGCAAAGAAGATGCCAAGGAAGATGACCACGACAAATTTATCATCAACCCCAGCCCTGTCACCCGACTCAAAAGTGGCTGTCTGATGGTCGTTATTGGTGACAACGCAGGCATCGATAAGCTGCCGGTTTAAGCTGACTATTCTAAGAAGCAATCTCTCAATCACTGGTTTTAGCTGAGACGACGCGAGTATAGATGAAAATTGTTGGGTTAATGAGTGGTACTTCTGTCGATGGCATCGATGCAGCGCTGACGGAGGTGACGGGTGAAGGGTATGCCATAGAGGCCAAGCTGATAAAAGGTGTGGTGCATCCTTACCCAGAAGAGGTGCGATCGCGCATTCTTGCCCTCTGTGATAACGAACCCATTACCCTGGCTGAGCTAGCCGAACTAGACGATGCGATCGCCCACCACTTCATCCGAGCCATTCATGCCCTAGACATCGATCTTGCCACCGTTGATCTCATCGGCTCCCATGGACAAACCCTTCACCACCGTCCACCGTCTGTCTCAAAAGCTGGACACCAGAGCCTAGGGCACACCCTTCAGCTCGGACGCGGCGACCTTATCGCTCAGGCCACAGGCTGCACCACCATTAGCAACTTTCGCGTTGCCGATATTGCCCTCGGCGGTCAGGGCGCGCCTCTCGTACCCATCATTGACGCCTGCCTGCTCAGTCAGCCCCATCAGGATCTGGCCGTTCAAAACATTGGCGGCATTGGCAACGTCACCTACTTACCCGCGTGGGATAGACAGCCCTCAAATAACGCTCAGTCGCCACCTGACGGCATCAAAGGCTGGGACACCGGGCCAGGAAATGCCCTAATTGACTGGGCAGTTTATGAACTGTCCGGCGGCGAGAAAACCTACGATAAAAATGGCCAATGGGCCGCAAAGGGAACACCGAACCAAGCCTTAATAAAGACATGGCTGGCACAGCCTTTTTTCCAAACACCACCGCCAAAGTCAACGGGAAGAGAGCTATTTGGCGCTGCCTATGCAGCCAGGTGCTGGCAAGCCGCACAAGCACAGCAGCTGCCCCCCGAAGACTTTTTGGCCACAATGACAGACTTCACCGCAGCCACTATTGAACTGAGCTATCGGCAGTTTTTACCGGCGCTACCTGCAGAAGTCTTAATTGGCGGGGGCGGCGGGCGCAATGCCTATCTGATGCAGCGGCTACAGCAGCGACTGCCTGAGACTACAGTTGTAACGACAGATGTGCGATCGCTCAGCGCAGACTACAAAGAAGCGATCGCCTTTGCCATTTTGGCCTACTGGCGCTGGCACAATACACCGGGCAATCTTCCTAGCGTGACTGGCGCGGCGCGGCCCTGTTTACTCGGAGAGATTTGGGCCCCGTAGAAATGTTCACACAAAACAAAAGCTTCATTTCAGCCTTAATCTAGCCTTCATACTGGGCATTCTAGGGCAATGGCGCTGAGTAGACTCACCTGCCAACTCACCTATAGCTTGAAAGGAATTGCGCTGTGGCCCACAGCTTTTTACTAGAGCCTGGTCGATGGACACTGCAGGGAAGCTGGCTCACCAGAGATAGCCTACCGGAACCCATCAAAGGCAAAATTCTGGTGGCGTGGAAACAAGCCGACTGCTTCATGATGGCCACCAAGCTCTCCTTTCTAGACAGCGAATCGGCCCAAGAAGACATCGTCTTACAGTCCCGGGGGCGCGTCACTAGCCGTGAAAGGCAATATACCTTTGTGTTGCAGCACAGCCAGCTTGGCAAAGTAGAAGGAGAGGGCTGGATTGCACCCGAATCGATTGTTCAAAGATATTGGGGCGTCAACGATAAACAGCGCCGTACAGGCTTTGAAACCCTGCGACAAATTAGCCCAGAGCGCTATCACTTTTCAGGTGGCGTCATGTCGGGGCACTACCTCATTAGCACCATGGAGGCGGAACTCGTTCGCCAGGCCTAATGACAGATCCCAATACCGGCCGTAAAATTTCCAATCGCTACGAGCTGATAGAAGCCATCGGACAGGGCTCTATGGGCAAGGTCTACCTAGCAGGCGATTCGCTTCTAGGAGGCGTTCCCGTTGCAGTAAAGTTTCTCTCGCAAACGCTGCTCAATGAGGACATGCGCGAGCGCTTTTTGCGTGAGGCCATGACCTGCGCTCAGCTCGGTCAAAAAAGTATGCACGTCGTCCGCGTGACGGACTACGGCGTCAACGAAGATGAGATTCCGTTTTACGTCATGGAATATCTTAAGGGCGATAACGTCGGCCAAATCGTCCAAAAGCGCCCCCTGCCAGTGCCTCGCTTTTTAGGTCTCATTCGTCAGGTGCTACTGGGCTTGCGCACTGCGCACAATGGCATCTTGGTAAAAGGCGAAGTCGTCCCCATCATTCACAGAGACATCAAGCCCAGCAATATTTTAGTCACCTCAGATCCATCCATGGGTGAGCTGGTCAAAATTCTAGATTTTGGCATCGCTAAGCTGCTCCAGGCAGGCAGCGAGCAGACCAGCACCTTTATGGGCACCTTGGCCTACGCCTCACCAGAGCAAATGGAAGGCCGCGAGCTAGACAGCCGCTCAGACATCTACAGCCTGGGCGTCATGATGTACCAAATGCTGTCGGGGACGCTGCCTGTAAAACCCAAAAACAACGCCTTTGGCAGCTGGTACAAGGCACATCGCCTCTTAAAGCCGAAGCCGCTGACCGAGTTCAAAGTACCCAAGGCATTAGACGATGTGGTCAAGGCCTGCCTAGCCAAGCAGCGAGAAGACCGCCCAGACAGTATTGACAATATCATCAGCGCCATTGAGCCCTTAGAAAAACGATTTGGCTCAGGGTTTCAAATCTCACAGCGCATCAATACCACCCTCTCCAAGCTGCCCGTTGTTGAAAAAACGAAACCGACAAACTCAGCTGCGGTAGAGGCCAGCGAACAAAAAGCACCTGCACCTAAGCCAGAAGACCATTTCTACCAGCAGCAGCAATGGCCAGCAGATATGCCCATTGCCCAAATTGTATTTCCCCGACTGCTCACACGAGATAACGAAACTAGTCCCACCCTATGGGCCATGATGCCTGCCGCCGAAATTGAAAAGCGCATACGCAACACTCGCTACAACAATTTTATGTGCACCATGACGCCCCACCCAATGGTTCTATGGCTCACTGCGTTTTATAACAAAGTAGAAGGGCCCCGCTGGCTGCCTTGCTATCTCGATCTCAAAGCCGCCACCTCTCAGGCCATGCTTTGGGAGCTGGCAAATGCGCGTCAGTACCGCATTCTATTCTTCTCCAAGGAGACGCCTCACAAGTGCCTCCATGTGAAAAAGCTGAATGTGGCCGTCAGCCAGCTCAAACTGCTAAAAGAGTGGGCAACCAATGCCCGAAACTTTCCGGCAGGTGGCAATCCACAGTCAAGCAAAGCACTATTGAAGCAAGAGCTAGACAATAATCTCAAGCCCAAAATTTTGATGAACTTTGAGTCTATGCATTCAGATTCACAAACAGGAATCGATGCGTCGATAGGGTTCTAACGAGCAGCTGTCAGGTGCATCCTACTTTTGGCGAGGGAAGTGAATGATGGGATGCCAGGATTCTCTCAGAATGGCACTGGTAAAGCTGGGCACAGTGAACTTTAAGAGGCCTTTGCTTTTGCCAGTACAAACGGCGATCGCGCTAATGTCGTGAACCTCTCCTGACTTTAAAACTTCCTCCAGTGGATTGCCCACCCGGATTTCTGTCGTAATCTCAGTGCCTAGACCTTCTAGGTCAGCCTTCACGGCATCCAGCTTAGTCTGAGCATCAGCCTCTGGATCATTACTTGCCTGCCGCCCACCATCATCAATCACCCAGCTCAAAAGGCACGTTTCTAAAGCGCCTTCTGGATTGGACTGAATCTGCGCTTTCACGTCATTTATTAGCTTTTGTGAACTCTTACTGCCGTCGTAAGGTAGCAGCAGGTATTCAAACAAATGTTGGCATCGCTGAGCCAGCTCGCGCTCACGGAACGTAGAGACCAGCTGAGGCCGTAAAATTAAAATGGGCACATCGACCTGTTCGGCTAGGGTCATCGTTGTGCTGCCAAACAGCTTTTCATTCAGCGCTGAGCGTGTAGGCATACCAGAGAACACAATATCAGGGCTATATTTGCTCACCGCTCGCACAATATTTTCGGATGCTCGCCCAGACGCAATCTCAATGTCAACTGTCGTGCCATCTGGCACGTTTGCTTCAGCTGCGGCCAACACCTGCCGCGCCTCTGTCACCTTATCCTCATCCACACAGGGAATTTCGCGAGAGGTCATCAAAGGAACATTGTGAAAAAAGATCAGATGGGTCAGCCCGCCCTTAGCGAGGTCTGGAACAAAGGCAGTCAGCCGTTGCAGGCTATCCGAAAGATCTGTACAAATGAGTGCCCGCTTAAACATAAAACTGCCTCAAAAAAGGTGCTGCGAAAGGACAGGTATAGCAATCCGCTGATGCGTACGTAGATTGCTATGCACTTGGCGCTTTGCAGGACAACAATTGCAACTACTCGTAGTGGCTATAGCCAAGTGCAAAAAAGCCATGGAGCCATGCTTAAACAGTATCATTCCTTCCAAAGATTACTATCATCCCTACTGTTGATATTGCCAAAAAGACAGTACCAAGTGACAGTGCCAAAAAAGGCAGTGCCAAATGACAGTGCCAAATGACAGTGCCCAATAACAGCAAAGAATGAAGATGGCAGCGCAGCGTTAAGAAGTAAAGACAGCCTTAACTTATAGATAGTCCTGAATATGAGTCGGAAACTCAGGGATCGAAAGAGCAACCGCCGTAATATTGTCACGGCCACCCTGGGCTTTGGCCGCTGCAATCAAGGAGGCTACCGCGCCCTCACAGGTTTGAGCAGATTGTAAATAGGTAATAATGGCATCGTTAGAAAGCTCTTCTGTAAGGCCGTCGCTACATAGCAAAAGGCGATCGCCCGGCTCAATCTGAAGCTTTTGGGTCTCAACTTCTAGCAAATCCTCACGACCAATGCACTGCGAAAGGACATGTCGCCAGGGATGATGGGCCAATTGGTCAGCGGATAAATCGCCAGAGCGCATGGCCTGAGCTACCCAGGTATGATCTTGCGTGACCTGAATAAAGCCGCTTTCTCGCAAAATGTATAGCCGTGAGTCGCCCACATGGGCACACCAAAGTTCGTCGTCTTGCACCATCGCAACAACCACCGTTGTACCCATATCGGCTCGTGCTGGGTGCTGACGCTGGTCTGCAATCACGGCCTCATTTGCCTTTAGGATTGCCTGCTCTAGCAGGATGTCAGGAGAGTCGTCGCTCTCTCTATGCTGCGTCAAATATTCTCGAATCACCTCTGTGGCTATGCGACTGGCTTCTTGACCACCAATGTGGCCACCCATGCCATCGGCCACAATGAAGAGATCGCCCTGGGGTGACAGGTAATAGCTATCTTGATTGGCACTGCGATGTAGCCCCACGTCTGTGAGCCCAGCAAAGTGTATGCCCGTCAGGGGATAGTCCATCGCGTCGTACAAATCAGAAGATGCGCTACAAAAGCCGCTGCAGAAGCTTTTATAGAAGCTCTTGTAAAAGCTACGTTGTAAAAGCTATGGGCGCTATGGCATTCTGTCAGCTTTGGCAATTCGCATTAGCAAACGGACTAATGCAAAGCCAGAAACAGCAGCAATGACACCCATAATTACAGCAG